>NZ_AOJF01000043.1:0-60797 GCF_000337395.1 Halorubrum distributum JCM 13561
CGCGCCATCAGAGATGTGTATAAGAGACAGGTTCTTACGCGCCGCGGGTCACCCGGTCGGCCACGACGTGGGTGAGATGGATCTGTTCGACGAGCAGTGGGAGGCGAACCGCGAGCTGATCGAGTCGGTCCTCGACGAGCGCGGCGACGAGATCCGCCTCGCGAGCGACCTCGCGTACGAGGGCGCCGACGGCGAGCGCGCCGAGGTCGCGGTCGACGACATCGAGGAGAAGGAGACCGGGTACCTCGACGTGGGCGCCGCGACGGTCGACGACTACGAGCCGGCGATCCGCGAGTCCGACGCGGTGTTCGTGAAGGGCGCGCTCGGCGTCTTCGAGGACGAGCGGTTCGCCGACGGCACCGTCGGCGTCCTCGAAGCCATCGCGGAGACGGACTGCTTCTCGGTCGTCGGCGGCGGCGACACCTCTCGGGCCATCGAGATGTACGGCCTCAGCGAGGAGGAGTTCTCGCACGTCTCCATCGCGGGCGGGGCGTACATCCGCGCGCTGACGGGCGAGCCGCTCCCGGCGGTGGAGGTCCTGGAGGCGGCGGCGGAACGGCAGTAGAAGGGCGGAACCGGTCTCCGAGCGGGGCTGGGCGTTCGAGCCGGGCGGCCGGTCGAGTTACTCTTCGACGTCGAGGTCGAACTGCTCGTTCTCCGTGACCGCGTTGAGGACGACGCTCGTGTTCGACTCGCGGATGTCCGCGTCCGTGAGGATCGACTTGATCTGGTCGTTCATCCCGTCCGTGTCGGTGAACTTCCCGATGGCGATCACGTCGTAGTCGCCGGTGACCTCGTAGACGCTCACCATCTGTTTCTCCTGGCGCAGCTTCTCGGTGACGTCCGGCAGCGCGCTCCCCTCGACCTTGAGCTGGAGCACGGCCGTCACGTCGTACCCGAGCTTGTCGTAGTCGACGACGGGGGTGTACCCCCGGATCACGCCCTCCTCTTCGAGGTCGCGGAGGTGGTTCGAAACGGTCGTCACCGAGACGTCCAGTTCGTCCCCGAGGCTCCGGAGGCTCGCGCGTCCGTTGCTGAGAAGGGAGTTGATGAGCTTCGCGTCGAGGTTTTCGTACGTCATCACACCGATACACGCTTTCGGGGGTTTAGAATTTTACGAACGTCCAGCAGTTTTGCCTGTCCGGCGGTTCATGCGCCAAGCGATAAGGCCTTTATACTGGCACATAACTAACGAAGCGTCCAGAACATGACGGACGAACACGCGAAACCGGACGGCGGCCTCACGGCCGAGGAACAGGCGGTACTCGACGAGATCGAGGAACAGAACGTCGATTTCCTGCGGCTCCAGTTCACCGACATCCTCGGCGTCGTGAAGAACGTCTCCGTCCCCGCTCATCAGGCGGAGAAGGCGTTCACCGAGGGGATCTACTTCGACGGCTCCTCCATCGAGGGGTTCGTGCGCATCCAGGAGTCGGACATGCGGCTCGTCCCCGACCCCGACACGTTCGCGGTGCTCCCGTGGCGCAGCGACGGTGACGGCGACAGCGGCGCCGCGCGGCTCATCTGTGACATCGTCGACACCGACGGCGAACCGTTCGCCGGCGGCCCGCGTCAGGTCCTCAAGAGCGTCCTCGCGGAGGCCGAGGAGATGGGCTACTCCGTCTCCATCGGGCCGGAGCCGGAGTTCTTCCTGTTCGAGAAGGACGACGACGGCAACGCGACGACGATCCCGCACGACAACGGCGGCTACTTCGATCTGGCGCCGAAGGACCTCGCGTCCGACGTGCGCAAGGAGATCATCTTCACCCTCGAGGCGATGGGCTTCGAGATCGAGGCCTCGCACCACGAGGTCGCCGAGGGCCAACACGAGATCAACTTCAAGTACGACGACGCGCTCACGACCGCGGACAACATCGCGACGTTCCGCGCCGTCGTCCGCGCGGTCGCCGAGCAGCACGACCTCCACGCGACGTTCATGCCCAAGCCGATCGCCGACATCAACGGCTCGGGGATGCACAGCCACATCTCGCTGTTCGACGAGGACGGCAACGCCTTCGCCGACGACGACGACGAGTTCAACCTGAGCGAGACGGCCTACCAGTTCATGGGCGGCATCTTGGAGCACGCGAAGGCGTTCACGGCCGTCACCAACCCGACCGTGAACTCCTACAAGCGCCTGGTGCCCGGCTACGAGGCGCCCATCTACGTCGCGTGGTCCGACACGAACCGCTCGGCGCTCGTCCGCGTGCCGGACGCCGCGGGCGTGTCCGCGCGCTTCGAGGTCCGCAGCCCCGACCCGTCCTGTAACCCCTACCTCGGACTGGCGTCGCTCATCGCCGCCGGCCTCGACGGGATCAAGACCGGCGCCGACCCCGGCGACCCGGTCCGCGAGGACATCTACGAGTTCGACGACGAGAAGCGCGAGGAGTACGGCATCGAGACGCTCCCGCCGAACCTCGGCGCCGCCGTCGAGGAGTTGGAGGAAGACGAGGTGCTTCAGGAGGCGCTCGGCCCGCACACCTCCGAGAAGTTCGCCGAGGCGAAGTCCCAGGAGTTCAGCGAGTACCTCACCCAGGTGTCGCAGTGGGAGGAGGACCGCTACTTGGAGACCTTCTGAGGCGACGGCGCGGCCCGACGTTTCGATTTCTTTCGGACTCTTTCGGCCTTCTCGCTCCGTCCGGTTTCGCTTCGTCGCACGTTTTTCGAGTGGGAGTGGTTCGTCCCTCGGCGAGCGCGTGAACCCGACGAGCGATCGATTGCGAAAGTGAGTATCACAGATCGGTAGCAGCGATTCGGTATTGAAGTAGTCGCCAGCTGCGCCGACGATCGTTTATAACGGAGAGTGCGGTCGGCGCGTGCCTGCGAGCGGCCGCCATCGGCGGCCGCGNTATACAGTACCCTTGTCCGGTCGGCGCGTGCCTCCGAGCGTCCGAAGGACGCGAGGAGCACGCGCGAGGGAGTCAGCCGGCCGGAGCGAGGCGGAGGCCGGCTGACGAGGCTGGGGAGGTGTGAGGTACGGATGCTGTGCGGTGCGGGGAGGACTCAAAGGGGCAGCCGTCGAGGGCGGGGTAGGCGACGTAAGCACCGGAATGAGGGAGCGAAGCGACCGAGTGAGGAGCGCAGCGAGCGTACCCCGCCCTCGACGGCTGGGGCTTTGGAGGCACTCGCCGCAGCAGCGTCAGTCATTTATAAATAGTCGACAGCAACACCTCAATTCTCTTTATAAATTGCCTCACTCACGACGTACTACACCTACTCCCGGTATCGGTCGCGTTCGTCCGAACCGCAAAAAACCGCGTCGTCAAGCGCTCGTTACCGCCGGTTCGTCCCGTTTAACACTCCGACCAGCCGCACGACTCGCACGTCTTGCAGCCCTCGGAGTAGTAGAGGTTCATGCCGCCGCACTCGGGACACTCGGGCGACTCGCCCGCCGCGATGAGCTCCTGGGTCGAGTCGTCGGCGCCGGCCGCGTCGTCGGCCGCCGTCGGCTCGGATCCGCTCGGAGCCTCGGTCGCCGCGCCGGCGTCGACCGCGCCCCCGTCGGTCTGGCTCGGGGGACTCGGCGACTCGTCCGCGACGCTCCCCTCGACGTCGTCGAGGCTCTGCTGTTGGGGGATCCCCTTGTCCACGTCGTCGTCGAGGTAGCGCCGCAGCGCGGTGCCGATGGCGTCCGGGATCGACTGGATCTGTTCGCCCTTGTCCCACGCGACCTTCGGGCTCCGGGTGCCCTGGAGCTCGTCGACGATCTCCTCGGGGTCGACGCCGGAGCGCAGCGCCGTCGAGATGACCTTCGCGAGCGCCTCCGTGAAGGAGTTGGTGTAGCCGCCGGAGTGACCGATGTTCGCGAACAGCTCGAACGGCAGCCCCTTGTCGTCCTCGTTGATGGTGACGTACAGCTTGCCGTAGCCCGTCTCGACGCGCTGGGTGACGCCGTTCAGGGAGTCGGGGCGCGGGCTCCGCTCGCTGTAGTCGATCCGCGGCTGCTCCGTCGCTTCGAGCAGGTCCGAGATCTCCGCGTCGATCGCGGCCTGGACGTCCTCGTTGTCGAGGAACGCCTCGATCCCGCCGAAGACCTCGCCGATCTGCTCGACGATCGTCTCGGCCGCCTCGCTCTCGTCGGCGAACTCCGCGTTCTGCGCGCGCGTCGTGAGCACCTGCTTCGAGCGGGTGCCGTCGCGGTAGTAGGTGACGCCCTTCCCGCCGTTCTCGTAGATGTACTCGAAGACCTCCTTGGCGTCGCCCAGCGTGGAGTCGTTGGGCGCGTTCACGGTCTTCGAGATGGCGGAGTCGACGCCCTTCTGGCAGGCGACCTGCACGCCCGCGTGGTCCTTCGCGGAGAGGTCGCCGGTGACGACGAACAGCTCGCCGATCGCGTTCGGCACGGTGTCGAGCCCCTCGACGCCGTCGAAATCGTTTTCGGCCATCTGCTCCTGCGCCTCCCGCTTGACGGCCTCGACGTCGACGTCGTTGGCCTCCAGCGTGCGCAGGAAGTAGTCGTCGAACTCGACGAGCATCTCGTCGCCCTGGACGTCGTCGGAGACGTTCTTGTAGTAGGCGACGTTGTAGATGGGCTCACAGCCGCCGGTCGTGTTGCCGATCATCGACGTCGTGCCCGTGGGGGCGATCGTCGTCGTGTTGTGGTTGCGGATCGGGAAGCCGTCTTCCCACTCGTCGGCGTCGAGCCCGGTGTAGTGCTCGAACCAGTCGCGGTGCTCGGTCGGGTTCGCGTACTTCGAGTCCTCCCAGTCGTTGAAGGTGCCGCGCTCCTCGGCGAGCTCGTGGGAGGCGAGCTTCGACTCGTGGTTGATGTGGGTCATCAGCTGCCGGGCGATCTCGTTGCCCGACTCGGAGCCGTAGCGGACGCCGAGCTGGACGTACAGCTGCGCGAGCCCCATGATCCCGAGTCCGATCTTCCGCATATCCCGGACCTTCTCTTCGATCTCCGGGACCGGGAAGTCGGACATCGTGACGACGTTCTCGAGGAAGCGGGTGCCGTACGCGATCCGCTCTTCGAACTCCTCGAAGTCGATCGCCTCTTCCAGGAACGCCTCGACCGCGGCCGCCTCGGAGTCGTACTCGTCGGCGTGCTCGTCGGACCAGACGCGCCAGTCCGGCGCGTCCAGATCCGCCAGCGTCGAGAGGTTGATGTGGCCGAGGTTACAGGCCTCGTACTCCTCGAGGGGCTGCTCGCCGCAGGGGTTCGTCGCGAGGATCCGGTGTTCGGGGTGCTCCTCGACGTCGAAGGAGTGCTCCTTGTTGATCCGCTCGAGGTAGACGACGCCCGGCTCGCCGTTCTCGTGGGCGCCCTCGATCATGTGGTCCCAGATCTCGGCCGCGGGGACGGAGAGCTCCTCGCCGACCTCGACGTGCTCGCCGAGGCCGAACATGTCGTACAGCTCCTTCGTCTCCGGAGTGGCAATGTGGGGCTCCTCCGTGCGCGGGTTGGTGAAGGTGAACTCCTCGTCGTTCTCCAGCGCCGCCATGAAGTCGTCCGTGACGCCGACGCTGATGTTGAAGTTCGAGAGGTGTCCCTCGACCGCGTTCCGGAGGTGCTCGGGCACCTTCCCGTCCTCGTCGATGAGCTCGCGGGCCTCCTCCAGCGCGTCCGCGAAGGAGTTGTGCGTGAAGTCGTCGGGGTCGTTCAGGCGCAGCGAGTGGGCCAGGGAGACGTCCTTGTTCTTCGCGTGGATGAACTGGATGACGTCCGGGTGCGAGATCCGCATGACGCCCATCTGGGCGCCGCGGCGCGCACCGCCCTGCGCGATCGTCTCGCACATCTGGTCGAACGTCCGCATGAACGTGATCGGGCCGGAGGCGATGCCGCCGGTGGAGCCGACCGCGTCGCCGTACGGGCGGAGCTTCCAGAACGCGTACCCCATGCCGCCGCCGGACTGGAACACTTCGGCCGCCTCCTTGGCGGTCTGGTGGATGTCGGTGATGTCGTCGCCCGGCGAGTCGACGAAGCAGGCGGAGAGCTGCTGGAGCTCGTCGCCCGCGTTCATCAGGGTGGGGGAGTTCGGCATGAAGGATAGCGACTCCATCCCGTTACGGAACCGGTCCGCGGTCGCCTCGACGTGGTCGCGCACGCTCTCGGGGAGCTCGGGGACGACCGTCTCGTACGAGAACTTGTTGACGTTGTGGGCGGTGAGCGTCGTCTCCGTGTCGTCCGTCGCGGTCGTGCCCGCGCCGAAGACCTCCTCGGCGAGCTCGTCGCGCCGCGGGTGGTCGGGCTTCAGCTGGTCGGGCGTGACGGTGACCTCGACGCCCTGCTTTTCGGCCTCGAAGACCGCCTCCGCGAGCGCGACGTTGCGCGCGACGCGGTCGAACAGCTCCTCCTGATCTTCGATCGGCTCGCCGTCCGCGTTCTTCCGGAGGTAGCGCGCGGGCAGGATGTTCCCGTAGGCGTTGCCCGTGAGGCGCTCCTCCATGGTGTCGCCCGTGGTTCGTTTGATCGGCAGTTCGACTCCGTCGGCGGAGACGCCGTCGCTGCTCATTCGGCGGCCACCCCGCTGGCTTGGCGTGGGATATGGATCATCTGTAGTGTTGGTGTACTGGCGAGGCGGGCCCTTGTAGGTTCGGATGTTCGGACCCGCCCGGCATCTACATGTCCGATTCGGTATGTAACGTCGGTCCGGGGCGTCTGACGCTGAATCCGGTACGTCGGTACGAAAGGGACTCCGGACACATAAGCGTAGGTAGACCGGAGTGAAACTGAACCTCAACCGAACAAAACGGGAGACCGAAGCGGTCTCCCACCGGAACAGAAGGGGGGTCGCTCGGCGGTCGCTCCGGCGGCGGCGCCGGGTGCTGGCGTCCCTGTGGTCCGCCTCCGGACGAGCGCGCGTCCGAATGCGGCGCCGGTTTGCCACACACCTATCAGAATTCGTACCCGGAGCGTCCCTCGTCCCACAAGCTTATGCCCGGCGTCGCCGTGAGGCCGGACATGACCGGATCATCGCTCGCGCTCGCGGGACTCGTCGCGCCGGCACAGGCCGCGCTGCTCGGCAGTCAGGTCGGGCAGCTGCTGGTCGCCCTCGTCGCCGTCGCGCTGATCATCGTCGTCGGCAAGTTCGTGCTGAAGCTCGCGTGGCGGCTCGTCACGATCGGCATCGTCGTCGTCGCGGCGTTCTACCTGCTGTCGACGCTCGGCGTCGTATAAAAACCGCCGCGGGCGAGCACCGAAACGGGCGGCCGACTTACTGGAACGCGGCGCCCGGCTCGGCCTCGGTGCGGTCGACCTCCGACCGCCTGAACTGCTTTTCGATCTCCTCGTAGCGCTCGCGCGTCTCGGGGGTGACGCTGGGGTTGACCTCGCTTAACGCCTCCTCGAAGTGCTGCATCGTCACGCGGACGTTGCCGACGGACTCGCCGACCTCCTCGCGCGTGACGCTGCCGATGAACTCCCGGGAGGCGTTCATCGACGCCTCGCGGGCGACCGCCTCGATGTCGGCGCCCACGTAGCCCTCGGTCTTCCGGGCGAGGGCGTCGAGGTCGACGTCGTCCGCCAGCGGCTTGTTCCGCGTGTGGACCTCGAAGATCCGGCGGCGCGCCGTCTCGTCCGGGACGGGCACGTGGACGTGCCGGTCCAGGCGGCCGGGCCGGAGCAGCGCCGAGTCGATGAGGTCCGGGCGGTTCGTCGTCGCGATGACGACCACGTCCTCCAGCGATTCGAGCCCGTCGAGCTCCGTCAGCAGCTGGGAGACGACCCGCTCGCCGACGCCGGAGTCGCCGGAGTTCTTCCCGCGCTCGGTCGCGATCGAGTCGATCTCGTCGAAGAACACGATCGTCGGCGCGTTCTCGCGGGCCTTGCTGAACACCTCGCGGACGCCCTTCTCGGACTCGCCCACGTACTTGTTCAGCAGCTCCGGCCCCTTGATCGAGATGAAGTTCGACTCGCTCTCGTTGGCGACGGCCTTCGCGAGCAGGGTCTTCCCCGTGCCCGGCGGGCCGTACATCAGGACGCCCTTCGCGGCCTGCATGTCGAGCTCCTCGAACACCTCGGGGTACTCCAGCGGCCACTGGATCGTCTCGCGGAGCCGCTCCTTAGTTCCCTCGAGGCCGCCCACGTCGTCCCAGGTGACGTCCGGAACCTCCACGAACACCTCGCGGAGCGCGGAGGGCTCGATCCCCTTGATCGCCTCCTTGAAGTCGGACTCGGTCACCTGGATGCTGTTCAGCACGTCGGCGTCGATCTCGTCGCTCTCGAGGTCGATCTCCGGGCGGATGCGCCGCAGCGCGTGCATCGCGGACTCCTTCGCGAGCGACTCGAGGTCGGCCCCGACGAAGCCGTGGGTGTTCTCGGCGTACTCGTCGAGGTCGATGTCGTCGGTCAGCGGCATGTTCCGCGTGTGGACCTGAAGGATCTCCTTTCGGCCGTCGCGGTCGGGGACGCCGACCTCGATCTCGCGGTCGAAGCGGCCGCCCCGTCGGAGCGCCTGGTCGATGGCGTCGACGCGGTTCGTCGCCCCGATGACGACGACCTCGCCGCGCTCCTCGAGCCCGTCCATCAGCGAGAGGAGCTGGGCCACGACGCGGCGTTCGACGTCACCGCCAGCCTCCTCGCGCTTGGGCGCGATGGAGTCCAGCTCGTCCATGAAGATGATCGACGGCGACTCCTCGGACGCCTCCTCGAACACCTCGCGGAGCTGCTCTTCGCTCTCCCCGTAGTACTTCGACATGATCTCCGGGCCGGAGATCGTGTGGAAGTTCGCGTCGATCTCGTTGGCGACCGCCTTCGCGATCAGCGTCTTCCCCGTGCCCGGCGGGCCGTGGAGCAGGACGCCCTTCGGCGGGTCGATGCCGAGGCGCTTGAACAGCTCCGGGTGCCGCATCGGCAGCTCGATCATCTCGCGGACCTGCTCGAGCTCGTCGTCGAGCCCGCCGATGTCCTCGTAGGTGACGTCCGGCCCCTCGCCGGTGCCGCCCGCGGCCTCGCCGCGGTCGGCGAGCTCCTCGGCGGAGATCTCGGAGATGCTGATCTCCGTCTCGTCGGTGATGACGACCGTGCCGCCCGGGCTCGTCTCGGCGATCTTCATCGGGACCGCCTGGGACTGACCGCCCATCAGCCCGAAGCCGAGGGAGGTCCGGATCGTCTGTCCCTCGGTCACCGGCTGACCGGAGAGCTTGTCGCGGATGAACGGGGCGATCTGGCCCCGCACCCGTAGCTGGCTCGGGAAGGCGATCGTCACCGCGTCCGCCCGCGAGACGTCGACGTCCTCGACGGTCACGCGGTCGTCGATCCCGACGTCGGCCTCCTGGCGGAGGCGGCCGTCGATGCGGATCACGCCGGTCCCGTCGTCCTCGGGGTAGCCGGGCCAGACGCGGGCGATCGCCGCCCCGTCGGCGCTCTCGACGCGGACGATGTCCCCGCCGGAGAGGCCGAGCTCGTCGGCGGCGACGCGGTCGATCGCCGCGAGGCGGCGACCGGCGTCCTTCTGTTTCAGCGGCTTGACGGTGAGCTTCATCGCTCGCCCTCCACGGTGAGCACGCCGTTGTTCACGGCCGCGTCGGCGGCCGTTCCGGGCAGCTCGAGCTCCGATTCGACCGGCCCGTCCGGTCCCTCCACGACGACGATCGCCGTCTCGCCGACGGTGTCGACGGTGACGGTCTCGTCGTCGACGCCGAGATCGGCGGCGACGGTCCAGCCGTCGTCGTACTCGTACCGACGCAGTAGCGCGCCGTCGCCGGTCGATCGGGTCTGTATGTGATTCATCCTAACTACGAGTTAGTCGCGTAGGTATATAAACTTGACGCTCAAAATCGCATGACGTGAGTGTTTCTCTATTCTATCGGTAGTGTAGCGGTTCGGGTCGTTCGCCCCCGATCGGTCGCCGTCCGGCGGTCGCGCCGCGTCGCGTCTCTCGGTTCGGATCGCGCGGTGTCGATCGCGGTCCGATCTCCTCCGGCGTTTATACCGCTCGGCGCCGAACCGCCGGCCATGGAACGGGTCACCCACGACGGCCGGGCGACGGCGTACCGCCGCTTCGACCGCGGCGGCGACGGACCGACGGTCTGTTTCGTCCACGGCAGCGGCGGCACGAAGGACGTCTGGAAGTCGCAGGCGCGCATCGCCGACCGGTTCCCCGGCGTCGCCGTCGACCTCTCGGGGCACGGCGACAGCGACGACGTCGGGGCCCCCGCGGGACGCGAGACGCTCGACGCGTACGCCGACGACGTCGTCGCGGTCGCGGAGGCGACGGACGCGACCGTCCTCTGTGGGAACTCGCTCGGCGGCGCGGTCGCGCTGTGGATCGCCTTCGAGCGCGACCTCGCGCTCGACGGACTCGTCCTCGCGGGCACGGGTGCGAAGCTCGCGGTGGCCGAGCCCCTCCGCGACGCGCTCGCCGACGACTTCGACCGGGCGGTCTCGCTGCTCCACGAGCCGGACCGGCTGTTCCACGACGCGCCCGTCGAGTACGTCGAGCTCTCCGAGGCGGCGATGCGCGCGTGCGGGCGAGCGGTCACCGAACGGGACTTCCTGACGTGCCACCGCTTCGACGTCCGGGACCGCCTCGGCGCGGTCGACGCCCCGGCGCTCGCGCTCGTCGGCGCGCACGACGGGCTCACCCCGCCGGCGTACCACGAGTACCTCGCCGAGGAGATCCCGGACGGGGAGTGGTCCGAGGTCCCGGACGCCGCCCACCTCGCGATGCTCGAACGGCCGGCCGCGTTCAACGAGGCGCTCTCGGCGTTCCTCGGCGACCTGTAGGACACCCCGGCGGCTGTCCCGACCGCCGCGCTCGCGCAGGTACCCTTTTAGGTCGCTCGCGCGTCGCGGGGGAACATGGTCGACAGCGACGAACCGGACGCGGACACGGGTCGCGCGGACGGCGCGGCGGAGCGGGCCGCCGGGGCGAACGCGCCCGGCGACCCCGACATCGACGACCTGCTCGCGAAGCTCGACGCCCTGAGCGACACCGTCGACGAGGGACACGAGCGCGAGAAGGTCAGACAGACGATCTCGCTCGTCGAGCGGATGCCCGGGACCGGTGCGCTCGCCGAGCGGATCACCAAGTACACCTCCCGGGACCTGGCAGAGTCGTTCGTCGGGGCGGTGCTGTTCGCGCTCCCGCTGCTCGTCGAGGGGGGCGTATTCGAGATCGCGGCCTGGTTCGCGGCGACGACCGTCGCCGGCGTCCCGGTCCTCCTGATCGGCCACGTCGGGTTCATCTTCCTCGCGACGGCCGGGCTCCTCTACTTCGCCGACTTCCGGCAGATCACGATCAGACACCCGATCTTCGGCGTCATCCCCCGCCGGTACGCCGGCGTCCTCCTCGTCTCGCTGACCACGTCGGCGACGATGCTGCTGTTCTGGGGCCGGCTCCACGAGGGCGACCCCACCGCGGTCGAACGGGCCGGTCGGATCGCGGTCGTCTGGGCCGCGGCCGCGTTCGGCGCGGGGCTGGGCGACATCCTCCCGGGCGAGTCGCAGGGCGAGGACCTCGGGAAGTTCGACCTCGACATCGGCGACGACTGAGCCGAGGCCGGCGACCGCGCCGACTCGACGCCCGCCCGCGACCGCGATCGGAAAGCCGACTCGACGCCCGCCTCGGATCCCGCGGTCGAACCCCGTTTTTCCACAGCTTTTTCGCTGCGGCGACCCTATCTCCCTCTATGTCAGCGCTACGCGACGCGCTCCGGGACCTCCCGGACGCGGTGTTTGCGGACTTACTCGAGTCGGACGAGGGGTACGTCCTCGTCGTCGACCTCCCGGGCGCGACCGCCGAGACCACCGAGGTGCTCGTCGAAGACGGGCGCATCGACATCGAGGGGCGCCGTGAAAAGGCGGTCCCCGAAGGGTTCGAGTACGTCCGCGAGGACCGTCCGCTGTTCCTCGACGCGGAGCTCCCCCTCCCGAGCGACGCCGACGGCGCGGGCGCGGACGCCGAGATAGACCGCGGCGTCCTCGAGATCTCGCTGCCGAAGCGGGAACGCGAGGTCTCCCGGACCATCCCCGTCGACGACGCGGACGACGAGGGCGACGCCTGACGGGTGGTCACGCTGGTCAACCTTCGCGCCTACTGGCGGTTCGTCGTCGTCCTGCGGCAGTTCTCGCCGCTCATCGTCGCGTACTGGCGTGACAGCCGGCGCTACTTCCTGTTCGGGGGGAGCCGCGAGGTCGACGCCGAGACGCAGCGCGAGCGCGCAGCGGTGCTGCTCGACATCCTGCTCACGCTCGGCCCGACGTTCATCAAGCTCGGGCAGATCCTCTCGACGCGGCCGGACATCCTCCCGCCGGCGTACATCGAGGTGCTGGAGGGCCTCCAAGACGACGTGCCGCCCGCGCCCTGGGAGGAGTCGAAGGTCGTCCTCGAAGACGAGTTCGGCCCGGTCGACGAGACGTTCGACGACTTCGACCGCGACCCGATAAGCGGCGCGAGCCTCGGGCAGGTGTACACCGCGGAGTACGAGGGGACCCCGGTCGCGGTGAAGGTGCGCCGCCCGGGGATCGAGTCGCTCGTCGAGGCCGACCTCCGGACGATCCGCTGGTCGATCCCCCTCGTCAAGCGGTTCACCGGCGCCGGGCGGGCGTTCTCCCTCGAGAACCTCGCCGACGAGTTCGCGAAGACGATCCGCGAGGAGATGGACTACGAGCGCGAGCGGACGATGCTCGAGGAGATCCGCGGCAACTTCGCCGACGAGGACCGGATCCGGATTCCGGAGACGTACGAGGCGGTCTCCGGACCGCGCGTGCTCACGATGGAGTACGTCCCGGGCACGAAGATCAGCGACATCGACGCGCTCGACGAGGCGGGCCACGACAGAACGCAGATCGCGGAGACGCTCCAGGAGGTGTACCTCCAGATGATCATCGAGGACGGCGTGTTCCACGCTGACCCCCACCCGGGGAACCTCGCGGTCGCGGACGACGGCGCCGTGATCTTCTACGACTTCGGGATGGCGGGCCGGGTCGACCCGTTCGTCCAGGAGAAGATCGTCGAGTTCTACGTCGCGGTCGCGCGGCAGGACATCGACGCCATCCTCGACACCCTGATCTCGATGGGGACGCTCTCGCCGGAGGCCGACCGCGAGGTGATGGGCAACGTGATGGAGCTGGCCATCGCCGACGCCAGCGGCGAGGACATCGAACAGTACCAGGTGAACCAGATCATCGAGCAGGTGGAGTCGACCATCTACGAGTTCCCGCTGCGGCTCCCGCCGAACCTCGCCTTGGTCCTCCGCGTCGCCACCGTCGTCGAGGGGGTCTGCGTCACCTTGGACCCCGAGTTCGACTTCATCTCGACGGCGACCGACTACCTCCGCGAGGAGGGGTACTACGAGCAGACCGCTCGGGACCTCGCCGAGGACGCCGGCCGGCAGGTGCAAAAGACCACCGAGGCGCTCTTTACCGTCCCGCCGAAGGCCGACGAGTTCCTCGACCGCGCCAACCGCGACGACCTCACCGTCAACGTCGTGTTGGAGGACGACACCAAGGTCTTAGAGAAGCTGGCGATGCGGATCGCCTACTCGGTGCTGCTCGCCGTCGGCGTCCTCTCGGCGACGATCCTCTACTCGTTCGCGGAGAACTGGCGGCTCGCGCTCGTCGTCCTCGCGTTGGCCGCGCCGCTCGCGATCGCCTTGTACCGGTCGTTCCGGAAGAAGCGCGGGCTCCGGACCACGCCCCAGTTCACCAGGCAGGGAATGAAGAACCGGCGCGACGACTGACTCGCGGCGTCACGCGCCGACGACTTGGATCGGCACGAGGAGGAAACAGAGCGCGCCGACGGCGAACGTGGCGAGGCCGACCGCGAGCCGCGGGAGTCCCACCCCTTCCTCGTCGGTCGGGTCGGCCGGGCCGTTGAACGCGATCACCGTCGCGAACACGCCCCAGAACGCCCACAGCCCGACGGACTCGTTCAGCCCGAGCCCCCGCCAGAAGTGGAGGTACGCGGCGATCCCGAACAGCGCGCCGGGGACGAGCGCCGCCACCGTCTCCTGTCGCGGCCCGAGCATCGCCCGGACCATGTGGCCGCCGTCGAGCTGGCCGACTGGGAGGAGGTTCAGGAGGGTGAAGAACATCCCGACCCAGCCGCCGATCACGACCGGATGGGCGGTGAGCCGCGGGTCGCCGTAGCTCGTCGGCTGGCCGAGCACGCCGGCGATGAGGTCCAACAGCGGCGGGTTGTTGAACCGGATCACCGAGCTCGACGAGCTCGCGAGCTCTGCCGGCACCTGAATCGGGTCGAGCGAGAGGCCGATGGCGGTCACGACGACGGTCGCGACCAACCCCGCGATCGGGCCGGCGGCGCCGATGTCGAAGAGGACCTTCCGCGAGGGCATCCGCCCGCGGATGCGGATCACCGCGCCGAGCGTGCCGAACGGGAAGATGAAGGGGATGACGTACGGGAGCGAGACGGGGACGCCGTGGTAGCGCCCGGCGGCGTAGTGGCCGAGCTCGTGGGTCATCAGGACGCCGAGGACGGCGGCGGTGAACGGCCACGCCTGAAGCAGCGAGAGGGGGTTCGACTGGATCTCCGCGAGCGGCACGTAGTACCAGCCGTACGCGCCGACGAACAGCGTCGACAGCACGGTGGCCGCGAACATGGCGAGGTTCACCCAGGGGATCCCGTCGCGGCCGCGGTCGAACGGCGTCGCCACGACGACGTGGCCGTCGTCGACGACCTCCACGTCGACCTCGTAGCCCGCTTCTCGGAAGTGCGGGGTCAGCTTCCGCAGCAGCGTCCGCTCCGGGACGTACGACTCGCCGCGGTATCGCACGCGGCCGTCCTCGCGGCGGACCTCGTCGATCCGGAAGAACGTCCGGAGGGGCTCCGGACGCGGCGCGCCGTCGCCGGCCGCCGCCGCGTCCTCGTGTTCTGGCATCGCCTCGTCGTAACTGGTCGGCGAGTATAAACCCCGCGTCGGCGGGTGAGCGAACCGGAAACGGGGGGACCGGTCGTCCGCTCGGTTCGCGAGGCGGACGCGTGCGCGGTCAGAAAGCGCGAGTCGGGGACCGAACCGCGGGCGTCAGCGCGGTGCTGCGCGTCGGGAGCGGTGCTGCGGGCGTCGGTCGGCGGAGCCGGAGCGTCAGGCGGGCTCGACGCGCCAGGTCGTCGCGCCCGTGTACGACCACTTCTCGACGGTGAGCTCCGTCGCGGAGTCGCGGAGCTTCACCATCAGGGCGCCGATCTCCTTCGGCGAGAGGTCGACGTCCTCGGAGATGAACTTCCCTTTGAAGTACATCTCCCCGTCTTGGGCGCGGTCGAGCAGGTACTGCTTCAGCCGCTCTTCCTTGCTGCGGTCGTCGTTCGCGCTCGCGTTCGTGGAGGGGTTCGCTGTCGCGCTCATGGTACACCTCACGCTTGCCGCCGGAGGGTGTTATAAAGGTAACACCGTTGGGCGACGTTCAGGGGGTTTCAGGGCGTTTCACCGAACTCGACGGGCTAAAACGTGTCTGACGGACTCTTTATAACGGTTCCAAAACGGCGTAGACATTTTATAATCGGATCTGAGAGCGTTTCTGCTGCTGACCACTCGGTAAGCGAGTCACTCGTCTCCCCCGCGTTCGCCCGACGACTACCAGCAAAATGCGCCGCTTGATGCCCTCTCGGAGCGACCGCGCGCCCCTCTCGCGTCCCCCGCGCGGTCGTTCTCGTCGGCCGTCCGGCGCCGCGAGAGTCCGCCGACACCGCCTCCGACCGCCGTTCAGTCCCGCCGGTGGACCCAGAACGTCTCCGACTCCGTCGCCTCCTTCTTGAATATCGGCACCTCGTCTTTCAGCCGGTCGATCCCGTCCTCGACCGTCCGGAACGCCTCCCGGCGGTGCCCGGCGAGGACGACGACGAACACGATGTCTTCGCCCGCCTCGATCACGCCCGTGCGGTGGTGCATCCGCACGTCGAAGACGCCGTCACGGTCGGCCAGTTCCTCGGCGATGGCGTCCATCCGCTCCGCCGCGACCCCCTCGTACTTCTCGAACGCGAGGTGCGTCGTCCGGTCGTCGTCCGGGGCGTCGCGGGCGCGCACGCGGCCGGTGAACGTGGCGATCGCGCCCGACCGCTCCGCGTCCGCCGACGCTTCGACGCGCCGCACGAGCGTCTCGCGGGTGATCCACGGCTCCGCGTCGTCGAGGTCGGCGACGAGCGCGTCGAGGGCGACCTCCTCGGGGCCGCCCGCGGTCGCGAGGACCGTTCCCGGTACGCTCTCGGGGTCCGGGTCCGGGCCCAAGAGGATCGCTGGCACGCGCAGGCGCGACTCGCCGACCGCCAGCAGGTAGTCGTGGTCGGGGGCGAGCCCGTCGAGCAGGTCGTCGAACCCCTCGACGCTTCCCCGACCGCGCCAGTTCCCGTCCGCGTCGAACGCGATCTCGGTGTCGGCGTCGGGGCGCCGTTCGGGGTCGGTATCCTCGCCGTCGACGACCCCGCCGTCGGCGGCCGGATCGCTCGGGTCCGGTCCGCGCGCCCCCGGTTCGCTCCGGTCGCTCCCCGCCGCGTCGTCGCCGCGCTCAACGACGGCGACCCGTCCGTCGAGCCGCGCCGCGAGTCGCCGTGCCAGCCTCGGCGCGCCGTCCCCGACGATCGATAGCGGTCGCATACCCGAGAGCGGGTCGCGACGGGCTTAGGCGTTTCCCGGTCGTCCCGTCGGTCCGGATTCGCGTCCCCGCACCGGTTCCGCAGCGTCCGGGCTTGGCAATCCTTAAGACCGCGACAGGGGTACTCGTCGGCAATGAGAGTCGTCGTTTCTGTCGGCGGGAGCGTGCTCGCGCCGGACCTCGACCCCGAGCGCGTGGCCGCGTACGCCGAGGCGATCGAACGGCTGGCCGCCGACGGCTGCGAGGTCGGGGTCGTCGTCGGCGGCGGCGGCGTCGCCCGCGAGTACATCGAGACGGCCCGCGAGATCGGGGCCAACGAGGTCGAGCTCGACCGGCTCGGCATCGGGACGACCCGGCTCAACGCCCGGCTGCTGATCGCCGCGCTCGGCGACCGCGCGAACCTCGCGCCCGCGACCGACTACGAGGAGGCGGCCGCCGCGCTCCGCCGCGACGAGGCCGCGGTGATGGGCGGGGTGACGCCGGGACAGACCACCGACGCGGTCGCCGCCGCCTTCGCCGAGTCGGTCGACGCCGACCTGCTCGTGTACGCCACGAGCGCCGACGGCGTGTACGACGCCGACCCCAACGCCGACCCCGACGCGACCCAGTTCGCGTCGATGTCGCCCGCGGAGCTCGTGGAGGTCGTCCTCCCGATGAGCCGCGACGCGGGGGCGTCCGCGCCCGTCGACCTGCTCGCCGCGAAGCTGATCGACCGGGCCGGGATCCGGTCGATCGTCCTCGACGGTACCGACCCGACCGCCGTCGTCGACGCCGTGCTGCGCGGCGACCACACGGGGACCGACGTGGTCCCCGTCGACGGCGCGGAACCGAGCCGCTGGACGGGGGAGCGATGAGCGCGGACGACTCCCCGCACATCCTCTCCGAGCAGACCGCGCTCGACGAGGGGGCGGCCGACGAGAGCGCGGGAGCGGTCGACGACGGCGAGGGCCCGGCCGAGGGGTCCGCCGGAACCTTCCACGCGTTCTGGGCCGACGTCGTCGCCGACGAGATCGAAGCCCGAGACCCCGACGAGCCGATCGTGATCAAGGGCGGCGTCTCCCCCTCGGGCGTCGCGCACCTCGGTAACTTCAACGAGATCATGCGCGGCTACTTCGTCGCCGAGGTGCTGCGGGACCGCGGCCACGAGGTCCGGCAGGTGTTCACCTCCGACGACAGGGACCCCCTGCGGAAGGTCCCGCGGAAGCTGGCGAACGCGGACGGCGAGATCGTCGGCCTCGGCGAGGTCGACGCGGGCGCGCTCGGGCGCAACCTCGGGAAGCCGTACACGTCGATCCCGGACCCGTTCGGCGAGGCCGAGTCCTACGCGGCCCACTTCGCGGGCCTGCTCAAGGCCGACGCCGACCGCCTGAACGTCCCCGTCGAGATGCTCTCGAACACCGAGTTGTACGCGGACGGCGCCTTCGACGACGCGGTCCGGACCGTCCTCGCCGACGTCGACCGCGTGCGCGAGGTGCTCTCGCCGTATCAGGATAAGGTCGACGACGAGTACGTCCCGTTCAACCCGATCTGTGCGGAGTGCGGGAAGGTGACCGAGACGGTGACCGGGATCGACCTCGACGGCGAGACCGTCGAGTACGTCTGTACCGACATGGACGCCGGCGGCAACACCATCGAGGGGTGCGGCCACGAGGGGACCGCGACGTTCCGCGAGGGGAAGCTCCCGTGGCGGCTGGAGTGGCCCGCCCAGTGGGGCGTCCTCGGCGTCGACTTCGAGCCGTTCGGGAAGGACCACGCGGAGGGGTCGTGGCCCTCCGGCGTCGACGTCGCCCGGAACGTGTTCGGCGAGGAGCCGCCCGTCCCGATGGTGTACGAGTGGTTCACGCTCAACGGCGAGGCGTTCTCCTCCTCCGAGGGCAACGTCGTCACGGTCCAGGAGCTGCTGGAGCTGATCGAACCCGAGGTGCTGCGCTACTTCTTCGCGCTCCACCCGAAGAAGGCCCGCGACCTCGACGTCGAGCGGCTCGACCAGCTGGTCGACCGCTTTGACCGGTTCGAGCGCGCCTACTTCGGCGAGGTCGACGACCCGGACCTCACCGCCTTCGCCGAGCGCGCCTACCCGTTCGTCGTCGGGCGGCCCGACGACCCGCCGACGGAGAAGCCCATCCGGCTCCCGTACACGTTCGCGGCGGTCCTCGGGATGGTCGACGATCCGGACTTCCGCGAGCGCCTCGCCCGCGACGAGGGGCACATCCCCGCCGAGGCCGACGGCGACGCGGTCGACGCCGCGCTCGCCCGCGTGGAGCAGGCCCGGAACTGGGCCGAGCGGACCGAAAACGAGTACGACTACCGCCTCCAGACCGACCTCCCCGCGGTCGAGTTCGACGAGGACGTCGCGGCCGCGCTCGACGACCTCGCGGACTTCGTCGCGGCCGGTCACGACGGCGAAGCGATCCAGGGGGCGATGTACGAGACCGCCCGCGACCACGGCGTCGAGGTGAGCGACTTCTTCGCCGCGGGCTATCGCCTCTTCTTCGACGACACGCAGGGGCCGCGGCTCGGTGAGTTCCTGGGCGAACTTGAGCGCGACTACGTCGTCGACCGGCTCCGACGGGAGGCGTAGATGCCCGAGGACCGCTCGCTCGACGACTTCGCCGAGGCGAACGACGTCGGTGGTACGTCCGCTGAGACCGGTTCCGACGGCGCGGAGGGCGACGCGGCCGACTCCGACGGGACGGACGCTGACGCCGCTGACGGGCCCACCGACACCGCCGCCGTCGACCCCGCGGTCGCCACCTCGACGTGGCACGCGGACGGCGCGGCGTGCGACCGCTGCGGCGAGCGGGTCGAGCGCCGCTGGCGCGACGAGGCGGACTTCGTCTGCGCCGACTGCGCGTCGTGGTGACCGTCTTTCTGCGGTCGGGCGCGACGGTCAAAATTTAAGCCGGCGGCCGTAGAGGTGTTGCTCGCGGAGAAAATTCGGCGAGAAAAAGTTAAATATAAATGAAGTTTAACACGGAACCGATATACGGGCGGTCCGCGGCCGCTCTCACGGCGACGTACCTCTGTCTCGGCGCGCTGTTCGCGGTCGCGGTCGACCTCGCGGTCGCGTCGGCGAGCGGGACCGCGGCGGGGTGGACGCCGACGCGCCTCGTCGGGGACTGGCTGCTCGTCGCCGGGTCCGGCGGACTCCTCTACGGCGCGGTCACGCACCACCGGCAGCGGGCGGAGACCGCCAGACGGGACCTCGAAACCTCCAACCAGCAGCTACAGGTTCTGAGCCGGGTGTTCCGACACAACGTCCGCAACGACCTCAACGTGATTCAGGGGTACACCGACCTGCTGGCCGACCGCGTCGACGACGAGCGGGGCCAGGAGTGTTTGGAGACGATCCGGCAGACGACCGACGACGTCATCGCGATCAGCGAGAAGCTCCGGGTCATTGAGGACGCGTCGCCCGAGCGGCCGGACGGCCGCGTTAACCTCGTCGACGCCGTTCACGAGGCGATCGGGGTCCTCGACGACGACGGCACCGCGGTCACGGTCGAAACCCCGTCCGAGGCGTGGATCCGCGCGGACGACTCCGTCGAGTTCCCGATCCGCGAGGTGTTCGAGAACGCGGTCACCCACAACGACGGCGCGACGCGGCGCGTGGCGGCGACGATCCGCGAGAACGGGACGACCACCTGTCTGGAGGTCACCGACAACGGGCCGGGGATCCCGCCGGACGAGCGCGCGGTGTTACAGGCGGAAGAGGAGACGCCGCTCTCGCACGCGAGCAGCATCGGGCTGTGGCTCGTCAAGTGGATGTGCGAGACGCAGGGGGGAACCGTCCGCTTCGAGGCGACGGACGACGGCACGACGGTCCGGCTCCGGTTCGAGTCCGCGGCGCCGCCCGCTACTCCAGTTCGGTGATGGTCACGGCGTACACCGCGCCGCAGTTCCCGCATTCGACGTGGACGCCGCGGCTGGTCTCGCCGCGGGTGAACTCGGAGATCTCCTCCGAACACGAGCACTCGAACTGGACTTTCACTACCCGTTCTACGCGCTGCTGATATTTAAAAGAATCCGACGCGGAATCAACGGCGAAAACCGGCGATCGCGGTACCACCCCGCACGGTCTCCCGGGTCGGGGTGTCGCGGCCGCCGTCAGTCGTCGTCGACGATCACTTCGACGGGGCCGTCCCCGCCGTCGTCAGTCTCCTCGTCGTTCCCGCCGGACGCGTCGCGTCCGCCGGACTGCTGCTGGTAGTAGAGCCCGCCGGCGACGGCGAGGACGAGCCACGACCGCCAGTTGGCGAGGTTCAGCGTGTAGCCGATGCCGAACGGCTTCTCGACGAGCATCCCCTTGCCGGGCTGCCAGTACGACGACAGCAGCCGCCCGAGGCTCGGGCGCTCGAAGTTGTACGGGATTCCGAGAATCTCTCCCGACGACGGTTTATCTCCCATGCCCGGTACTCTATCCGCTGGCACTATAAATCGTGGCGCCATCGGACGCCGACCGCGGCGTCGGCGCGGCTGCGCTCCCCGCCGCGGTCGGCGGCGCCGGAGGCCCTCAGCGATACCGGCCGCGGTCCGCCACGTCGCGGAGCCGTTCGAGGACCTCGTCGTCGCCGGCGGCCCCGTATCCGGCCTCGAACGCCGCGATCAGCGGGTCCGGGTCCGTCGCGGTCGCTCGGATCGACCCCTCGAACACGTGGAGGTCCATCGCGTGGTCCTCGACGTGGCCGGTGTGGTAGCCGAGCCCGAAGTCGATGAGGTACGCCTCCGGCGGCGCGTCGGACTCGCCGTTCCCCCGTTGCCTCCCGACGCCGTCGGGGGACACGCGCACGTTCCGCGTCGTCGGGTCGCCGTGGACGATCCCCGCGCCGTGGAGCCGCGCGAGGTGGCGGCCGACGGCCTCCGTCCACCGCTCGTCGAGGGCGGCCGCGAGGTCGCGGTCGCCGACGTACTGGAGCGTCAGCGTCGCGCTCGCGAGGTCGACGTCGTCCACGAGCGGCGTCGGCACGCCCGCGCGCCGCGCCTCGCTCGTCAGCCGCGCCTCCGCGACGGTCCGGTCGCGCCTGAGCGTCCGGTCGAGGTCGGGGTGGCGGTACGACTTCGGCACCCGCCGCTTGATCACCCGGCGGTCCTCACCGCTCCCGGCGACCGTCACTGTCGCCTCCGCGCCGCGGCGGTCCGCGTCCGGGTCGCCCGCCGCACCGCCGGCCGCGCCGCCCCCGCCTCCGCGCGCGACCGACTCCCCGTCGCGCCACGTCACCGGCACCTGGTCCGGTCGGAAGTTCGGGTCGACCGCGGACTCCGAAACCGCGACGGTGTCCCCGGCGGCCGCCATCTTCGCGCCCAACACGGCGATCATCCCCGCGTTGTCGCGGAGGAAGCGCGTCTCCGGCGCGTGGAAGTCGGCGCCGCGGGCCTCGCACATCGCGGCCAGCATCTCGCGCAGGCGGTCGTTCTGCGCCACCCCGCCCCCCAACACGAGCTCGTCGGCGCCCGTCAGCGACAGCGCGCGCTCGGACACCTCGGTGAGCATCGCGAAGGCGTGCTCCTGGAGCGAAAAGCAGATCTCCTCGACCGGGACGCCGTCGTCCGCGGCGTCGTTGGCGGCCGAGCTGATTCCGGAAAACGAGAAGTCCATCCCCTTGACGACGTACGGGAGATTGAGGAGGTCGGCGGTCGAGTCCCCCCCGTCCGCACCGGGATCGGTCCCGGCGAACTCCGCGGCCGCCGCCTCCACCTTCGGGCCGCCGGGGTGGCTCCAGCCGACGTGGCGCGTGAACTTGTCGATCGCGTTGCCGACGCCGGCGTCCATCGTCTCGCCGAGGACGCGGTAGCGCCCGTCGTGGTAGCCGAGCAGGTGCGCGTTCGCGCCCGAGGTGTTCAGGCAGACGGGGTTGTCGAAACCGGACCGGTGGCGACCGATCTCGAGGTGGGCAACCATGTGGTTGACGCCGACGAGCGGAACGTCGAGCGTCCCGGCGAGCGACCGCGCCGCGGTCCCGACGATCCGGAGGCACGGCCCGAGTCCGGGGCCGCGGGAGAAGGCGACGGCGTCAATCGCGTCAGGCCCGTGTTCGTCCTCGGCCACGGCCAACACGCGGTCGACGACCTCGGGGATCGCCTCCGACATGTGCTCGGCGGCCTCGCGCGGGTGAATGCCGCCGCTGTCCGGTTCGTAGGCGTCGGATTCGATGAGAACGGAGTCGGTCTCGGCGTCGTACAGCGCGGCGCTCGCGCACCACGCGGTACCCTCGATGCCGAGGACTCGCATCCGGCGGGGTTACGCTTCCTCGGCGTCCGCCTCGTCGCCGCCGATCTTGTTGCGTTCGAGCATGTGGTCCTGCTCGACCTCCAGCGCGTCGGCCGCGGAGTCGTACACCTTCGCGTAGCCGATCGTCTTGCGCATGCCGAACTTCGTGTCGAGCTCGTGGACGACGACCTCCTCGGAGTCCTTGTCGAGCTTTGCCGCCAGCGAGTCGCGGACCGACAGCCGCGAGGGGGTGGCTTCCTCGTGCGTCGTCTCGAAACGGATGTCCGTGCGGTGCAACATCGGGTTCTCCTCCTCGGAGATGATATCGACGTCCATGGTTCAGTTGGGCGTATATCCCCTCGAAAGCTGTAAAAGGATTTCGAAGCGGGGGTGACGCCGCCGAACCGCTCGCCGACCGTCGACCGAGTGCCCCGTTCGGCGTCAGAGTTTCACTTCTCCGGAGCGTGTGTATCGTTACCGCGCGGATGCCCGACGACGACCGATTCGACCCGACCGAACGCTCCGAGTACGAACTCACCAGGTCGGCCAACATCATCGTCCCGATGCCGCCGCTTCGAAAGGCCCGGATCTGCGGCGCGCTGGCGCTCCTCGGCTCGCTCGCCGCTCCCCTCGTCGCCACCCTGCCCGCGGCCGTCCGGGAAGCGACGTTCGCGGGTCCGCCGGCCGCGACCCCCCTCGGCGTCGCGGCCGTCGCGCTCGCCGGCACCGTCGCGGCCGGCCTCGCCGGGCTCGGGCTCGTCGCGCTCCAGCGGCGCCTCGCGCGGGGCCCCGAACCGACGGACGACGCGGTCTGGTCGTTCCTCGCGGTCGAGGACGCGCTCACGGGGATCGGGTTCATAACCGGCGGCCTCGGCGTCCTCGTCGGCCTCGCGCTGCTGGCGAGCGGTCACTGGGGGGTCGACGCGCTCGACGCGCTTCGCCGAAACGGCGTCGAACCGTACGCCTCGGTCTCGGCGCTCCCGGTCACGCCGCGGCTGACGAGCGCCGTCGCCCTGGCGGCCGGCCTCGTCGTCTTCGCGGCGACTGTCGTCGTCGTCGACGGCGAGTGACGCCGATCGCTCTGCTCGCCTATCGCGAGCCCGCCCCGTCGAGCTTCTCCGAGTCGACGCCCAAAATTTCGTACGCGGCCGCGGTGTCGCCGGTCAACCCCTCGAACAGCTCCCGGGCCTTCCCTCGGGTCTCGGGCGTGATCGCCACGCGGACCATCCCCTCGCCGGGCTGCCCGTACACGACGGTCGACCCGAACGGCGCCGCCAGCATCGCCGGCAGCGCCGCCAGGTCCTCCTCGCCGGTCACCTCGACCGTCACCGGTTCGTCGGCCGCGAGCGCCTCGGCGAGCGCGTCCAGCAGCGCCGCCGACAGCGCCGCCGCCGGGTTTTCGACCGACACCCGTCGCTCCTCGGCGGCCGCGAGCGCGGTCGCGATCTCCTCGCGGACGGCCTCCCGCTCCGTCTTCCCGTCCACCAGCGCGACGTCCGGGACGCGGCCGGCCTCCTGGAGGTGATACGTGACCACGTCGCCGACCGCGATCAGCCGCGGGGGGCCCTCGTCCGGGGAGCCGTGTCGCTCGCGGGTCTCGTCGACGGCCTCTAAGAGCGCGGCGGCGTCAGTCGTCACCGGCCCCAGCGGCTCCTTGAACGCGTCGCGCAGCGATTCGGGCAGCGTGAGAAGCGGGTCGGACGGGTCGTCGGATGCGTCGGTCATCGGTTTCCAGCCTCGGTGCGGCCGGTTACCGGACCTTGAGCGCGTACGCGCCCGCCTCGGAGACGTTCATCTCCTCGGCGATCTGGCTGTCCGCCGGGTCCGTGATGATGACGTAGCCCGCCCAGTCCTCCGTCAGCGACGACGACCCGCAGAGCGCGCAGGTCTGGGCGTCCGGGTCGTTGACGTGGTGGCACTCCCGGCACGCCAGGCGGTCCTCGGCCATCAGTCGGCCTCCTCACCGGTCTGCTCGCGGTGTTTCCGCTGGCCCTCCAGCCACTCGTGTTTGCCGAGCCCCGGCTGCTTCGCCGTGAGCCCGATCTTCGAGTCGCGGGGGTTGCGCTCGTCGATGCTCTTGGTGACGACGCGGACGCGCACCGCGTCGTCGACGCCGAGCGTCTTGTCGGAGTCCGACGAGGCGAGCTGCTGGTTCGCGCCGTCGAACGTGAGGTACTCGTCGGTGATCTGCGAGACGTGGAGCAGCCCGTCCACCGGGCCGATCCCGACGAAGGCGCCGAACTCGACCGTCTCGACGACGGTGCCGTCGGCGACCTCCTGCATGTCGGGGTCGTATGTGAGCGCGTCGAACTCCGCCTCGTAGTAGACGCCGGGCCGGTTGTGTAACACCGCCCCCTCGCCGATGTCGTGAACCTCGATGACGCTCACGACGCTGCCGACGTCCTCGTCCATCCGTCCTTCCAGCTTGTCCTGGAGCAGGGCCTTCACCCGCTCGTCGGTGACGTCCGCCAGGTGCTTCGGCGGGACCTCGACCGTGTCCTTGAGTCGAACTCGTTTGTACATGTTGTTGGTTGTCCGCGGCCGCTAGGGTTCCGTTATCGCCAGTGTGTTCCGACCCCTTAAACCGATTACTGGTGCGCCCGCCTCCAGCACCCGGTCCGCGAGGGGTCCGTCGACCGTGACGACGGCGTCGACCCGGTCGGCCGCGGCCAGGGCGACGAGCGCGTCGTCGGCGTACGATTCGTCAGTTGCCACCGCCTCCGCCCGCTCCGCGAGGTCCGCCCCGACGCTCGCGGCGGTCGCCTCCGCGCCGTTGCCGCCTTGGAGGCCGTCGAGCTCCGCGAGCACCGCCTCCGGCACCACGGCGTCGTAGCCGCCGAGGAGCCGGTCCAGCTCCTCGAACAGGCGCAGGTCGGCCTCGACCGGCGCCATCAGCGCGCTCGCGTCGAGCGCGACGACCGGGACGCCGCCGGGGCCCTTCTCCGCGAGCCCCTCGGTGCGGGCGTCGCCCGCGGCGGTTGGCTCCGGACCGTCCGCGCGGGCGTCGTCGGCCACGTTACGTGAGCGTCCCGACGCCGATGAGCCGCCAGCGCGCGCCGACGCGCCGGTTGATCGCTATCTGGGCGCCCGACTCGGCGCAGACGGGCCGCTTGAGGCTCACCTCGCACTCGCCGTCGCGCGCGCTCGTCACGGCGCCGACGGTCGTCGCCGTGCCGACCGTGAGCATCAGCGGCTCGCCGGTGCTGATCTCCTCGATGTCGCTCTCGCCGCTCTCGTCGTCCTCCTTCCCGACGACGCGGTCGAGGAGGTCGACTTTCATCTCGAACTCCTCGCGGGTCGGCGGGAGCGTCCCCGGCTCGCCCGCGACCTGCCCTGCGAGCGCGTCGCCCTTCGTCAGGCTGGGGTCGAGGCCGGTGCCGACGCCGAGCAGGCCGCCGGGGTGGGCGGTCTCGACGTCGCGGTTGCCCGCCTGAAGCGACCGGACGGTCGTCTCCAGGGGGCGCCACTCGGTCTGGCCCTCCTCGTCGACCTCGCGGCCGGGCCGGATCTCCAGCCCGTCGCCGACCGACAGCTCGCCGCTGACGAGCGAGCCGCCGACGACGCCGCCCTTGAGGTCCTCGGCGCTCGCGCCCGGTCGGTTGATGTCGAACGAGCGGGCCGCGTACATCCGGGCGCTCTCGCCCGGGTCGCGGTCCGGCGTCGGGATCTCCGTCTCGATGGCGTCGATGAGCAGGTCGAGGTTGACCTCCTGCTGGGCCGAGACGGGGACGATCGGCGCGTCCTCCGCGACGGTGCCCTCGACGAACTCCTGGATCTGCTCGTAGTTGTCGACGGCGCGGTCGCGGTCGACCAGGTCGACCTTGTTCTGCGCGATGACGATGTTCTCGATCCCGATGAGATCGAGCGCCATCAGGTGCTCCTCCGTCTGGGCCTGCGGGACGTCCTCCGTCGCGCTCACGACGAGGACCGCGCCGTCCATGATCGAGGCGCCCGAGAGCATCGTCGCCATCAGCGTCTCGTGGCCCGGGGCGTCGACAAACGACACCGTCCGGATCGGCTCGCTCTCGGAGCCGTCCTCGCACTCCTCATCGACGGTGTAACACTCGGGCGCGTCGACGCCGGGGCAGCGTCGGAACGTCGCGTCCGCGTACCCCAGCCGGATCGAGATGCCGCGCTTCATTTCCTCGCTGTGCTGGTCGGTCCACGAGCCGGACAACGCCTGTACCAGCGTGGTCTTCCCGTGGTCGACGTGACCGACGAGACCGATGTTCACCTCCGGTTGTGTGTTGGCTTCAGTCACTGTTGGACCTCCTAACGGAGTAGTCTTACCCGAATTTCGCCCCGTGCGAGTGATAAAGTTGCTGTTATAGTGGCGTCAGCCCGCGTGACAGCTTCCGGTGGAGGGCCGACCTCGACGGCGGAGTGATATATAAATAAACGAACCCGGGCGGCGTGGCCGTTTATAAATAGTGCCGCGGTGCGGTGGCGTCGCCGGCGGCTACGCCGCCGGCTGCCAGAGGCGCGTCGCGCCTCCCTGCGTGCCTGCGAGCGGCCGGAGCGAAGCGGAGGCCGCGAGACAGCACGCGCGAGGGACGCGGTGAGCGAGGGCGACCGGAGGGAGCCCGAGCGAACCGCGAGGCTGGGGAGGCGTGAGGTGCTGTGCGGTGCGGGGCGGGACTCAAAGGGGGAGCCGTGGGGCGGGCGCAGGCGACGCAAGCACTGGAGGGAGCGAACGCAGTGAGCGACCGAAGCGCGCAGCGAGCGTGCGCCCGCCCCACGGCTGGGGCTTTGGAAGAGTTCTCCGCGGTGGCGACGACGTACAGCCGAGCAGCCGGAACTTCGACGGTATCGCTCGCATCACAGCCGGAATTGTTTATAAACAAACATCACCGGCTCCGACAACGTTCGACGCCGATTTACGCCTCACGGGTCAATACAGACGTATAATGGGATACGCGTGCCCCGTCTGCGACACCCCGCAGCGCGACGGCGAACACCTCGCGCACCACCTCGCGTTCACCGCGATGCTCCACGGCGGCGACCACGCCGACTGGCTCGACGAGCGCGTCGACGACTGGAGCGAGCGAGAGCCCGCGGAGCTCGCCGCCGAGGTGACGCCGCACGCCGCCGCCGCCGAGTACGAGGAGGTGTTCGAGGACACCGTCCCGCGCGGCCGCCCGGACGTGGGAATGGGTTCGGGCGGGGACGCGGACTCGCCCGGCCACGATCACGCGCACGACCACGATCACTCCGACTCTTCACCTGGGGCCGGCGTCCCGGACCCCGAATCCGTCGACGACCCCGAGGTCGCCGAGGCGCTGCGCGAGGCGCGCGAGATGACTCGGGAAGCGCGAGACGAGCCGAGCGGCGACGACCGCGACACCGACGCCGATACCGACGCGTAGCGGAACGCCCTTCCCCGCTCCCGGCCAACCGCGCGTATGGAGACCAGAGGCACGTTCGCTCCGGAGACCCGCGCCGACGCGCTCGAACGGTACGAGGAGGTCGGGCCGGTCGCGCAGGTGGTCGTCCGCGAGGCGACGAAGGCGATGTCGTTCGACGCCGACGAGTACGACGAGCGCGTCACGCCCGAGGTGATCCGGACCGCCCGCGACGCGACGTTCGCGGAGCTGCTCGCGGTCCACGTCGGCGAGGGCGACGAGTTCGACGAGTGGCTCGCGGACAGCGAGTTCGACGACGATGACGTGGTCCGGATCGGCTCCGACAACGTCGACAACGTCGTCTGGCACCCGATTCCCTTCGCGGAGACGGTGATCGCGGCGACGTACCAAGAGGAACCGGACGCGGCGGCCAGCACCCTCCGGCGCAACGCCTTCGGGCGCGTCTACCGCGAGGAGTTCTACGAGTCGGGGCGATAGGCGCGCCATCGAGAAACGGCGGACTGGGGGCTCGCGAAGCGAACGAAACCGAAGAATCGGACCGCGAGCGTCGCCGTCGGCGACGCGGCGGGTGGTTCTGTCCTCTACAGGCGACCGACGTTCTCGACCGCGACGGACTCGACCTCCTCGACCTGCGAGAACGCCTCCTCGACGGCCTCCGTGCCGCCCGCGCCGTCGGGGACGATGACGGTTGGCAGGAGTGCGACCAGCCCGAACGCGACGTCGTCGCGCTCGAAGCCGCGGATCTTCGCGCCCTCGGGGAGGACCTCCTCGAGGCGGTCCTGGAGGTCGTCGAGGTCGACGTCGGGGCTGTTCGGCATGACCTTGATCTTGGCGGCGACGTCGCCCATCTTACGGCCCCCGGAAGCCGCAGTCGTGGCACTCGTAGAGATTGCTCTGCTTCCGGCACTTCGAGCACCGGTAGATGGTGGCGCCGCAGTCCGGACAGGAGAACCGCGCGGCGTTCATGCCGGACACCTGAATCCCACAGGAGACGCACTGCGGGGTCGCTTGAGAGTCGCTCTGGCTCATATACGTACCTACCGCCGGCGACTTTTAACCGTTGTTCTTTTCACCGGAACGCGCCGTGCGCCCCGGTACCGTGCCGCTCGACCGAGGCGCTCCCGGCGGTCCGCGGGCCCCGCGGCGGCGCCGCTCCCGCCGGTCACCCGACCATCAGCGGGCCGATGAGCACGCCCATCAGGTGGACGCGCCGCGCTCCGACGCGCGGCGGGAAGAGGCCCAGCGCGCCCGCGACGAGGAGGACGCCGACGCCGAACGCCCCGGCGAACGCGTACGACACGAGCCCGAGCAGCCCCAACACGCCGACCGAGAGCCGGGTGTAATCGGCGTTGCCGACGATCCGGAGGTAGGGGTCGCCGACGAGGACGACGAGGGCGAAGCCGAAGCACGCGGCGGTCGCGGCCGCGACGAGGAGCACCGGCAGCGCGAACGGCACGCCGGCCCGGTCGATCGCGACGGTCACACCCGTTCGCGGCGTTCCGAGGGCCACGAGCGCGAACAGCGCGAAGACGGTGTTCGCCGTGCTCGCGCCGCTCGTCGCCACGACGAACCCGCGGTCGGCCGACGCGCGCGGCACCGCGGGCATCGCGGCGACGGCGGCGATGGCGGCCGACACGCCCGGCACGTAGCCGACCACCGCGCCGGCGAGCGAGCCGGCGCCCGCGCTCGTCCCGAGGTCGCGCGCCCGCATCGCGACCCGGGCGTCCGCCTGCGGCGGGACGCCCTCGCCGCCGAGCGCGTCGACGAGGACCGGCACGCCGAACAGCCCGGCGAAGAGCGGCGCGAGGACGCCCCCGGTCGACAGCGGCGCCGCGGGGTCGGCGTCGAGCGTCGCGAAGCCGAGCGCGGCGCTCGCGAGGAACGCGAGCAGCCCGCCGACCGCTGCCCTGCGCGACGACTCGGTGAGGACGAGCAGGGCGACGACGCCCCCGAGCAGCAGCGGCAGGTGCGCGCGCAGCGCCGGGTACCACCGCACCATCAGCCACGTGATCGGGACCGCGAGCGGCACCGCGAGCGCGACCGCCAGCCCGGAGCCGACCGCGGAGAGGCGGAGCGCCTCGCGACCGCGACCGGCGATCACCAAGCGGTGGCCGGGGAGCGCGGCGACCGCGGTCGCGGCGTCGGGCACGCCCAGCGCGAGCGCGGGGACGATATCCAGAAACGAGTGGACCACGCCGGCGCCGAGCATCGCGACGCCGACGAACAGCGGGTCGGCCGGCACCGAGGGGGCGAACCCGGCGAGGAGCAGCGCGAAGTTGTTGGCGTGGAGTCCCGGCACCAGCCCGCTCGCGGTCCCGAGCGCGACCCCGCCGAGAAGGAACGCGAGCGCGCCCGCAGCGAACGTCGGGTCGACCACCGGCCGCACGAGCGCGTCCATCGAGGCGGGATGGCCGCGGCTCCGGACTTAACGTGTCGGGCGGTCGCGACCCTCCGCAGAACTAGTGCGATTCGGACCGAGCGGTCAGGCGTGCTTCGCCGCCTGCGCCTTCTTCTGGGTGACGTAGCCGGCGATCCGGTTCCGGACGCCCTTCGACTCGACGGTCGTCAGGGCCGTGACGCTCTCCTTGTTCGTCTCGAAGTCCGTGTTGAACGAGTCGGGATACCGCTCCAGCAGGGCGTTCCCGAGCTGTTTGATGTACTTGGGTTTGATGGCCATACCGAGCGGTACCGGCGGCCCGAACTAAAAGGGTTCGTTCCGCCGCGAGCGGCCGCGAGCCGGAGGCCCGGCGGGGTTCGTTTCCTCTCCGTCACGCCTCGTCCGCGCGCTCGCGCCACCCGGTCGCCTCGTCGATGCGCGCGAACGCCTCGCGCTCGGCCGGCCCGCCGCAGCGGTCGACCACGTCGGCGAAGTACCGGAGGCGGTCGAGCAGCTCCCCGGTGTCGAACGCCGGCACGTCCAGCCGCGAGGCGGCCACCGTGGCGTCGACGACCGCGCCGAACCCCCTGTTCACCGTCGGAACGCGCTCGCTCACGACCGCCGAGTCGACCGGCGACAGCTCCCACGTCCGAATCGTTGTGTCTCCCTCGGTCTCGGCCGCGACCTCCTCGGCGTCGACCTCGACCCACGCGTCGGCGCTCGGGAGGACCGGATCGCCTGCCTCCCGCACGGTGAGCGCCGCGTCGACGAACGTCCGCGGGTCGACGGTGAACTGGACCACGCCGCCCCCGCGCTCTTCGAAGTTCCGCCACGTGCGGGTGCGCCCGTAGGTGCGCGCGATGACTGGACTGTCGGGCTCGCCGTCCGCGTCCGTCTCGGGCGCGTGGAGTCCCAGCGCCGCGACGTTCCACCGGCCGTTCGGGCCGAGCGTCGTCACCACCGACTCGGTGACGCCGCGGAGCGGGACCGGCCAGCCGTCGGGAGCGACGCCGACGGGGTCGGTCCGTTCCGCGGATCCGCCGTCGGGCCGCCCGTCGCTCACGGCGCCACCTCCGCGCCGCGCCGGAGCGCGACGAACAGCGCCGCGCAGGTGAGGTCGGCCGTCGTCCCGGGGTTGATCCCCTCTGAGATGAATCTCTCTGCCAGCGACTCCGCGGCGTCGAGGTCGGCGCCGTGGACGGCGTCGGTCGGGACTGCGTCGACGTCGCCGACGCCCCCCGGCCCCTCCGAGTCGACGCCGAGCAGCGCGGCCGCCCGCTCGCTCGCCTCGCGCGCCGCCTCCGCCCCCAGCGTCGACGCGACGAGCGTGTCGGGCTCCGCGGCGAGCAGCCCGAGGAACGCCCGCGCCGCCCTGTCGGCGAGCGGCCCCTCGTCGGTCAGGATCCACTCGGCCGCGCGGAACGTCCGCGGGAACCCCTCGGTCCACTCGGCGGCGTTGCGGTCGGCGACCCGGTCCGGGTCCGTCGGATCGACGGAGAGCGCCAGCACGTCCCGCAGGGTCGCCCCGCGCTCGCGGAGCGCGGGCTCGGCGTCGCTCCCGCGGCGCACGTCGAGGTCGTCCGCGCCCGGCGGCGGGTCGTCGACCGCGACGTCGACGGCCTCGAACGCGCGGTAGAACGCGACGGCGTCGTCGACGCTCGTCGCCCGACAGACCGCGTCGAGCGCGTCGGGCGAGAGCTCCCGGTCGGGGTCCGCGGCCGCCCGGACCAGCGGGACCAACAGCAGCAGGCAGCCGAACTGCGTGTTCGTGCCGGCGCGCGCGGCCATCCCTTCCACGGCGCGCACGAATGCGTCCCCGACCGATGGAGCGCCGGGGTCCGCCGGGCGTGCGGCCCGTTCGAGCCCCGGGCGCGCGCCGACGGCGCCGCCGAGGAACGCCTCGAACCGCAGGTCGTCGAGGTCGCGGCGCCGGTCGACGTTCCCGGGCTTCGGCGTCCCGGCGACCTCGAGCAGGAGCGCGAGCGTCGCGTCGTCGACGGGGTCATCGGCCGCTTCCCCGCGTCGCCCGTCGCGGGTCACGGCCTGACCTCCGGTTCGGGCCCGGTCTCGTCCTTGCGCCGGCGGAGCGTTCCCGCCCGCCACTCCTCGACCGCGTCCGCGACGCGCGCGAGGACGGGCGGGTCCTCCGTCGGGCGCCCGACGCTCACCGCGTCGGCCCCGTGTCCCGCGTACTCCGCGACCGTCTCGCGGCCCCGGACGCCGTTGTTGGCGACGAGCGTCAGGTCGGCGAGGTCGTCCGCCTCGCCGCCGGCGGGCGCCGCGTCGACCGCCGAAGCGAGATCCGCGACCACCGCTTCGGCGTCCATCGCGTCGACGTGGAGCCAGTCCGCGCCGGCCGCGGCGACGCGCTCCGCGACGGCGACGAGGTCGACGCCGGGCACCTCGGCGCGGACCTTCACGCTCGTCGTCGCGCCCGTCCCGGCCGCGGCGGTGACGTACCGCGCGAGGCGTTCGGGCTCGCGGAGCAGCGACTCGCCGCAGCCGACCGCGCGCAGCTCCGGCTGCCGGCAGTGGGCGTTGACCTCGCAGACCGCGCCGCGGTCGGCGCAGACCTCGGCGACCGCTCGAATCGGCTCCGGCGTCGCGCTCCGGACGTTGACCCCGGGACGGACCGGCGCGTCCGCGAGCGCGTCGAGCTGGTCGGCGACGAACGCGAGCGGGTCGGCCGGGAGGAACTCGGACCGCCCGCGCGCGACGAGGTCGCGGGCCGCGGCGCGGCTGGCCGCGTCGAGCGCGACCCCGCCGAGCAGCGCGGCGTCGACGTGCTCGGCCGCGTCGCGGGCCCACTCGGCGTCGGCGGCGCCGCTGAGGCTCGCGGCGACGAGGAACGGTTCCTCGTCCGCGGGCGCCTCGCTCCCGTCTGCGTTCCGCGTCACTCCGCGCCCTCCCGCGGCGGCGGCGCGTCCGCCGCGTCGTCCGTGACCGCCGCCAGCGCGCGCTCGCAGGCGCGGGCGACGCGCTCGGCGTCGTCCGCGTCGTCGATCCGCGTGTCGGTCCGCTCGACGTGTCGGTCGAGCTCGGTCGGATCGTCGTCGTCGAGGACGAAGGCGTCCGCGAAGGGATAGGCGTCGGCCACGCCCGCCGTCGAGGGCTCGCGGCCGACGCCGCGCATCAGGTCCGCGGCCGGCCCGGAGAAGACCTCGTCGCCGACGAACGGCGAGACGGCGACCACCGGCGTCTCCCGGAGCGCGCGCTCGAACCCGGGCAGCGCCAGCATCGGGCCGAGGCTCGTCACGGGGTTCGAGGGGCCGATCACGACCGGGTCGGCGAGGGCCTCGAACACGGCGTCGGTCGGCTCTGCGTCCTCGGCGCCGCGGAACTCCACGTCGGCGACCGGCGGCTCGCCGCGCCGCGCGACCCAGTACTCCTGGAAGTGGAGCGTCTCGCCGCCCTCGGTGTGGACCAGCGTCGCCACGGGGTCGTCCGACATCGGGAGGAGGTCGACGTCGAGGTCGAACGCGTCGGCGAGGGTCCGAATCGCCTCCGTGAGCGACTTCCCCTCGTCGAGCAGGCTCGTGCGCGTGAGGTGGACCGCGCGGTCGCGGTCGCCGATCTCCATGAACTCGCCGACCGCCGAGAACCGCCGCCACCGGGCGATCTCGCGGCCCGCGGTCTGCGCGTCGTCGCCGAGGTAGCGGGGCGCCGTTCCGAGTCCGACCGCGTCGGCGAGCCGCCGCAGCTCCTCGTGGGTCGCGGTCGTGTCGCCGTCGATGCCCCACCACGTCTCCCGGTCGAGGACGCCGCCGCCCGCGAACAGCACGGTGTCGACGTCGGGGCAGACGAGGTGGCCGCCGAGCTCGACGTCGTCGCCCGTGTTGGCGACGACCGCGGTCTCGGCCGGCTCGAACACCCGGGCCGCGCCGTCGAGGAGCTTCGGCGTGCCCGTCCCCCCGGCGAGGAAGGTTACCATACCGGCGCAAGGCGACCCCCGGATTTGTATCCTCGCCTCCGTGGTCGGCGCGTGCCTGCGAACGGCCGGAGCGAAGCGGAGGCCGTGAGGAGCACGCGCGAGGGACGCCGCGAGCGACCAGGGGGAGCGAGCGGCGAGGCTGGGGAGGCGTGAGGTGCTGTGCGGTCGCTGTCGGGCGGGACTCAAAGGGGCAGCCGCGAGGGCGAAGGCGCGGGAAGCAAGGACCGCAAGGAGCGAGTGAAACGAGCGACTGAGGACCGCAGCGACCGCACCGAGTCCTCGCGGCTGGGGCTTTGGAGGTGGTCGTCGCAATCACTTGAAAAGCAGTTCGACGGAGTATCCTTGCTAGTCGACGCCGAGACGAGATCGAAAAAATACCGAGACCGATCAGCCTGCGATCCGCCGAGCTCTGCCCTTATATCCGCCTTACGCCAGCTCGTCGATTTTATCGACGACGGCGTCCGCGAACTCGCTGGTCGCGAGCTTCTCGCCGCCCTCGATCTGGCGGTGGAGGTCGTAGGTGACCTTCCCGGAGGCGATGGTCTCCTCGACGGCGTCGCGAACGAGGTCCGCGGCGTCGGACCAGCCGAGGTAGTCGAGCATCTCGCGGCCCGAGAGGATCATCGCGGTGGGGTTCACCTTGTCCTCGCCGGCGTACTTGGGCGCGGAGCCGTGGACCGGCTCGGCCAGACAGCGGCCGTGGCCGAAGTTGGCGCCGGGCGCGATGCCGAGGCCGCCGATCTGCGCGCCGGCGGCGTCGGACATGTAGTCGCCGTTGAGGTTCATCGTCGCGATGACCTCGTACTCGTCGGTGCGGGTCAGCAGCTGCTGGAGCATGTTGTCCGCGATGCGGTCCTTGACGACGAGGGTACCCTCGGGCTGCTCGCCGTCGTGGTCCTCCCAGAGCTGGTCCTCGGTGATGACGTCCTCGCCGTACTCCTCCTCGGCGACCTCGTAGCCCCAGTCGCGGAAGGCGCCCTCGGTGAACTTCATGATGTTCCCCTTGTGGACGAGGGTGACCGAGTCGCGGTCGTTGGCGAGCGCGTAGTCGATGGCCTCGCGGACGAGGCGCTTCGAGCCGAACTCGGAGATGGGCTTGACGCCGATGCCGACCGGGCCGTCGTGGATGACGTCCGCGATGCCCATGTCGTCCTCGAGGAAGTCGCGTACCTGCTCGACTTCGTCGGTGCCGGCCTCCCACTCGACGCCCGCGTAGACGTCCTCCGTGTTCTCACGGAAGGTGACCATGTCCATCTCCTCGGGGTTCTTGACGGGCGACGGGACGCCCTCGAGGTGGTAGGTCGGGCGGACGTTCGCGTACAGGTCGAGCGTCTGCCGGAGCGCGACGTTCAGCGAGCGGAACCCGGCGCCGACGGGCGTCGTCAGCGGCCCCTTGATCGCGACGCGGTGGTCGCGGATGGCCGAGACGGTGTCCTCGGGCAGGTTCTCGTCGTACTTCTCGCGGGCGCTGGAGCCGGCGTAGACGCGCATCCACGCGATGGATCGGCCCGTCGCCTCGGCGGCGGCGTCGAGTACCTGCTGCGCGGCCGGCCCGACGTCGGTGCCGATTCCGTCGCCGTGGATGATCGGGACGATCGGGTTGGACGGAACGTTCAGCTCGCCGGTCTCCTCTTCGGCGAGCGTGATGGCTTCGCCGTCGTCGGGGACGTCGACCTTATCGTAGCTCATGAACGTTCGTGGATTCTTGTGGGCCCTTAAAGTGCCTGCCGTTTTCGGCGTGAGCGTCGCGCTCGCAGCGTTTGCCGGTTCTCAGCTCCGATCGCGTTCCGGACTGGCCGCCGCCCGCCCGGACTCAGACCGGTTCGACCGAGACGTCGAACATCGACCGCCACCGGTAGCGGCGCCCGCCCCAGACGAACGTCTGCCGGGCGAGCGCGTACGCCATGAGCGGCGGGGCGATCAGGACGCCGGGCGCCGCGAGGAGGAACGTCGCGCGCCGGATCCCGAACCTGGCGTAGGCGGCGCCCGCCAGCGTCGTGACGAGCGAGACCCCGGCGATCGGCGCGAGCAGACAGAGCGCGGCCATGACGACGCCGAAAGCGGCGTTGAACGCGGTCGCCCGCGGCGCGTGGTACCGGGTGATCGTCAGGAAGCGGACGAACCGCTCCAGCGAGCCCCGCAGCGAGCCGCCGGCCCGGACGTACCGCGTGCGGTCCGCCGCCGAGACGTCGAGGTGTTCGGTGAGCGTCCCGTCGTCGCTGACGGTCCGCCGGAGGTCCCGCAGGAACGCCGCCTCCCCGTCGCGGAGGTCGTCGCGCTCGAAGATCACGGCGCCGCCCCACGCGACGCCGGCGGCGAACACCGCGAGCGTCCCGCCGATCACGTACGCCGGCTCGAACAGCCGAGCGAGGGGGTCGAGCCCGACGAACACCGGGACCTCCGTGGTCGGTCCCCGTCGCTCGTAGTCGGCGTCGAGCGTCGCCAGCCAGTCGGACGGATGGCGGAAGTCGTCGTCCGTCCAGGCGATCCGGTCGTTCGCGGCGGCTTCCATCCCGGCCGCGATGGCGTTTGCCTTCCCGGAACACCCCTCGGGCTCGCCGGCGATCACGATCCGAACGCGAGGCGGCAGGTCGCCGCGCCGGTCCGCGACGGGGTCTTCCGGGGAGTCGCAGACCACGAGCAGTTCGTCGGCGTTCCGACCGCCGTCGCCGTCGTCGCTCTTCCCGTCGCCGTCGCCCTTCCCGCCGTCGCCGCCGTCGCCCTCCCCACCGCCGAACGCCTCGGGGCCGCGGAGCTGCTCCGCCACCTCGTCGCAGGCGTCGGTCCAGCGGACGGTCGGCAGCAGGACCGACACCGGCGTCGGACTCGCCGGCGACGCGGTCGGTTCCGAATCGGTCACGCCGTGCGGTTCGGGCGGTCGAGGTATAAACGCAGGCGGTCGAACCGCGGGCCCGCCCGTCGCCTCCCCGTCGTCACCGGTCGCCACGATCCCCGCGGTCGCCGCCGGCTTCCGGGCGCTTATGTGGCCGCCGCGGGAGCCTCCGGTATGCGAGTCATCGTCCACGGCGGCGCCGGCGGCGCGCCGGACGACCCGGAGCCCAGACAGGCAGTCCTCGACGACGCGGCCGCTCGCGGCGCAGACGCCGCCTCGCCGCTCGACGCGGTCGAGTCCGCGGTCGGCGTCCTCGAGTCGGACCCCCGGTTCAACGCGGGGGTCGGCGGCGCGGTCCAGTCCGACGGCGCCGTCCGCACCGACGCCGGCGTGATGACCTCGGACCGCGAGGTCGGCGCGGCCTGCTCGATGCCCGGCGTCGAGCACGCGGCGAGCGTCGCCCGCGTCGTTCACTCGGAGACGCCGCACGTCTTCGTCTCGGGCGAGCACGCGGTCGACCTCGCGGCCGAGTTCGGCGTCGCGACCGGCGTCGACCTCCTCACCGACGAGAAACGCGAGCGCTACGAGGCGGAGGACCCGCCGCGGGGGTCGCCGCGCGAGCACCTCGACTGGCTCGCCTCCCGGTTCGGTTCGGGCGACGACCAGGCCGGGGGGCGCTCGGAGACCGAAGCACCCGACCACGACACGGTCGGCGCGGTCGCGACCGACGGCGAGACGTTCGCGGCGGTGACCTCGACGGGCGGTCGGTCGTTCGCGCTCGCCGGGCGCGTCGGCGACGTGCCGCAGGTCGGGTCCGGCTTCTTCTGTACCGAGGCCGGCGGCGCGAGCGCGACGGGCGCCGGCGAGGACATCGCGCGCGTCACGCTCTCGCGGCGCGCCGTCGACTTCCTCGACGACGGCCTCGACGCGCAGACGGCGGCGGACCGGGCGATCGAGGAGTTCGAGGCGATCACGGGGTCCGGCGCCGGCGTGATCGTCCTCGGCGACGGGGGCGCCGGGAGCGCGTTCAACACGGAAGGGATGCAGACGAGCGTGGCGGAGAAGTAGTCGCCGACGCGGGGAGCGGTCTCGAAGCCGAAGCGGCCTCCGCGGCCGGTGACGAGTCGGGTGCCGTCGCTATTCGAGTTCGGCTTCGAGTTTCGGATTGCGGTTCGTCGCGGGGAGGTCGGAGTCGACGAGCTCCGCGCACGCGTCCACGAACTCCGCGTCGGCCAGCTCTCCGCAGAGGACGTGCGTCCGCTCCTCGGTGGTGATGTACACGTCGATCACCTCGCGGTTCGACCGCGAGAGGAGGCCGTAGGTGACGTTCCAGCCGCCGACCGCGAAGAGCCCGAAGAACCCCGCGAACGCGATGTCGGTCCGCGTCTCGACCTGTCCGAGGTAGACGGCAGCGACGATCCCGACGGTGAGGACCAGAGAGAGGAGGAGGAAGAACAGCCCGAGGAACGTGTGCCGGAGGAACGCGGTGTTCCGGTCGAACTCGACGCCTGTCACGTCGCCGACCGGGATCGACACGGGGGCGTCCTCCGAGGGCGGGGCGTACGAGAGCTCCCCGTCGGCCGCGGTGAACGAAACGGTCCGTTCACTGTTAACAACGTATTCGCCGACGTGAGCTTCCGTCGAAAAATTCATCGAAGAGGACCGGACGTGTCTGACGGCTTCCGCTCCCCTCGATATGTAAATTCCGGTACGTCTCTGCGGTCGCCGGGGGTCGACAGCCGTGTCGGCGACGAGTGAGCCTCCGCTCACCCCAACCGCTCGTCGAGGATGAGCCGCGTCTTCGTCGACTTGACCTCGTCCATCTCGCGGGCCTGCGTGATCAGTTCGTTGACCGCGCGCGTGTCGACCGCGTCGACGACGAGGACGACGTCCTCCTCGCCGGACACCTGCCAGACGAAGTCGACCTCCTCCCACTCCACCATCCGCTCGCCGACGGCGGCGGTGTTGACGTTCATCTCCACCGAGATCTCGATCATCGCCTTCACGTTGCCGGTGCGGGTCGTGACGGTGAACCGCTCGATCACGCCCTCGTCGGTCATCCGGTCGACGCGGTTGCGCACGGTCCCCTCGGAGGTACCCACCCGGTCCGCGATCTCCGTGTACGGGGTCCGCGCGTCCCGTCGCAGGATCGAGAGGATCCGTCGGTCGAGGTCGTCCATACCGGTTCCTCTCGGCCCCGTCGCCTTACCCGTTACGAATATCGTAACGAACCTTCGAACGACGCATTTATTATCCTTTGCGCGTACGTTTCTCGTAATGTCGGACGCCTACATCGCGCTGGCCGACGGACGCGTGCTCGAAGCGCGCTCCCGTGCGCCGGGGCGGACCCGCGGCGAACTGGTGTTCACGACCGCGTACACCGGCTACGAGGAGTCGCTCACCGACCCCTCCTACGCCGAACAGGTGCTCACCTTCTCGTACCCCCTCATCGGGAACTACGGCGTCCGAACCGAGCGGTTCGAGTCCGAGTCGGTCCAGCCCCGCGCGGCGATCGCCCGCGAGCTGACCGACGACGTCGCCGACTGGCTCGCCGAGGAGGGCGTGCCGGCCGTCGACCACGTCGACACCCGCGAGATCGTCACCACCGTCCGCGAGGAGGGCGCGATGGCCTGCGGGATCGCCGCCGGCCCGGACGCGACCCCCGAGGACGCGGTCGACGAGATGGAGGCGTGCAAGCCCATGAGCGACCACGTCGACATCGGCGCGCAGGTATCGGTCGCGGAGCCGACCGTCCACGAGAGCGCCGACGGCGTCGGCGTCGACGTCGCGCTTCTCGACTGCGGCGCGAAGGGCTCGATCATCTCCTCGCTCACCGACCGCGGCGCCGACGTCCACGTCCTCCCGTACGACGCGACGCCCGAGGACGTGGCCGCCGTCGACCCCGACGTGCTGTTCGTCTCGAACGGCCCGGGCGACCCGGAGAACTTCGTCGCCGCGCAGGACGTGGTCGACGAGTTCGCGGGGGAGCTCCCCCTCGCGGGGATCTGCCTCGGCCAGCAGGTGATCACGAGCGCGCTCGGCGGCTCGACGGAGAAGATGGCGTTCGGCCACCGCGGCGTCAACCAGCCCGTGAAGGACCTCCGCACGGACAAGGTCGTGATGACCACCCAGAACCACGGCTACACGGTCGCCGACACCGGCCCGCTCGAAGTGACGCAGGTGAACGTCAACGACGACACCGTCGAGGGGCTCGACAGCGAGGAGCTGGACGTCATCACCCGCCAGTACCACCCCGAGGCGAACCCCGGCCCGCACGACTCGCTCGGCTTCTTCGACGAGGTGCTCGACCTGGCGACCTCGTCGCGTCGAGTCGCGGCCGACTGACCGCTCGGCCCACCGACTCCCCGCTTTCCGCTTCCCGAACCCCTCCGACTGACCACACGGAGTACCACTCGGTCGACGCCCGCGACGTTCGTTCCGGTTCACCGCTCCGCCCTCTTTCACCTCCTCGCCGCGGACCGGCGACGTTTTCTCCCGCCGCCTCGCAGGGTGACGCATGCCAACCGAGATCCTGCTCACCAACGACGACGGGATCGACGCCGTCGGGATCCGGGCGCTCGCGGACGCGCTCTCGCGCGACTACGACGTGACGGTCGTCGCGCCCGCGACGAACCAGTCCGGCGTCGGCGGCGCGCGCTCGTGGTGGGAGACGACGGTCGACTACACCGAGACGGACCGCGGCTACGCGGTCGAGGGCACCCCCGCGGACTGCGTCGCGGTCGCGGACGTGGCGCTCGGGCTCGACCCCGACGTCGTCGTCTCCGGCTGTAACCACGGCCCGAACATCGGCGCGCACATCCTCGGGCAGTCCGGCACCGTCGGCGCCGCGATGGAGGCCTCCTTCCTCGGCACGCCCGCGATCGCGGTCTCGCTGTACGACCGCGGCAACCTCCCCGTGCCGCCGACGCTCGACAACGGCGACTTCGCGGTCGCCGGCGAGGTCGTCGCCGACCTGCTCGACCGCGCCGAGAGGGGGGAGAGCGGCGACCCGCTCGCGCTCCCGTTCGGCGCCGACGTGCTGAACGTCAACGTCCCGGCCGCGGACGACGAGGCGGCGGCGGACCCGACCTACCGGCTGACCGAGCCCGCGCGCGGCTTCGACGTGATCGAGTTCCGCCCGGGCGAGGAGGGGCCGGACGACGAGAACGTCCCCGAGGGCTGGGAGTTCGGCGAGCGGCGCGGCGAGATGGGGATGGAGCTTCGCGACCGCTTCTGGCGGGAGTTCCTGCGGGGGAACGTCCAGGACGATCCCGGTTCGGACCGCCGCGCGGCCGTCGAGGGCGAGGTGAGCATCTCGCCGCTGTCGAGCTCCCGGTCCGTCGCGGGCGGGAAGGCCGGAGAGCTCGTCGAGCCGGCTCGCGGCGCCGAGACGGGCGCCGACTGACGAGGCCCCGCTGGACGGAAGAAGAGCGGACGGTTGCGTCGGCTGAAACGGAGCGACCGACCTCAGCGCCGCGGGCGTCGAGGCCCGCTGCCGGCGAACTCGGCCGCGAGCCGTCCGAGGTACCACACGACGACGAGGCCGAGGCCGAATCCGGCCCCAGCCGCGGCCAGCAGCTGTATCGGTGACGGGTCCAACTGGAGGGCGATAAGCGGCGGCGTGGCCGTGACGATCGCGAGCAGCACGAGCTTGATCTTCCGGTTTCCGGCCTCACGCTCCGCCTCGGAGATGGGTCCTACCACCGCGATCCCCCCCGCGTTCCGACGGCTCCCGACGCGACGCTCATGCGTCACCCACGCTCCCGGTGACTATCAAGGCGACGAACCCGCTCGGTCCGTCCGGCGTCGACGGCGCGTTGACGCCGCGGCCGACCGAGCCGATCGGAACCGATCGGTAAAAAACGTCTCGACCGTTCACGGCGGTAGCGGCCCGTTATCGGCGTGAACGGTGTCGGTCGTTTAAGCCCGTCCGACCGCTCGTGTCGGACGCCCCTACCCGCCCCGGACCGCCGCCGTCGCGGCGCCTCGTTGAAGCGGCGCCTCGCCGAACGCGGCGAGCCCGGGACCCGCCCCTCCCCGCCGTTTCGCGGCGTTTTTGACCCGACCCCGACAAGCCACGCGCATGGACGACGAACTCCGCGAACGCGTCGCGGCGGCCGGCGAGGCCGCGGCGCTTTTCAACGCGCTCAAGCACGGCAGCGACCCGGACGTGGGCGCGATCATGGGCCCGATCATGGGCGAGAACCCCGAGTTCCGCCCGCACGGCGACGAGATTCCGGGCGTCCTCGCGCCGGTCCTCGACGAGGTCGGCGAGATGGACGAGGCGGCCCGCCGGGAGCGGCTCGGCGAGCTCGCGCCCGAGAAGCTCGCGGAGCTGGAGGCGGACGAGGAGGAAGACGAGCACGTCCTCCCCGACCTCCCGAACGCCGAGGACGGCGAGGTCGTGATGCGCGCCGCGCCGAACCCGAACGGCCCGTGGCACGTCGGCCACGCGCGCATGCCCGCCGTCATCGGCACGTACAAGCAGCGCTACGACGGCGAGTTCATCTGCCGGTTCGACGACACCGACCCGGAGACGAAGCGCCCCGACCTCGACGCGTACGACGCCATCCTGGAGGACATCGAGTACCTCGGCTTCGAGCCGGACCGCGTGCTGAAGGCGTCGGACCGGCTGGAGACGTACTACGACCACGCCCGCGACCTAATTGACCTCGGGGGCGCGTACACCTGCTCGTGTTCCGGCGACGACTTCTCCGAGCTGAAGAACGCGGGCGAGGCGTGTCCGCATCGCGAGAAGGACGCCGAGACGGTTCACGAGGAGTTCGCGGCGATGGTCGACGGCGAGTACGACTCCGGCGAGATGGTCCTGCGGGTGAAGACCGACATCGAACACAAGAACCCCGCGCTGCGCGACTGGGTCGCGTTCCGGATGATCGACACGCCGCACCCGCGCGAGGCGGCCAGCGAGTACCGCTGCTGGCCCATGCTCGACTTCCAGTCGGGCGTCGACGACCACCTCACCGGCGTCACGCACATCATCCGCGGCATCGACCTCCAGGACTCCGCGAAGCGCCAGCGGTTCGTCTACGACTACTTCGACTGGGAGTACCCCGAGGTGCTCCACTGGGGCCACGTCCAGGTCGACGAGTACGACGTGAAGCTGTCGACGTCGACGATCAAGGGCCTCATCGAGGACGGCGAGCTCACCGGTTGGGACGACCCGCGCGCGCCGACCATCCAGTCGATGCGCCGACGCGGAATCCGGGGGCAGGCCCTCGTCGACTCGATGACGGAGCTCGGGATGTCCACCTCCGACGTCGACCTCGCGATGTCGTCCGTCTACGCCAACAACCGCGACCTGGTCGACGACGACGCGAACCGCTACTTCTTCGTCCGCGACCGCGAGGACGCGCCCGCCGTGGAGCTGCCGGTCGTCGACGGCGACGCGCCCGCGCCCGAGGCCGGTCACCCGCGATTCCACCCCGAACACCCGGACCGGGGCGAGCGCGAGGTGCCCGCCGGCCGCGTCGTCGTCGAGTCCCCGGACCTCCCGCCCGAGGGCGAGCGCGTCTGGCTGAAGGGGTACGGTCCCGTCCGCCACGAGGGCGACCAGTTGGCATTCCTCGACGCCGACATCGAGATCGTCCGCGAGGGCGACGTGGACGTGATCCACTGGGCGCCGGCCGACGAGGGACTCGAGACGCTCCTCCGGACGGTCGACGGCGACGTGCGCGGGATCGCGGAGCCCGCGGTCGCCGACGTCGACCCCGACACGGTCGTTCAGTTCGTGCGCGTCGGCTTCGCCCGGATCGACGCGTTCGACCCCGAGGCGACCGACGAGGACGACGGCCCTGACGGCTCCGAGGACGTGCTGGCGTACTACGCGCATCCGTAATCCGTCGCCCGCCCGGCCGGAGCGCCTCGCCGGGCCGACCGAATCCGTTCGTCGGGTAATTTAAACCCGCGACCGGCGAAGCGGGGGCAACGATGGCCATCGACTCGAACTTCGAAGTGAACCGCGAGCGGGTCGGCGAGGAGGACGGCGTCGCCGTGTGGGGCCCCGTCGAACCGCCCGAGAAGCAGGGGATCCGCGGCACCCACGTCGCGGTCGACTTCGACATCTGTCTCGCCGACGGCGCGTGTCTGGAGGACTGCCCGGTCGACGTGTTCGAGTGGACGGACACACCCGGCCACCCCGAGTCCGAGCGGAAGGCGAACCCCGCGGACGAGGACCAGTGTATCGACTGTATGCTCTGCGTCGACGTCTGCCCGGTCGACGCCATCGACGTCGACCCCGGGCGCGAGAATCGTTTATAAGTGATCGTTGTCGGCGTGGTGTCGACTTCTCTCGTCCGAGTTGCTCGTTTATAAACCGCTAACCGTGGATCGGCGATGAACACCGCCAAATCCCCAGCCGCTCGGCTGTACGTGGTCGCCTGTGGAACCGCGGTGAACACCGCCAAAGCCCCAGTCGCGAGGCCGCCGTACGCTCGCTGCGCTCCTCGCTCAGTCGCTGATACTCCTTCGCTGCGGTGCTTGCGTCGCCTACGGCGGCCTCGCGACTGGGGCTTTGACTCCCACCCCGACCGCACAGCACCGCACCTCAGGCCTCCCCAGCCTCGCCGCTCGCTCCCTCCGGTCGCTCGCGGCGTCCCTCGCGCGTGCGACTCGCGGCCTCCGCTTCGCTCCGGCCGCTCGCCGGCACGCGCCACCGCGGATCTATTTATAAATAGTCGCCGCCGGCTCGTTCACCCGTTTATAAATCGCTCCCGCTCCTCGCGCGCGAACTCGGTGCCGTACCGCTCCACTATCGGGACGAAGGCGTCGCCGAGCGCGCGCATACACGCGCTCGTCGAGACGAACTCCAGTTCGTTTGCGACCTCCTCCCACGGCCGGCCCTGAAGCACCTTCCGGACGAGCAGGCGCTCCTCGCGGTCGTCGAGGCCGACGCCGTCGCCGCCGCTCCCCTCGATCAGCGTCGCGAGCGCGAGGTCGCGGAACGCGCCGGGCGCGGTGTCGTACATCCCCGGGCCGACCGACGCGCCGACGACGGAGCGCCACTCGGTCTCGGTGAGGTCGACCGGGGTCGGGCCGGAACACGCGCGGAGCGCGCCGCGGACAACGTCGGGGTCGACGTCGCGGTGCGCGTCCGAGAGCCCGTCGCGCTCGCGGTCCCGGAAGGCGATCGCGTGGCGGTCCAGCAGGTCGCGGCCCGCATCGGTCTCCGGGCGGAGCATGATCGCGGAGTACTCGCCGGAGGCGTCGTTGCGGCTCGTCGAGAGGTGGACGGTCCGGTAGCCCGCCCGGCGCCAGAAGCGGAGCAGCCGCGGCGTCGCGCCGTAGCCGACCGAGAAGTAGTCGACGCCGTCAGCGTCCCCCTCGTTCCCGCCCACGAACTCCGCGTGGACCTCGTCGAGCAGCCGCGAGCCGAACCCCGCGTCCCGGAGCGCGTGGTGGGTCGCGATCCGGACCGTCCGCAGGCCGCGCGGCGCGGCGGCCGCCTCGTCGCGCAGCTGGCTCGTGAGCACGTCCGGCACCATGTTGCCCCGGACGCGCTCGCCCTCGTACATCCCGCGCCGCGTCTCGGCGTCGAGCCCGCCCTCCCGCGCGAGGAGCGCGACAGCGACCACGCGGCCGTCCGCGACGAGCGCGCGCGCGACGAGGTTCGGCGCGTCGAGCAGCCGCGCGAGGTCGTTCGGCTCGGTCCGGTAGTGCGCGGCGACGAGCAGCCCGAACGCCTCGCCGAGCAGCGTCTCGTCCGCGAGCAGGTCGTCCGGGTCGAGCGCGCGGTACGTCGCCTCGTCGACGGACGCGCCGGATACGGCCGCGTCGACCGCGGGCCGGGCGTCGAGCAGGAGCGCGCGCGACGCCCACGCTTCCACCGGGTCGTTCCGCGCGTACCGGATCGGCTCGTCGAGCCGGACGTCGCTGACCGCGAACCGCGAGCCGAGCAGCCGCTCGCGGAACCGCACCGAGAACCCGCGGCCCGCCCCCTCGTAGCCGTGGACCGTCGTGCAGAACGCGACCGCGGGCGCGTCGAGGAACCCCTCCAGCAGCCGTACCGGGAGCGCCGCCGCCTCGTCGACGACGACCGCGTCCGCCTCGGCCGCGGCTTCGGCCNCCCCCCCAGCAGCCGTACCGGGAGCGCCGCCGCCTCGTCGACGACGACCGCGTCCGCCTCGGCCGCGGCTTCGGCCGCGGCCGCGGGCGGCAGGAAGCGAACGCGACCGCCGGCCGGCGTCCGGAGGTCGCGCTCGTCCGCGTCGCCGGCGCGGTCGCCCTCGTCGCCGCCGCCGTTCCCGTCCGTTTCGCTCCCGATCAGCTCCCGGGCTCGCGCGAACACCTCCGCGGCGTTCCGGAACGCGGGCGCGGTGACGAGCACGTCGCGGCCCGCGAGCGCGAGCGACCCCGCCGCCAGCCCGGCCGCGCTCGACTTCCCGCGCCCGCGGTCCGACTCGACCACGACGGCCGAGCCGGGGTCGGCGAGCGACTCGAACGCCCGCACCGCCCGCGCCTGATCGTCCGTGAGACAGGCGCCGTAGGCGCCCACGGGGAACGTCGCGGCCGGCGGCGCGCTCGGCGGGTCGGCGGCGGCGTCGACCGCGTCGTCGGCACGCTCGGCTGTCTGGTCCCCGGTGAGTCCGTCGCGCTCTACGATGTCTTCGGCGGCCTCGTCGCCGAGCGCGACGACCGCGATCCCGGGGTGCGTCCGGAGCGTCGCGACGAGGCGCTCGCGGAACCGTCCCGTCACGTCCTCGATTCCGTACGGCGGCACCGCGAGCGAGTCGTCGAAGCGGTCGCGGGTCGCCGGCCACTCGTCGAGCGCGGGCGTCAGGAGGACCAGGAGCCCGCCGCCGTCGACCGCGCCGACGGCGCGGCCGAGCGCGTTCGGGACGAACTGCTCGTGGCAGTCGAGGACGACCGCCTCGCGGGTGCGCCCCAGAAGCTCGTCGGCGTTCCGCGGACGGACTTCCTCGAAGCGGAACCCCTCTTGCGTCGAGACGAGCGAGACATCCCCGTCGCCGACGCCGAGCGCCTCGACCGCGTCGTAGGCGGCGTCGAGGGCGCGGTCGCGGTCTCCCGCGAGCACGAGGACGCGCCGCTCGTTCGTTCGCTCGGCCTCGGCGCGCAGGTCGCGCGCGGCTCCCGCGATCATCTCCTCGTCGTTGCCGAGGCGGGGAGATGTGTCTTGCCCTCCGGGCCGGCGTGGCCCCCGTTCTGGGCCACTCCGGTGTTGCCCACGAAGGCGGGAGGCTTACGGACGCTCGGCGCGTCGCTCCGGGTATGACCACGGTCACGCTCATCGGGACGCGGCTCGCGGACGTCGGCCGCGAGTTCGTCTACGAGGGGGAATCGGCCGACTGCGAGGGGTGCCCCTACCGCGGCCAGTGCCTCAACCTCTCCGAGGGCACCCGGTATCGGGTGACCGGGATCCGCGAGAACGCGCAGACGCTCGACTGCGCGGTCCACGACGCGGGCGTCCGCGCGGTCGAGGTCGAGCCCGCGTCGGTCCCCGCCAACGTCCCGTCGAAGCGCGCGTACGCCGGGAGCAAGGCGTCGCTCGCGGGCCCCTGCCCGCACACCGAGTGCCCGAGCCACGGCTACTGCGTCCCCGACGGCGCCGACTTCGACGAGGAGCGCGTCATCGACCAGGTGCTCGGCGAGCCCCCGCACGAGACGTGTGCGCTCGGCCGCGACCTGACGCTCGTGGAGTTCCGCGCGGAGGACTGAGAAGTCGGCAGATCGACCGCCCGCCTACAGCGACGTGATCGCGTTCAGCGTGATCCGGATCGCGCGCTCGACGTTGTCCTTCGCCTTCGCCGGCAGTTCGTCGTCGGAGTCCGCGCCCTTCTGTGACCCCGCGACGAGGTTGCCGTCGACGGTGCAGATGGCGCCCGCCGCGAGCCCCTTGCGCCGCGCGAGCGAGAAGACGGTCGCCGCCTCCATCTCGATCGCGAGCAGGTTCGCGTCGTTCCAGTCCTCCACGTACTCGTCGTCCTCGTTGTAGAACGCGTCGTCGGAGACGATCGGCCCGACGTGGATCTCCTCGTCGTTGTCCTCGGCCGCCCCGACCAGTCCCGTGAGCACGTCGTAGTCGGGCACCGCCGGGTAGTTCGGGGACTCGTAGCGCTTGCTCGTCCCCTCCTCCTTGGCCGCGCCCGTCGCGACGACCATGTCGCCGACCTCCATGTCGGGCTGGAGCGCCCCGCAGGTGCCACACCGGACGAACGTCTCGACGCCGACCCGCGAGAGCTCCTCGACCGCGATCGCGGCCGACGGGCAGCCGATCCCGGTCGAGCAGATCGTGAGGTCGATCCCCTCGTAGCTCGCGTTGACGATCTTGTACTCGCGGTTCTGCGCGACGACCTCGCTGTCGTCACAGAGGTCCGCGATCCGGTCGACGCGGCCGGGGTCGCCCGGGATGACCGCGATCTCGTGGACGTCGCCCTCCTCGACCAGCAGGTGCGGCTGTTTCGCCATACGAGCGGGGACAGCCGCCGAGCGCAAAAACGGACCGGTCGGCGGGCGGGAAAAGCGCGCGACATGTCCGGAGACTCGCGAGACTGCGTCGACGACCCGAGCTACGGCCCCGGCGACCCTTTCGACGCCGTCCGTCCGCCCGCGGCGCGCTCCCGCCGACCGCTCCGGTCGTCGAGAACGTCCGATACACTCTTACAATATCCCTTCAGCAAAACGCCTGTATGAAGCCCTCCAAGACCAGCGGCACCGTAAGCGACGATTCGTCGCGGAAGTGCGAGACGTCACGGACGACGGAGAACGCGGGACGGAGAGCGTTCCTGACGGCGACCGCCGCCGGCGTCAGCGTCGGCCTCGGCGGCTGCCTCGGTGACGGTGACCGCTCCTTCTCGTCCGCCCCTTCGGGCTCCTGGCGGCAGTACATGCGGGACGAAGGCAACACGGGAGCGACGGGCGCGACCGCTCCGCCGCGCGGGAACCTCGCTTGGACGTCGAACGCGTTCACGCGCTGGTCGCCGGTCGCCGCCGACGGAGCGGTCTATATCGGCAACGTCGACCCGAACCCGGGCCCGAAAATCGTCGGCCTCGACGCGACGGACGGGTCCGAACGCTGGAGCGTCGACGTCGAGGAGGCGGACCACTACACGTCCGCCGTCGTCGGAGAGCTGTTGGTCGCCGCGTACGGAGACCGGGTCGTCGCGCTCGACCGCGAGTCGGGCGACCGGGAGTGGACCGACACGCTGTCCGGGACCGTGTCCCGAACCGAGGTGACCGCCGTCCCCGCTGAATCCCTCGTGCTGGTTCCCGAAGCCTCCGATCGAGGCGCCACCCTCAGGGCGTTCGACGCCGCGACGGGAGAGCGACGGTGGTCAGTTCCGCTCGCGGACCGCATCGTCGGCGCCCCGGCGGTCCGCGGTGACGAGGTCTTCGTCGCCTCGGAGTCGGCGCTGTATTGCCTCGACATCGCGGGCGGTGGCGAGGTCTGGAACCGGGGCGTCGAGAACGTCGCGCTCGGCCCGAGACCGACCGCCGACGGAATCGTCCTCGCCGCCGACGGCGACCTCGCCGTCCGCGACGGCGACGGCGGAGCGCATCTCCGGACGCTCGACGGCTACACCGACGAGGCCTACGGCGTGGCGCTCGCCGACGGAACCGCGTATTGGCTGACCGCCGAGGGCCTCGCAGCCGTCTCCGTCGAGGACGGTTCCGAGGAGTGGCGGCTCGACGCGCGGGGGTGTCGGAAGGGGCTCTGCGTCGGCCGTGACGCCGTCGTCGCCCCGGTCCGGTACGAGGAGTTCGATCTGGAGGTGGCGTGGCCCGCGGTCGCCGCGTTCGACCGCGAGACGGGCGACGTGCGCTGGTACTATCACCTCGACGGGTTCGACGTGACGTTCACCACGCCCCCGGTGCTCGTCGACGGAGCGGTCTACCTCGCCGCCAACACGTTCGATAGCCTCGGCGCGCTCGGGGACGTCCCGCCCGAGGAGGAGCCCGGACTCCTCTGACGCCGAGCGCGCGCCGCGAAACTCGGACTTCTTCGAAGCTCCCGACAGGGATACCGGTCCCGGTACACGGCGAGTGTCGCACGCAGCGGAACGGTCGATCGAACGCGCAGATCAAATTTAATATCGCGATATGTGATTTACGCGCGCGCCGAGGCGCACGTCGTTCGTCCGCTTCACCGGTGTTCGCTCTCGGTGGACCGACCGGTTTATCGCCCGAAACCGCGAGGTTCGCGCATGGTCGACACGGACGCTTCGGCGGACCTCGGCTCGACGCTCGGCGCCCTCACGGTCTCGTTCCTTTTCGTCACGCTCGTCGCCGGGACGCTGCTCGGCTTCAACTGGACGCAGGCGGTGCTCCTCGGCGGGTTCGCCGGCGTCGTGGCCGTCGCGTCGGCGTGGCTGACGGACCGGCGGGCGGGCGGCGACTGAGCCGTCCCGTCTCCGGCCCTCCACCGCGCCCGCCCGAGTATCGCGACTGAGAGGTCGGACGGAGGATTTTATACCCGCTCGGCGACGACACCGTACAATGCGATTCAGTCGCGACCGTCGGGGCCAGTCGGTCGTGGTCGGGACGGTGATCCTGTTCGGGTTCCTAATCTTAGCGCTCTCGCTGTATCAGGTACAGATCGTCCCGCAAGAGAACGCGGAGGTGGAGTTCCAGCATTTCGAAGAGGTTCGCAACGATCTCGTTGACCTCAGGGCAGGGATATTACGGGCAGGCACTACTGACCGGGTACAGTACGAGACAGTTCGACTGGGAACTGATTATCCTCCCCGACTGTTTGCGATTAACCCGCCGGCACCGTCGGGGACGATACAGACGAGGGGTCCGTACAACATCAGTATTCACAGCGAATCAGGCGACACCGTCAACATCACGACCCGATTCATCCAGTACCAACCGAGGTACAACGAAATTGACCATCCGCCGACGTGGTACGACGCCTCTGTGCTGTATCTTGATGCTAACGAAGAGGGAGGTAGAGTCGTGATTATCGAAGATCAAAACCTTGTAAATGATGACGGTGAGGTTCGAATCACTGCCCTCCAAAACGAGTTCCGGCGAAGTGGAACCCAACAGACGACTCTTGAGCTTCGTCCGAGTCGGAACTCCACTGATAGGATTCCCGAAGGTGAGCTCACTATTAAGATTCCAACACGATTAAGCGGTGAGGAATACTGGGACAATGCTGACATCCCGGACAAGGTCTACGGCGGTGTCTCGGACGCCGGCGGTAATGGGGTTCACAACTTAACACTGAACACGACCCACGAAGAACTGGTAGTGGACACGGTCGGAATTCAGGAGAAGCCAACAGATTCAATCGCGAAGAATGGCAGCAGTGATGACGAGAATAATCAAGCTGTCGAGAATCGAACATTCGATATTGAGTGGTACGATCGAAATTCTGTTCCAATAGGCGATGTACAACTAAACGGGAGTATAAGCGCTAATGACGAACCCTTGGATAATGCTACTATCGACTTTTCGACTACGAATCCCGCGGTAGCATCTTTCAATCAAGAGAACAGCACTACCACGAGCGTCGATGGTAACTTCACCGCGAATATCACCGCTAAACAGGAAGGCAATGTCACATTATTCGCCGCGTCTGGTGATGATGTCGATAACATCTCTGTCGAAGTTATTGCTCCGGTAAACCCGAGCCCGCCAATATTTGGTTCCCTAACTGCCAGTGGGAGCCAGCGGTCTGTTTCGTTTGACTGGAATATTGACGGTCAGTTTGACTCAGTCACGTTTGAAACTGATTCAGGTAGCGCGACGAGTACTGATCGTTCGGGTACAGTTTCTATTGGAAAAAGCCCTGGCAACCGTGATATAACAGCTATCGTAGAGGGACCTGGCGGATCCGAAACCTGTACCGCTACCATCGGTAATGACGGAGAATTGATAAAGCCTGACTTTACCTGTACTACCTCCTGACACGTCATAGAACATAATATTATTACAATCTTCCAGGCTCTGACTCAGTAGATTCGATGAATCACATATTCCTGACTCTTAGAAAAGCCGTCCCTCGTATCAGTTAAGTACTCTACTACTAGGTTCCACGATCGACGTAATCCCCATCGACAAAGCCATATGCCGGCCGGATGAACGACCGTGTATGACCGCAGTCGGGATCGACGGCATCGAGATCTGGACCGGGAAGCTCAAACTCGACCTGCCGGGCACGTTCGCGCCGGAGAAGGGCGACGACCCCGAGAAGTACACGAAGGGGCTCGGGCTCAACAACTCCTCGTTCCCGGACGTGTACGAGGACATCGTCACGATGGGGGCGAACGCGGCGAAGGGCCTGATGGACCGGAAGGGGCTCGAACCCGAGGATATCGGCCGGATCGACGTCGCCACGGAGTCGGCGTTCGACCACTCGAAGCCGGTGTCGACGTACATCGCGGGCTGTCTCGAACAGGTGTACGACGGCGACTTCACCCACGCCAACAAGGGCGAGCGCAAGTTCGCCTGCCTCGCCGGCACGCAGGCGATCGACGACGCGTACAACTGGATCCGAGCGGGCCGGAACCGCGACCGTCCGGCGATCGTCATCACGACGGACACGGCGCTGTACGCCCGCGGCGACCCGGGCGAGGCGACGCAGGGCGCCGGCGCCGTCGCGATGCTGATCGACGAGGACCCCTCGCTCGTCGAGCTCTCGACCGATCAGGGGTACGGGTCGAAAGACGAGACGGACTTCCTCAAGCCGAACCAGCAGTTCCCCAGCGTCGACGGGAAGCGGTCGGTCCAGGTGTACCTCTCCCGGATGCGCGAGGCCCTGGAGGACTACGAGTCCGTCACCGACGACATCGAGCTGGAGGACTTCGCGTACGCCCCGTTCCACACGCCGTTCCCCGGGATGGTTCGGAAGGCGGCGCTGTTGGCGTACCGGCACGTCATCCGCGACACGGCCCACGAGGACGCGCTCGCCGACGAGATCGGCCGCCAGCCCCGCGAGAGCGAGTACGAGGACCGGGAGGCGTACGAGGAGGCGATCCGCGGGTACATGGACGACCTGAAGACCACCGAGCAGTACCAGACGTGGTACGACACGGCGGTCGAGCCGACGCTCGGGCTCTCTCGCGAGGTCGGCAACTGGTACACCAGCTCCGTCCACATCGCCCGCGTGAGCGCCCTGCGCGACGCGCTGACCCGCGACCGTGAGTTCATCGGCGACACGCTGCTCGTCGCCTCCTACGGCTCCGGCGCGCAGGCCGAGATCCACGCCGAGACGATCCGCGAGGGGTGGCGGGCGGAGATCGAGGGGCTCGACATCGACGACCAGCTCGACGCCCGCTACGACCTCACCTGGGACGAGTACGAGGACGTCCACGACGTCCACGAGTACGACATGGACGTCGAACGCGAGGTCGAGGAGTTCACCCAGCCCGACGGGGAGTTCGTCTTCACCGGCTGGGGCCGGATGAACGAGCGGAAGTACGAGTACGCCGAGTAGCACAGCGCCCCCGACGCTCGGCCTCGCTCCGATCCGCGAGTCGCCCGCAGCGGCCCGCAACCCCGTGAAAACGGCTCACACGGGCCGTACGCGATACGATGGTTTTAAACGACGCTGGCGTGAATCGACACCCAATGGTAACCATCTACGACGTGCCGGCCGACGACCTCATCGAGGCCGTCGCCGCGCGACTCGAGGACCGCATCGACGAGCCCGACTGGGTCGAGTTCGCAAAGACCGGCGCCGGCAAGGAGCTCCCGCCGGAGCAGGACGACTTCTGGTACGTCCGCTCCGCGAGCCTCCTGCGCAAGGTCGCCCAGAACGAGCCGATCGGCATCGAGCGGCTCGCGACCGAGTACGGCTCGAAGAAGCGCGGCTCGAACCGCTACGTCGTCCGTCCCGGCGAACACGAGGGCGGCTCCCGCAAGCTCATCCGCTCGTCGCTCCAGGCGCTCGAAGAAGAGGGGCTCGTCACCACCGCAAGCGGCGAGGGCCGCCGTGTCTCCGACGAGGGTGAGGCGTTCCTCTCGGAGGTCGCGACCGAGGTCTTCGAAGATCTCGACCGTCCGGAACTCGAACGCTACGCGTAGATCGCTGTTTTCTCGTTTTCCGACCGTGCGAATCCGTTAGCGGCCGCTATACCACGTAAGACGGCCGTTCGACGGCAGCAGGGCGTATCCGAAGTTCTCCGTCCGTTTCGCACGATGTATCGTATGTTGCTATATCAAATGCTGTCGGGAAGGTCTCTGACTCTGTCTGACTCCGTCGCCGTCCGAGCGGAACCGGTCACCCCCGTCCCGCCAGCAGGTTCTTGCTCCCTCGGCGCGGAGTCCGGCGTGATTCCGAGCGTGATTCACGCATGACCGATTCGCAGACCGGCGCAGTCGAACAGATCCACGTCGCCTCGGGAACGGGGGGCGACCCGGAACCGCGAGCGGCCGTCGAGGCGGTCGCCGACCGGGGGCTTCGCGGCGATCGCTACTTCGACGGCGACGGGATCTACAACGAGCAGGCGGACTTGGAGCCGAGCGACGTGACGCTGATCGAGGCGGAGGCGCTCGCGGCCGCGGCCGAGGAGTTCGGCGTCGACCTGACCGCGGGCGCCCATCGACGCAACCTCACGACGCGCGGCGTCGCCCTCGACGACCTCGTCGGCGAACGGTTCCGGGTTGGTGAGGCGGTGTTCGAGGGGATCGGTCACTGCGAGCCCTGCGGGTACATGGCGGACCTCGCGGCGGAGGCGGACGCGGCGGCCGCGCTCGACGGCCGCGGCGGACTCGACGCTCGGATCGTCGAGTCCGGGACCGTCGAAGTCGGCGACGACATCGTCCGGTAGCGGGCTCGACGGCGGCGAGAAAAGGGCGGGGAGGCGTCGCGAAGCGAGCTATCCCGTGTTCTTCATCCCGGCGGCGATGCCGTTGACGGTGAGCCGCAGGGTTCGCTCCTCCTCGTCGGTGCGGTGGGTACGCCCGAGCAGGTTCGCCTGGAGGAGGTTCAGGGGGTCGACGTAGGGGTTCCGGCGGTCGAGGCTCTCTTCGAGCCACTCGCGGCGGAGCAGCTGGTCGCGGCCGCTGATCGCCAGGACCAGTTCGCGCCCGCGCTCGTACTCGCTGACGAGCTCGGGGAAGAAGCGCTCGCGGAGGTCGTCGTCGGCCAGGTCGGCGTACTCGGCGGCGATCTCCGGCTCGGTGCGCGCGAGCGCCAGCGAGGCGTTGTCGAGCGTGGTCCGGAAGAACGGCCACTCGTCGAACATCTCGCGGAGCGTCTCCATCCCCGCCTCCTCGCCGACCTCGTCGAGGTAGGCGTCGATGCCGGAGGCGATTGCGTACCAGCCGGGGAGGATCAGCCGCGTCTGGGTCCACGAGAACACCCACGGGATCGCCCGCAGGTCCTCGACGCTGCGCTCGCCCGAGCGGGAGGCGGGCCGGGAGCCGAGGTTGAGGTCCTCGACGACGCTGATCGGCGTCGCCTGCTCGAAGTAGGAGACGAACCCGTTCGTGTTCAGCAGGTCGCGGTACGTCTCCCGCGCGGCGGGCGCCATGATCTCCATCGCCTCGACCCAGCGGTCGGGCACGTCCTCGACGGGCTCCTCGTTCGCCTCCTTCCGGGCGCGGATCTGCGCGTCGAGCATCTGCTCGAGCTCGCGCTCGGCGATGCGGGGGTTGGCGTACTTCTCGGCGATCGCCTCGCCCTGCTCGGTGAACTTCACCTGGCCGGTGACGGTCTCGTTCGGCAGCGCGAGCAGCGCCTCGTTCATCGGGCCGCCGCCGCGCGAGATGGAGCCGCCGCGGCCGTGGAACAGCCGGAGGGTGACGTCCTCCTCGCGGCAGAACCGGGCGATCCGGCGCTGGTTCTCGTAGAGGTCCCAGTTCGCCGCGAGGAACCCGTTCTCCTTGTTGGAGTCGGAGTAGCCGAGCATGACCTCCTGGACCTCGCCGCGGGCCTCCAGCGCCTTCGCGTACGCCTCGTTCTCGAAGAGGGTGCCGAGGATGCGCTCGGCGCCGTTGAGCGCGGACTCGGTCTCGAGGAGGGGCACCACGTCGACCGCGCAGTGGTCGGGCAGGGTGACGACGCCGACCTGATCGGACAAGAAGAGCACCTCCAGCACGTGGCTGGGCTCCTCCGTCATCGAGATGCAGTAGGTGTCGATCGCCTGCTGGCCGTACTCCTCCTGCCACTCCGCGAACGACTGGAACCGTTCGAGGACGCGCTCGGTGGTCTCCGAAACGTCGCCGGGCTCGTCGACGTCGACGACCGGCTCGTCTTGGAGGATCGCCTCGGTGAGGAAGTCGACGCGCTCCGACTCGTCCATCCCCTCGTAGTCGACGCCCTCGACCGCGACCGCCTCGGCGACGGCCTCGGTGTGGTTCTCGCGGTGGTCGCGGAGGTCGAGCGACGCCAGCGTGAGCCCGAACGTGTCCACCTGTCGGCGGAACGGCTCGACGAAGGATTCGAGAACCGACTCCTGGCCGTCCTCGCGCAGCGACTCGGCGATGACGTCGAGGTCGTCGAGGAAGGCGTCGCCGTCGGGGTACTCGCCCGGGCGCACGTCGTTGACGCGGTCGAGCCGCTCGCGCATCAGCCGGAGCTTCTGGCGGTACGGCTCGTCGGGGTAGCGCTCGCGCGCCTCCTCGACGACGGTCGGGAACCGCTCGGCGTCGGCCGCGAGCGACCGCGCCAGCGCGTCGCCGTCGGCGTACCGGTCGCCGTCCTGGCTCAGCACGGCCGAGAGCCGCTTACACCGGTCGCGGTACTTCTCGACGGCGACCTCGCGCTGGCGTTCGAGCGTCTCGTCGGTCACCTCGGGGGTGACGAACGGGTTGCCGTCGCGGTCGGAGCCGGCCCACGATCGGAACTCGAAGAGCTTCGGGCAGTCGACGTCGTCGTACTCCTTCGAGATGGTCTCCTCGAACTCCTCGTAGGCGTCGCCGACGACGTCGAAGAGGGTGTTCTCGAGGTACCACTGGACGTTTCGCGCCTCGTCTTCCGGCTCGGGCGCCCGCTGGCGGACCTGGCGGGTGCCCCACAGGCTGGTCACCTCGGCGGTGACGTCGCGCCAGACGGCGCGCCGCTCGCGGTCGGTGAGGTTGCGCTCGTCGAGCTCCCCGAGGTGGTTCGCGATGGAGCGGAGCTTCGACTTCACCGTCGAGCGCCGGGCCTCCGTCGGGTGCGCGGTGAACGTCGGCTCGATGAGCACGTCGGCGAGCAGCTCCTCCAGCTCGTCGGCGTCGACGCCGGCCTCGGCGAACTCGGCGATCGTCGCGTCGAAGGAGTCGTGGAGGGCCGTCCCGTCGTCGGCGTTCCGGACCGCGCGGACGCGCTCGCGCTCCTCGGCGAGGTTGATCAGCTCGAAGTAGGTCGTGAACGCGCGGGCGACGACCTCTTCGCGGGTCGTCGAGAGGTCGTCGACCGCCGCGTGGAGGGCCGCCCGGTCCGCGGCGTCGCCCCGTCGGTAGTCGATCGCCGCGTTCCGTAGCGTCTCGACCGTCTCGTACGCCTCGGTCGAGGCCTGCGCGGCCAGGACGTCTCCCACCAGCGCCCCGAGTTCTCGAACGTCCGTCCGCACGTCCCGATTGTGCAACTTCATACCACACACACTGCGGTCGCGGTCGGTTAAAACCGCGGTCTGAACGAAGGTTTGCCTCGGTTCCGAGTTAATTCGGTCACGAACGTTCCTGTTCGTTGGCCGCCGTCGAGGCGTCCGCGGCGCCGGCGACCTGGGGAACGTCGTCGCCCACGCTCCTCGGAACGTCGGCGGCGACCCCGTTCGGATCGGCGGCGACGAACGGCGACGGCGTCGATTCTCGCCCCGGTGGAGGGTTCGTCACCCTTTTTACCGATCCAACCGCAGATGCGTGTATGAGTGCGTCCGACAAGTATCCGTCTGAATCCGGGCGGCGACGCTTCGTGAAGGGCGTCGTCGGCGGCGCGGCCCTCGCGGGGGTCGGCGCGATGGGGTCGGCGACCGTGAACACCCTGACGACCGCCGGCGGGGTCGGCGGCGGGTCGACGATCGCGAAGACGATCGCGCACACCGGCGGCCCGGCGCCCCGCGGGCTCCCGCAGATCCCGGTTCAGGTCACCGACGAGGGGTACATCGAGGGGATCTGGCCCGAGACGACCACCGTCACCCAGGAGGGACAGGAGATCGAGGTCGCCCAGCAGGACCTCGGCGGGGAGACCTACACCGGCGCGTGGTTCCAGTACTGCGGCGTCGAGTCCCAGGAGAACGTCCAGCCGAACTTCGAGTCGGACAACCTGTTCCGCGCCGCGAGCGGTCCGCCGTACGACTGGCAGTCGAACACCTACTCGGGCGGCGACCGGATCCACATCGACGACTTCGACGACTACACCGAGTGGGGCAACGGGATCGGAAGCGACGGCGTCGGCAAGCCGGCGTCGGTCACGTGGCGCTCCGAGGACGCCGAGACGAACCTCAACGCGGTCGTGATCCGCTCGCCCCAGATCGAGGAGGCGGCTCAGAACAACGAGTGGCTGCAGGCGTCGACCGACCAGGGGTTCATGGCGTACCTCAACGTCTGCACGCACTTCTGTTGTATTCCGGGCTACAAGGAGTTAGGGGAGTCCGCTCGCTACGACGCCGCCGACGGGACCTACTGCGTCTGCCACCAGTCGACGTACGACCCGTTCACCATCGAGGAGGCGCTGTTCATCGCCCGGCCTCGCCCGGAAGAGTAACGCGTCCGTCGCGGTTCTCCTTCCTCTTCTCTCTCCCGCTCCGCAGTCGACGGTCCCCGCCGCGCTTTTCACGCCGCTCGCCCGAGACGAGGGCATGAGCGACGACGACCCCGCAGACGCCGACGCGCCCGCCGGAGCGGATCGCTCCGAGACCGCCGACGACTCGACTGGCACCGTCGACTCCGCTGACGCCGCCGAGAGCGCGTCCGCCGCCGACGACTTCGAGACGGAGCTCGCTCGCGCCCGCGACCTCCTCGACGGCGACGACATCGACGCGGTCCACGTCGGCGTCGTCCGCGACGGCGAGGTCGACACCACGTTCGCCCAGCGCACCGACGGCGACGCGGAGGGTGCGGGGCTCCGCGCGCTCGCGCTGCTCGCCGCGCACGTCAGGCTGGTCGCGGGCGAGGCGGGCGTCGAGCCCTCCACCGTCGCCGGCGACGCCGCGACGCTCGCGGGACAGGTGGAACAGATCCCGGCCAGCACCGACCAGATCCCCGACGAGTAGCTCGGCCACCGCGTCCCGCCGAATGCCCCGGTTGCGCGCTCGGTCGAGCCCGTTCGCCCGTCAGGACTCGCTCGCCCGGATCCGACGGAGCTGGTGGGTCACGCCCGCGAGCGCGACCAGCAGGACCGCGAGGTTGAAGACGGCGAGCGCCACGGACTGGTAGGCCGGATCGAACCACGTGCGGATCGCGTTGCCGGACTGGCTGTAGAACCCCCAGCCGGCGACGACCGCGAGCAGCGACAGCGCGGCCAGCCCGACGCGGTCGAGCAGGCCGCGGAGGTCGTCGGTCGAGAGGCGGTCGAAGCCGGAGGCGTCGACCGGCTCCGTCCATCCGTTCGCGTCGGTGTCCTCGGCGTCCGTCGCCGTGCGGTCGGTCGCGTCGGTGTCGTCTGTCATTGGCTGTGGTGGGTGGCGGGTGTGGTCGGTGTCGGTCGTTCGGTCGGTGGTCGTTCGGTCCGTCGCCGGTTCGTCGGGGTCCGGTTCGTCGGTCGGTCCGTCGCGCGACGGGTCGTCCGTCATCGTCGCCTCCGCGCGGTCAGGGCCGCGACGACGAGCGCGACGAGCGCGACGAGCGGGCCGAAGCCCGGCGTCGAGCCGCCGGTGGCGCCGTCCGTCGGCGCGCGGTCGGAGCCGTCACCGCCCTCGCCGCCGGCGTCGTCGCGCTCGAAGTCCTCGACGGAGAACGCCACGTCGCGGACGGTCTCGTTGGCGGTGATGGTCTCCCGCGGGTTCAGGTTCGCGACGCCCTGCGTCTCGTCGACGAGCACGTCGTCGTCGAACAGCGCGGCGTCGACGTAGTAGTTGTAGCCGGCCGGCACCTCGACGGTCGTCGTCACGGTGTCGGTGCGGCCGGGGCGGACGGTGCCGACCGTCTCCGCCGCCTCCGCGGCGATAACGTTCGACTCCGCCTGCCGGAGGTAGAGGCGGAGGTCGACGTCCTCGCTGGCCTCGTCGCCGCGGTTCGTCACCGAGACCGACGCCGACAGGGTCGCGGTCTCGTTGTCGGCCTCGACGACGCTCACCGCGACGGTCGGCCAGACGGATCCGTCGGTGAACCCGACCTGCGTGTCCGCGTAGTCGGGGGTGAGCGCCGCGACGCCGGCGACGCGCGTGGTCTGCTCCTGGCGGCGCTGGCCGTCCGCGAAGACGACCGTCTCGATGCGGTAGCCGCCTTCGCGCTCGACGGTCACGGTGCCGTTGACGGTGCGCTCGCCCTCGAAGTCGACGTCGCCGACCTCGACGGTCGTCTCGTCGACGAGGAGGCCGGACTCGGCGCCGATCGCGCGGTGGCGGACGGTGACGTTCTCGACGGTCCCGCCGCGGTGGCGGAGGTCGGTGCCGAGCCGGAGTTCGGCGGTCTCGCCGCGCACGTCGCCGGGGGCGACGGTCGCGCCGGCGACGTCGATCCGCCCGGGGGGCTCGTCCGTCGCTCGGGGGTCGCTGATGGCGCCGGGCGCGGCGACGGCGCC
>NZ_AOJF01000044.1:0-48923 GCF_000337395.1 Halorubrum distributum JCM 13561
ATCGGGGTCAGAGGACGCGATACCGGCCGTTCGACTCGGTGACCTCGCCGCGGCGTGCGAGGCGGGTCAGGATCTCGCGGGCCGCCTCCGCGGGGACGCCGTCCTCGGCGGCGCGCTCCACGACCGCCGACTCGGTGGGGTCGTCGACGGCGTCGACCGCGTCGCGAACGACCTCGGTTCGGCTCCGGGAGCCGCCTCCGCCCCCCTCCGCGCGCTCGCCGGCTTCGTCGACCGCATCTGCGTCGAGCCCCGACGCTTCGAGGTACTCGCGGTCGTCGATGCCGGCGTCTTCGACGGCCGCTTCGAGGTCGGCGACGTGGTCGACCTCGGCGAACGCGGCGCTGTCGCCGCGCTTCTTCGCGAGCAGGGCGGACCGCGCCTGCTGCGCGGCCGCGCGGTCCTCGGACTCGAAGAAGCGCTTGAGCTTCGCGGTCCGGTGGGTCTTGCCGCACCGCGAGCACTTCGCCGTCTCGCTCGTCTCCGGGTCCGTGACCAGCCACATGTTGGCGCACTCGTTGCAGCCGACGACCGCGTACATGGGAGGGGATTCGCCGGCCCCGAATTTGAACCCTCGGCTGTACGTTGTACTCGCTGTGACGGTGGCCACTATTGAAGCCCCAGCCGCTCGGCCGTACGACGATACTGCTTATAAGTAGCTAGGCGACACGAACACCATCGAAGCCCCAGCCGCTCGGCCGTACGACGATACTGCTTATAAGTAGCTAAGCGACACGAACACCATCGAAGCCCCAGTCGCTCGGCCGTACGACGATACTGCTTATAAGTAGCTAAGCGACACGAACGCCATCGAAGGGGCAGTCGCGAGGCGGTCAGACGCTCGCTGTGCGCTTCAGTCGCTCACTGCGTTCGCTCCTTCCAGTGCTTGCGTCGCCTCTGACCGCCTCGCGACTGCCCCTTCGAGTCCCGCCCGCCCGCACAGCCCCGCACCTCTCACCTCCCCAGCCTCGGCGGACGGCCCGGCGCAGGCGGAGCCGCGCCGGGCCGCCGCCTCCCTCGCGGGCACCTCGCGGCCGCCGAGGGCGGCCGCTCGGCGGCGCGCCGCCAATATTCCATATAAATAGCCGCGCTCAATCGGGGTCCTCGATCGCTCGGGCGGCTGCCAGCACCTCCTCGTGGAGGGCGCCGTTGGAGGCGACCACGCCCTTCGAGTCGTGGCGCCAGCGATCCCCTTCCAGATCCGTCACGCGCCCCCCGGCCTGCCGAATGACGAAGACCCCCGCGACCGTGTCCCACGGGTTCGCGCGGAGGTTCGTGATCGTCCCCTCCAGCCCGCCGGCCGCCACGGTCGGGAGCACCACCTGCGCGGCGCCGAGGCGGCGCATGTCGCCGAAGCGCGTCACGATCGCCTCGCACGCGCGGGCGTACTCGTCGCGGGCGTCGTACGCCCACCAGATCGTCGGGTCGACGGCGGCGTCGCGGGGCTCGCTCACGTCGCTCACCGCGATCGGCTCGCCGTTGCGGTACGCGCCCGTGGCGTCGGCGGTGTAGGTGTCGCCGAGCGCGGGCGCGACGATCGCCGCCGCGACGGGCTCGCCGTCGACGACGGCCGCGACCGCGGTGGCCCACACGCGGATGTCGCGAACGTAGTTGTTCGTCCCGTCGATGGGGTCGATCACCCACGCGGGGCCCTCGTCGGGCACGGTCTTGCGCTCATCTTCCTCCTCGCCGACGACCGCGTCGTCGGGGAAATCCTCGCGGATCGACGCGATGACGGCGCGCTGGGCGGCGCGGTCGGCCTCGGTCACCACGTCGTCTTCGCCCTTCGTCTCCACCGCGATGTCGCTCCGGAAGTGCTCGTGGGCGACCGCGGCGCCCGCCTCGGCGGCGCGCTTCGTGACCGCGGCGCGCTCGGCGACGTCGTCGGCGCGGTCCGCGACGGGGGGCACGGACTCGTCGGCGCGTCCGGTCGTGTCGGCGTCGCGCTCGTCTGCGTCGGTCATGGCGCCAGTCGCCGCTCCGGGGGCGTATAAACGTCGGTTCGACGCGGGCGACGCCGCGGAATTAACTCAGTTCCGAATCCGAGTAGCTTTAAGTGGATCGGCCTCGGTGGATCGCGTATGGAACCAGAGGAAGCGGTCCGTCAGCTGGAGTACACCATCGACGCCTCGCTTGACGAGATCGGTCAGCGCGCCGCCGCCGGCTACCGGCCCACCTTCGAGCGCGTGGCCGAGCGCGCGGACGGGGCCGCGGTGTACGACCTCGCGGGCGAGCTCTGCCAAGACGTCGTCAACGGCTCCTGTCCCTCGCCGGCGGAGGCGAACGCGGTCGCCGAGCGCGTGCTCGACGACTGGGCGTACACCGACGGCGGGGAGTAAGGGACTTCCTGAGTCTACGTCACCCGAAACGGCCGGATTCGATCGCCGTTCGAAGACCTCATTTCGGCCAGAGACGACCTGCTCGATATCCGAATCGACTGCGAGTATCTGCGCGGTGTTACTCCGTGGTATCGGCTAAGTCCCCGATCTCAGTCTCGCTGAGAACCCGATCGTAGATGCGGAGATCACCGACGTCTCCGTCAAGTGGGCGGGCTTGGCCGGGTTCCAGTCCAACCCACGTCTTGGCCGATCCGGTGTACGGAGATCCGTCGATCGAACTCGTACCCACCTGATCGCCGTCGATGTAGAGCGATATCTCCTCGTCCGCTGCGACAGTCATCGCGATGTGGTGCCACTCGTCGTCAACGTAATCCTCCCCATCGGCGGTAACCTCCCGGAGATCCCTATCCGACTCTGACGTTCGTCCGGTGATGACCTCCGCACCGAAGTTCGAGTCGTTGTCGTCGAACCAGAGGACGAACGTCCGCTTCTGATACGGTTTGTTGACAGTTCCATCCTGTCGCGCCACGACGGTCCGCAGCCCTCGATCATCGTCGGCTGCCCTCGCCCACGTCGAGACGGTGAAGTTCTCGAAGGCGAACTCTGATCCCTCGCCAACATCGACGTAATCCTCAGACCCGGACGGGAAGTTCGCACCACCGCGCTCACCCGAAACGGTCGTGACATCTCCCTCGACCGTCCCGTCGTTCGTTCCGACCGCGTCGACGGCGGTTCCGCTCTCGACGTCGTCGAGCGGCCAGTAGCTCACGAGGCCGTCGGTCGGTCCGTCGACGGCCGTCCCGCCGCCGCCGACCACTTCGCCTTCCGCGGGGTTGCTCGCGTCGGCTCGAACGGTCATCGTCAGCTCCTGGTCGTCGTCGACGCCGAGGTCGTGCGTGTCGACGTGTACGCCGATGTCGGCCGACGAGCCGGTCGGGAGGTAGAGCACGTCGTCTTCGCTGTCGCGGAGCTTGTCGTCGGGGTCGCCGTTCGGGTAGAGCCAGACATCGGTGTCCGCGTCGCCCACGGTGAGGTCGCCTGTCGAACCGCCGAACGTCGCCCAGACGTACACCCCTTGGGTGCCCTGGTTTGCGATCTGGAACACCTTATCGAAGTTATATACCGAGTCCATGCCGAGTCCCGCGCCGTCGTTGCCGCTGTCGGAGAAGTCCAGCGCGAGGACATCGCCCTCGGTCGAGGCGAACTGATTCCCGTTGGGAGAGGCCAGCGGTTCCATCGCGAGGTACGCGTTGGCGTCGTCCGCGACCGAGACGGAGACGTCGCGGGTCGCTTCGACGCTGGTGAACGCGCCGGACCCGACCGCGGCGCCGGTGCTTGCGATACCGCCGATTGCGAGGATGAACTTGCGTCGTTCCATTGTGGTTACGTCCAGCGTGTCTGGGGTCGACCCCGACCACGCACGGCTCGCTTACCACGATGATCCGACTCTACCCACCTTGTTATGAGTCGGTCGAACCGGTTCAGGGGTGTCCTGATGTCGTCGAAGGGTGTGGTTGTGGTGGACAAGTAGTGTTCAAGTAGTCACGATAGTGGACTCCCTCGGTTGACCTCAGACGTGATAACTTGGACGCAGTTTTCATATATTGGTTCATTAGTTGAAATATATGGACAGAGGCGGTGAGAATCACGGTTCAAATAGTGGGCCTCCGGTCCGAAGTTGGCGTGATCCAAGTGATCAGCGGGGAGTCTCGAAGGTCGTCGGCGTCGTGTTGATGACGGCGGTCGTGATCGTGTTAGCAGCGACGGTGGCGACGATGCTGACCGGGTTCGCAGGTATGCTGAACGAGCCAGCGCCGCAGGCCGCGTTCGAGTTCGAGTACGAAACGGGAGTCAGCGACCCGAACTGTGCCAACGACCCCTGTGAAGTGGTTCGGGTGACTCACTCGGGTGGGGAAACGTTCGATCCCGAACAGGTAGAGGTGGTGGTCTACTACATGGAGGGCGGCTCAGAAAAGCGGTACGCCGCCGACTGGGTCGACGTGGTTGCTGACCCTGTCGAAATTACTGAGCGCGTCCGCGTCTGGACGAACGGGCCGATCGACACGCTCGAAACCGCTCGCATTGAACTACTCTGGACGAGTGAAGACGGTGAGTATGGAGAGGTAATCGCCCGGTGGGAAGGTCCGAATAAGTAAAATATATCCACTTGATAAAACAACTAAAATTTATTTAATATAATCATATATATGATAGACCTGTGTCAAAACAAATTCGAAGGGGTTAGCGATGTTCAGCTGAGTATTTTCGTCAACCCTCGTAGGATTGGGTAACCACCGGAAACCGTGCCCCACGTATCAGCGAAGTCCACCGATTCAATCTTGTCGGGTGTGTCGTCCCCGGTCATCTCGTTCGCAGGCTCTGTGTCACCGATGCTACCGAATCCGACGAAACCACTACCAGAAGTGCGACCGGGTCCGACTGCGCCGTCCTGATTTGTCGTTCTTTCGTCCCAGTAAGAGTTTTCGAGCTCACTGTTAGCTGCGTTTCAAAAAAAAAAAAAAGCCACCACCAATACCCGCGCTGACCTCTCCAGTCGCGTCTGAGCTGGTAACGACCGCCCGAGAAGCGCACCAACCGAACCTTCGCCCGATATATCCACGTCTTCGAGCCCGAGGTCTGTGACTTCACCAGGCGATCCGCTTGCCTCAGTCTGGCTAAATAGGCCGCCAAATCCGTCGGTATTAACCACTAAATCCCTGATTACGTGACCGTTACTGTTGAACGTGCCGTAGAAGTCGTATATCGGATTGAAACCAGCTCCCTCAGATCAACGATGTCACCGTAGCCAGTCGTTTGTTGGTCAAGATCGCTTACAAGAACGAAGTTCTCGCCAGGATTATTCCGTACGTCGCCGAGATCGTTCCAATTTGCTACATTGGGCGGCTGCTCGATCACGTCGGCAAGCCACCGTCACGGATCACGCAGGACGAAATCGCGGCGCAACTTGACACTGAAGACGACGTGAGCGATGCCACACGCCTGAATATCATCGGCGCACTGCGGATGTTCTTCAGAGACTTCCTCAATGGGGATGTCGCCGATGCGTTCGAGATGGCGTCGAAAAGCGCGAACCCCACGGTGCCGTCGAACGACGACCTCCAGACGTTCTATGAGGCGTTAGAGAACCCGAAGTACAAGGCGGCGTTCCTGTTCGCGGCGACGTCGGGACTCCGGTCAAGCGAACTGTGTCAACTGACGATGGACGACATCGACGAGGACAAGCGGATGATTGTGCCGGACAAAGACTCGAAGACAAAACAGACGTGGGTCACGTTCTACAACGACGAAGCGGCCGAGGCGTTTGAGGCGTTCAAACCTGAACGGGAGTCGGGCGATGACCGCGTGTTCCAGACCACGAAGCAACCCCTGAATCGGAAGTTCCGTCACGTCTCCGAGGAGGTCGGGGTGAAGGTAACGGTACAGAAGCTCCGTCGATGGTTTGCGACTGAGATGAGTCGGTGTGGCGTTGATGCGAAGTATATCGACGCCTTCTGTGGGCGAACGAAGTCATCGGTCTTGGAGAAGCATTATCTCGACTACTCACCGGAGCGACTGAGAGAGATATACGACGAGGCGGGGCTCACAGTGTCTGAGTAAGCCCGCGGCTCGTCGGTCGTGAAAGAATAATAAAAGACCTCAGTCGGTTAGATTGATTTGCTATCTATTCGGCAACGATCCGATCATCGGTTCCGTCGTCGTCTTCATCAGTAACATCAGCATCCGGGTCGAACGTGTTACCCTGATCGTTCAGGATGGCACTGAGGTCTAGAATCTCATTCTCGGCATCATCCACATATATGGTGCCACTGTCGCCAATGAAGTCGTTATTCTCGATGGTGAACGAGGCCGGGGTTCCACCGTTCTGGAGGATACCCACGGAGCTGGCCTCAATTTCATTTCCGCTAATGACGTAGTCCACGGTCTCCAACGAATCCTCCGAGTCGCCGATTCCGATTGCCGTGCCTGCTCCGTTGACATCGTTATCGACGATGCGGACCGTTGTCGAGGAGATTCCGCGTCCCTCGATGAATCCAGCACCCTCATTGTACAGTCGGTCAACGTCGGTCAGCATATTCCCACTCAGTTCGATATTGCTAGCCGCAGTCTCAACAACGTTGACTGCGACCGACGTCCCGCTTCCGGACTCAGTGAACTCGTTATTCTCGATCGTGAGGTTGTCAACTTCCTCAACGGCGATACCGACACCGACACCGCTCGGCTCGATGTCGACAACGCTGTTTTTAATCGTCGCATTCTCTACTCGTTCGCTCCGATCCGCTATACTGACAACCCCATCAGGGAGCCCACTAGTGGTGGTAGCCATCTCTATTCCATCAATGACAACTTCACCACTGAGGGTGGGATTACCTCCGGGGTCACCTCCGATGTTGACCTTGCCGGTAATCGTCGCTTCGTCGCCACGCTGGTCGCTGTCACCAGCGATTCCAGCGTTCGGGCCTTCGAGCGTCAAGTCATCGACATCAACAGTGAACGACTCGTAGTCTCCAGGCTCAACGAAAATCACGTCACCACTCCCAGCTTCCTCATCGATTGCGGTCTGAATCGACTCGTAATCGCCATCTCCGCCGGCGTCGACGATTATGCTCTGTGGTGGGTTGTCGGGATCACTACCTGGCCCCCCATCGCCCCCGGTGAGTTCATCCAGTTCCTCGTTGATCCGTTTCTGAACTTCTGGTGGGAAGTCTTCGAGGTCTACGCCGTCGGTTTCGACGACAAAATCGATCAGTTCGAGCGTCATTGCGTTGCCTCCGCGAGGAAGCTGATCTCGCTGTCGATACTGACATCCGCATCAGTGGGCGAGAACGCGTCGACGACGAGACTGAACGTCTCGGCGCTTCCAGTCGAGAGCGTCGACGTGGGGAAGCTCCCGTCGGGAACGGCCAGCACGGCGAGCGTGTTGGGGCCGTCCGTGTCCACGAACGTCAGGGGTGTGACGGTCAGCTCGACCTCCTGTGTCCCCTGGTTCTCGACCTGGAACACGTCCTCGATAACGGTGATGGCGTCGGCGTTGACGCCCGTTCCGCCACCGCTTGTCTCGTTGGTCCCGGTGAGATCGATCGCCTTCTCACCGCCAGCGGTCTCTGTGAGATACTGTCCGTTGTCTCCCGACGCTTCGCTAATCGAGAGATACGCGTTCGCGTCACCCTCGACGGTGACCGATACGCTCCGATTCGCCTCGACGCTGGTGAACGCACCCGTCCCGGTGACGATTGCGCCACCTGCGCCCAACGCACCGATCGCGGCCAAGATGTTCCGTCGATTCATAGGTAGCCCCCGAATAGGGAAGTCCCACCGGCGGAATCGAACCGCCGTGAAGAGAACCACCCGTGGGTTATGGGTTGAACGGACTACTAGATGGGAGCGTAACCGCAGTCACACCAGAACCCGCTGAGTCGTCCGAAAATATCCCGGTACTGTCACTATCGTTCTTTGCGTTACTGTTGTCCACGCCAGAGTACCCGACCGAATCGACAAAGACACCTATCTGTCTTTTTTCACCGGCCGGGATTTTTAACGCCTGATCGGCTCGGTCGGGGAGATTTCCGGTTCCGCCAGCCTTCCGATGAATGAATTTTTTCGAACCACCAGTCGAGTCCTTAACGTAGAACTCTACTGTTAGCGGGTTCGAGTCAATTGTTAATTCGAGGGGATCAATATCCACGTACTGCGCCTGTGTTCCCTGATTTCTCACCTCAAAAACACGGTCGATCTCCGTCGCTGCGTTCTGATTCACGCCCTGGCTATCCTCTACGCCCGGATTTGATCCTTGGGCTGTATCCGCAGCATCGTTGATGTCGACCGACAGTTCCTTTCCTGTTTGGCTGTTGCTAGCGAACGAGGAGTTTGCGCTACCGGTTGCGGGCGCCAGGCCCAAATACGCATTATTTTCTTGCGCGACCTGTACTGCGACGCCACGGCTGGCAGTCGTGCTAGTGAATGCACCAGTACCGACGGCACTAGCTCCGGCAAACAGCGCACCTAATGTCCCGATGAAATGACGACGCTTCATACGCAATCACTCCACTAGATACCGCTCTGGTCGGCAATGAAGTCAATCGACCCGTCGTCGTCACTAAGCGGGAACGACGTTCCCGAGGCCGGGTCGAAGTCTCGCGTGTCAACGACCATGTCAAGTTCGATAGCTTCGCCTTGATTGAGACTAACCGAAGAAGTGCTGGGATTAGCACTCAGTCCAGACAGTCCCGATGAGGAACTTGAAGCGATGTTTCCTGCGCCGGCGTTTTGTGCGACATTCTGATCCTGCTCAGTATCGCGATCCCCATTCGAGTCCACCGTAACCGGTTGGAGTGCAACATACGCTTGGCCACCATCCCCGTCTGAGAGATCTATTCCGCTAAGATCGGCGTAGAATTCCACACTCTGAGTGCCTTGATTGGCCACTTGTAGGAGGCTATCGATGACGGTCACAGAGTTGGGATTGAACCCATTTCCAACGTTACCGCCACTGTCTACTGAATTTGTGTTGCTCGAGCTGAAATCGAACGACACCTCTCCACCCGAAGTATCCACAAACGTACTAGAGTTACTGGAACCGGTGCCATCAATACCGAGATATGCGCTAGCGTCACCGGCCACCTCCACATCCACCTGCCGATCAGCCGTCACACTCGTAAACGCGCCCGTACCAACAGCGGCCGCGCTTCCGGAAGCCAATGCACCCAGGCCAACTACGAACTTACGTCGTTCCATGGTTGTGTGTCCGCGACCGAGCTCGCGGGGACCGTCCCGCGCCGGTCGCTTCACTTTCCCCATGTGCCCTATCCCCTATCGTTATGACACGCTCGAAGCCCCACAAGCGCACCCCGAAGAAATCACGACCCGACCTCGAACACCCACAAGCCCCGCTTGATCCGTGGCTGATCCGAACTCGATCCGGAATCACATCGAATTCCGGAAACGACGGCAGAAATCCGGTTTGAGACCGCAAATCGCCGCTTCAAGCACAGCTTGACCCGGCCGTAAGGAGGCGCAGAACCTCCCGAACCCCGTTCGTATCAGATCAAGTATCTGATCGATTTATGTAGGCCTGTCCACAGAATAATGTTAACCGCCGAACAGGAGATCCACTCGCGGTCTCGGTCGGCGCGCGCCACACGATGCTCTCGACGAGCCCGATGGGAACGACGAGCGACGTATCGCTGCCGGAAGGGAAAATATTCGAACTGCTCGCGAACCGCCGCCGCCGGTTCACCATCCACGCGCTGAAACACGCGGGCGAGCCGATGGACGTCGCGGACCTCTCGACGCGCATCACCGCGTGGGAGCGCGGGGTCGACCCCGAGACGATCGACTACGACGACCGCCGGAACGTCCACACGGTCCTCACGCGCACCCACCTGCCGAAGCTCGACGAGCACGACGTGGTGGAGTACGACGACGAGGCGAAAGTGGTCGAACCGACTCCGACGCTCGACGATCTCGACGTGTACATCGAGGTGTTGCGCGGGCGGGAGATCCCCTGGAGCCTCTACTACCTCGGGCTCGCGGTGCTCGCCGGGCTCGTCCAGGTCGCCGTCGCGGTCGAGGCTCCCCTGTTCGCCGCACTCGACGCGACCGCCGCGGCCGTCTTCGTCGTGACCGCGTTCGCGGTCTCCGCCGCACTCCACTACTACTACGGCGAACGCGCTCGTTTGGGGAATCTGGAGAAGCCGCCCGAACTGCGCGAGCGGGAGTGACTGGAAACGCAACGACGAACCGCCGACTTCGGGGTCTCTCACGTGCTCACCTGAGGACCCGACCGATGCGGGTTCGCCTCGTGCCTTCGGTCTCGGTCGAATAAAAAAGACAGCAGAAACGCGGTTACTGCGTCGGCGGGCCGGCGGTGACCGAGAAGGACGCCCGGAACCGATCGCCGACCCTCCCGTCCGTCGCGTCGACGAGGAACGACACGCCGAACTCCTCGCCGACCCCGAGCTCGTCCACGCTGAGCGAGAGGTCCTGATCGTCGGGATAAATGAGCGTGTTCGTTTCGTCCGCGGAATGCGTCTGATAGACGAACGTGGCCGCCCCCGGATCGGACTGCTCAGCGTCGACGGTGAAGTCGAACGTGACCGATTTCGGGCTCCGAGACTGGTTTCGGACGACGAACGCCGACTCGATGCCGGGGCCCGAGATCGGATCCGCCACGGTCAGCGGGAAGGTGTCGCTCGCGACGTTCACCTCCCCTCCGCCCGCCGCGAAGTAGCCGAACTGATAGATCGAGTTCGCGTTGATCCCGGGATCGTCGAGGTCGATGGTGAGCTCTCCGTCCTCCAGCCGAACCCCACGGAGGTCGTCGTTCGGGTCTAAGGCGATCAGGCTCGTGTCGTCGTTCGAGACGGTGATCGTCGCCTGACGGTTGCGCAGCTCCGCCGCAGTGAACGCGCCCGTCCCGAGAGCGGCCGTCATTCCGCTCGCGGTGGCACCGAGACCCAACAGCAGTTGTCTTCGATTCATAAGTAGAGGGGAGCGTAGTGCCGGCCGCCTCGATTACGACCCCGAGTTGGGACTGAAGATGTCGTCGTTCTCCCCGGCCCGGACCGTCATCGTCCCGCTCCACTCCTCGCTTTCCGTGCTGGTCGTTTTGCCCTCGCGGTCGACGAGGATTGAGACGCTGATCGCACCGCCCGAACCGACGATCGCCCCGCTTGTCTCCTCGGTGAACGACAGCAGTCCCTGCCAGTCGTTGTCCGCGTCCACCTTTCCTTCGACGAGGGCCTCCTGACCGTCGTCGGCGGTGTTGTCGTCCGTGTACCCGACGAGGTAGATGGTGGCGTCGTCCGGACACTCGTCCATGTCTACCTCGACCTCGATAGCTTGGTCGCTGGCGCTCTGATTCTGGACCTGGAAGGCGTGGTCGCTCGGGTCCGTGTTGGGGCCGACGTGGAGCGGGTCAGACTTCAGCGCCGTCTCGTCGTCGAACTCCGGAATCGCCCCGATCTGGTACTTGGAGTTCGGGTTCACGCCGTTGCTCCCGTTGGAGAGATCGATTCCCAGCTCACCGTCGTCGCCCTCGCTCACGTAGTCGTTCTCGCCCGCGACGAGCGCGACGAGGCCTTGACTGTCGTCCGCCACGGTCACTCCCACGCTCCGCCCGTTGATCTCTGCTGCGGTGAACGCGCCCGTCCCCATCGCAGCCGCTGCTCCCGAAGCCAATGCGCCCAGTCCAACCACGAATTTGCGTCGGTCCATGTCGTATCTCACCTGTGTTCACACNCCCCATCGCAGCCGCTGCTCCCGAAGCCAATGCGCCCAGTCCAACCACGAATTTGCGTCGGTCCATGTCGTATCTCACCTGTGTTCACACACCCCCGCGACCCGCCGTCCGGGCCGGGAGTGCTTGGGAAACACATACGACGGGTGGTACTTCGTTATGAGATCCCCGTTGGTCCCACCGGGAGATCCCGTCGGATCCTCGGCTTCTGATCGTCGCGTGACACGCTCGTCTCGTTGCCGCCGACGGGACGGCCCTGAACCCCTCGACAGTACGTACTCGGATCGAATCGACCGATTACGGCGACCATCGGGACCCCCCTGAAACCCGACCGCAAACGGTCGTTTCGACGGTATACAGACCCAACCGCGAGTTAGGACCCACTATACCAACAACGGGACGTGTTATCTCCTCTCACCTAACAGAGAGTAACAGATTAACTATCTAACTGGTTTATGTAGCCCGGTTGAGCAGTATCGTCCGAAACCGGGCGTTCCGAACGAGACGAACGCCGACGAGGAGGGAACAATCGCATGGGCTCCACCACCGCACCGACGATCGAATCGCGCTCGGAGATCGACGACCTGTCCGAAGACGACGTCTTCGAGATGCTCTCTAACCGCCGCCGGCGGTTCGTCATCCACGCGCTCAAGCGCGCGGAGGAGCCGGTCGACGTGTCCGAGCTCTCCACGCACGTCACCGCGTGGGAGCGCGGCGTCGACCCGGACGCGGTCAAGTACGAGGACCGCCGGAACGTGTACAGCACGCTCCAGCGCATCCACCTGCCGAAACTCGAAGAGAAGAACGTGGTCAGGGTCGACGAGGAGGCGAACCTCGTCGAGCCGACCCCGACGCTCGACGACCTCGACGTGTACATCGAAGTGTTACGCGGCCGCGAGATCCCGTGGAGTCTCTACTACTTCGGGCTCGCCGTCCTCGCGGGGCTCGTCCTCGTCGGCGTCTCGGTCGGCGTCCCGGGTCTCGCCGCGCTCGACGGGACCACCGCCGCCGTGTTCGTCGTCACCGCCTTCACCGTCTCCGCGCTGCTCCACTACCACTACGGCGAGCGCGCTCGGTTGGGGAACCTCGAAGAGCCGCCTGAACTGCGTAAACTGGAGTGACCACGGTGGGACCGCGGTCGTACTCAGTTCCCTAGGCTCTCGAACCGACTATTCTTTTTTGTGTTTCGCAGATTAGATGCTCGTTGCTTCGTCGAGCGTCGTTGGGCCCTGCTCGCTGTACGCCTCGACGGCGAGGAACTGGCCAGAGAAAATGTTCTCGGCCTTGTCGGGGCCGTCGAGGGTGAACAGCTCGCTGTTCACGATGATACGGACGATAACATCGATACTCTCGCCGGGACCGAGTTCAATGTGGCCCGTTTTACTGTCATCAGCGAGGGTGTTGTAGTTACTGCTGTAATTGGGCGTGATCTTGGTACGTGCTTGAACGTTACCAGACGGGTCATCGAAGTTCGAGCCGTTGTAATTGGGCGGAGTGTCCCGGTCGATGAGTGCCACACTGCCGCCCGATGACTGGGGATCAACGAAGTCAGCGGTGGCTGCGACGAACTGTACGTCGACCCCCGCCGGAACTTCGATGTCACCGTCCGAAGCAAACGTATTGTTTGTGGCAGAACTTGTGTACTCTGGGTTCCGCAGTGGGTTATTGACCTCGACGTACAGCGTTTCAGTGGTTTGGTTTTTTAGCGTGTAAGCCGGGCGAGCCGCCGTGACACCGTCTGTGTTGACCCCTTTCCCACCGTTGTGATCGCTGGCGAAATCGAGCCTAACCTGCCCGTTAGTGTTGGTAGTTTCAACGAACTCTGAGTCGGTATTTGGAATGATACCGAGATATGCTGCTCCGTCTCCTGCGACATCAACTGCCATACCACGCTCGGCCTGAATGGTATCCACTGCGCCAGTACCTATCGCGGCTGCCCCGCCGGCAGCGATCGATCCCACACCGATCACGAACTTACGCCGTTCCATGTCGTATCTCACCTGTGTTCTGGCACCCCCGAACCGATTATTCGGGCCGAGAGCGCTCGAAAGTTCCTTAGAGGGGGTTTTACTTCGTTATGACACGCACGCTACTACCTCACACGATCTGCGCTGTCACAGGGAACTCGGCGTTCGATCCAGCGTGGACTCGCTGTGACCCGGGTGACACTCGATTTCGACCCAGCGAACTGCGCTCGAAACCGTTCGAGGCGAGTTCACTGTGCCCCGGACACGCGCTTGAACCGACGAGAACCGGCAGAGATCTGTCGTAATGGATTCGTACGGCCCTACGCAGTCCCGGAAAAAATGTCTCAGTTCTTCTATGTTGTGTTAATTATCCAATCACTTTATGTGGGTTGTTACACATTTTCTGGATGGATAGATAGCGAGAGCAACTGAAACGCCCGTTCGACTGTCCAGCCGTCCAACAGATGACCGTCGCCAATCCCTCGAACTCGTCCACTCGCAACGCGTCGGACCTCTCGCACGAGGAGGTCTTCGAGATCCTGGCGAACCGCCGGCGTCGGTTCGTCATCCACGCCCTCAAGCGCGCCAACGACCCGCCCGACGTCTCCGAGCTCTCCCGCTACGTCACGGCGTGGGAGATGGGCGTCGACCCCGAGGACGTCCCCTACGAGGAGCGCCACAACGTCCACAGCACCCTCCGCCGCGTCCACCTCCCGAAGCTCACCGAGGCCGACGTGGTGACCGTCGACGAAGAGGACGTCGTCAGGCCCGCCCCCGCGCTGGAGGACCTCGACGTCTACGTCGAAGTGCTGCGCGGGAAGGAGATCCCGTGGAGCCTCTACTACCTCGGACTCGCCGTCCTCGCGGGCGCCCTGCTGCTCGCCGTTCGCGTCGGATCCCCCGGATTCGCCGCGCTCTCGTTCGTCGACGTCGGGATCTTCGTCGCCACCGCCTTCGGCATCTCCTCGGTCGCCCACCACGCGATCGGGAGACGGATGCGACTCGGAAACACCGAGAAGCCGCCCGAGGTGCGGCGCAGACGGTACTGACGCTTCGACTCGTCGGAGCGCCTCGCCTCGACGCTCCGTTATATTTCGATCCGCTCCCCGATCGCCGGCGCGCTCGCCTCGAACCCGTCCGCGCGCAGGTCCGCGGCGAACGCCTCGCAGCGGTCGCCGTGGTTCACCAGCACGCGCGCCCCTCGGTACGACTCCAAGAACGACTCCAGCCCCTCGCGGTCGGCGTGCGCGGAGAAGTCGTACGACTCCACCCGCGCGCTCACCGGCCGAACGCGGCCGTTGAGTTCCAACTGCCCGCGCTCCTGGAGCTCTCGGCCCGGCGTCCCCTCCACCTGGTACCCCGTGAGCGTCACGAGGTTCGTCGGGTTCGTCCGGATCTCGGGGAGGTACGTCTGGACCGGGCCGCCGGCGAGCATCCCCGAGGTGGTGACGACCAGCGCGTTCTCGGCCGCGATCCGCTCGCGCTGCCCGTCCCGGCCCGTGACGACGCGGGCCCGGCCGACCGCCTCGCCGAACGCGTCCGCGTCGCGCAGGAACGACGGGTACCGCCGGAGGGTCTCCGTCACCTCGACGCCCATGCCGTCGACGTACGGCGTGAGGCCGTGCGCGGCCGCGACGAGGAGCAGCTCCTGCGTCCGGCCGATGGCGAACGCGGGCGCGACGACGGTGCCGCCCTCCCAGATCGTCCGCTCCACGCTGTCGGCCCACGCCGACTCCACCGCGGCGCGGTCCTCGTGGCTCACGTCGGCGTACGTGGACTCACAGGCCACGACGTCGGCGTCGGGCCGCGCGGTCGTCCCCGCGACCAGCCGCTGGTCGTCCGTGTGGAAGTCGCCGGTGTACAGCAAACGCGTCTCCCCGTCGTCAATGAGGACGTGCGCGGAGCCCGGGATGTGGCCCGCCGAGAACAGCGTCACCTCGTACCCGCCGGCGTCGATCCCGCCCGCGACCGGGAAGGGTTCCTCGTAGCCGTGCCGCCGCTCGACCTCGCCCAGCCGCGCGACGTGTTCGGCGCCGAACGGACACAGCGGGCTGTTCCCGTGGAGCTTCAGGGTGTCCTCGGCGAGCGTCCGCGCGAGGTCGCCCGTCGGCGGGGTCCAGTGGACCGGCGGTCGCCGGTCGCCCTTCAGCAGCGCGGGCACCGCGCCGACGTGGTCGAGGTGGCCGTGCGAGACGACGACCGCCTCCGGCTCGGGGTCGTGCGTCGGGTACCGCGGCGGGTCGGCGGTCATCAGCCCGTAGTCCACGAGCAGCGCGTCGTCGACGAGGAGGGCGCTCCGGCCGACCTCGCGGGCGCCGCCGAGGAACTCGATCTCCATCGACGGCCCGTAGCCGCCCGCGGCGTTAGTGTCCGTCGGTCGGGTCCCTGAGCGGAGACCGAATCGCCTCGACGACCGGCGCCGGCCCGACCGCCCACACCCACGCGGCGAGCATGAGCGCGCCGGGGAGCTCCGGCAGCGCGAGCCCGGTTACGGGCCACCATCCGGCGGCGAACGTCGCCCAGACGGCGATGTGGACCGGGGTGAACGCGAGCGCGACGCGGCCGGTCGCCTCCCCCCGTCTGACCCACCCGTCGACCGCGAACACCAGCGTGATCAGTCCGTAGAACCCGATCGCCGCCGGGCCGTGAAGCGGTTCGGTGAGATCGAAGACGCCGACGCCGGCCATCGCGACCATCGCCAGCGCGAGGAGGAGCGCCCGGAGGGGTCGACCCGCTCGTCCGACGCAGCCCGCGTAGCAGACGCCGGCCGCGCCGCCGACGATCAGTCCCCAGTTGAACGCGGTAGCGCTCCCGCCGCGAACCCCTAAGTCGGAGAGCGCGTCGGTCGTCCACGAGAAGGTCGGATCGAGCAGGACCCCGAGCGCGATGCCGCCGAGCGCAGAGAGCGTCGCGGCGGCGCCGAACGCGGCCGCGACACGGCCGACCTCGGGAGAATCAGGTTCCGAGCCGGTGCCGGCCCGACCGTCGGTCGCGGCGGCCGCCATCGACCGCGGTCAGTCGATCCGCTCGGCCGCGTCGCGCTGGACCAGCGGGTCGGCGTTCTCGACCGGGAGCGAGACGACGTCCTCGCTCGCGAGCTCGTACTCCCGCTCGTCGACGCCGAAGATGGCCCCCACGTCTCGGGTGATCCGGACGGTCGCCCGCTCGGTGTCTTCGGCCGGATCCGCGTCGGCGGTCGACTCCGCCCCGCCGGTCGGTTCCGAATCCGCGGCCGGCGCCGCGTCGGCCGTCGGCTCGCCGCCCGCCGCTCCTACGGGCACCGCTCCGCCGTCCGTCGTCGCGTCGGCGGTCGACTCGTCGGCGTCGCCCGCTGGCGTCCCGTCGGCGACCCCGTCCGGGTCCTCGTCGACGCCGACCGCCCCCGGCGGCGCCGACTCGGGTGGCACCGGGGTCGGGTCGTCGTCGGTTTCGGTGCCGTCGCCACCGGTTCCCTCGGTCGGCTCCGGAGCGGGGGGAGCCGCGTCTTTCTCGGTCGGTGCGGGCGGGGCATCGGCGGTCGAGTCAGTCTCGGTCCCTCCCATCGCTCCGGCGAGCGCGTCCGCGGGGCCCGCGTCCGCCGGCTCCGTCCCGGCGGGAGGCTCCTCGGTTTCGGCCGCCGGGTCGCTCGGTGTCCGGTCGCTTGGTGTCCGGTCGCTCGATGCCGGATCTCCCGCCTCCACGGCTTCGGGAGCGGCCGACGCGCCGTCGGCGGTCGGGCCGTCGTCCGGAACCGGCGACTCGCCGGCGAGCACGTCGAGCACCTCCGACTTGTTCGCGGTGATGCGCTCGACGAGGTCGTCGAACAGCTTGCGCTCCTCGGTGGTCATCCCCTCCTCGTCGACCGACATGTCGGCCGCGGCGAAGGAGGCGAGCTTGACGACCTTGCCGACCCGGCGCTCGTACAGCGCCTCGGCGACCTCCTCGGCGGTCTCCACCTCGTCGGAGAGCCGGCGGACGTCGTCGTCCGCGAACGGGTTCTCGACCTGCTCGGCGCGGCGGTCGCGCGCGGCGCGGAGGTCCGCGACGTACGCGCCCACGTCGTCGTAAAACGAGTCCCGCAGGTGTTGGAGGCTGTCCTTCCGGCGCTCCTTCGCCTGCGCGGATCGGAGTTCGTCGAGGTTCATCTGTGGTCGGTCATCGTTCGGGGGCTTTCCGCGCCTCGCCGCGGGCCATCAGGAACGCTCCCGCGAACTCGGGCACGGTGTTTCTACCGGATTCAACTCTGACGCGCTCGCCGTTTAATTCTACCGTCCGATCCGCGTCCGTCTCGATCCGGATCTCGCGGCCGACGAACCGGTCGGGGACCGCGTCCCGCAGGGGGTCGAAGTCGGCGAGCTCGTCGCGGTCGAGCGGCGTGACGACCAGCGCGGAGCCGCCGTGGAGCGTCCCCGGGAGCCGGATGAGCCGCCGCGTATCGGTGGTCACCGGCTCGTCGATCGGCGCGGCGTCGGTGGCGGCGACGCGCGCGGCGAGCGCGGAGACGAGCCGTCGCACGCCCGGCCCGCCGGCCTCCACGTTGCCCTCGCGGACCGCGGTCGGGTTCCGGTCGAACGCGCCGAGGATCGTCTGCGCGCGCCCCTCGCCGATGCCGTCCAACTCCATCAGCTCCTTGCGCGCGTCGTCCTCGTCCATCTCGCGGAGGTTGTCGGCGTAGTTCACGAGTTCCTCGTGGACGCGCGCGCCCCATCCGCCCTCGGTGCGGAGGACGCGCTTCGTCGTGCCGCGGTCGGAGACGGTCCGGATCAGGTCGTCGGTGTCGAGGTCGATGGCGCGCACGTAGTCGACGATCTCGCGGCGCGCGTCGCTGTCAAGCTCTCGGACGCTCTCGTCGCGGACGTGGACGTGGTAGCCGCGCCCGCCCGAGAAGACGACGGTCACGTCCTCGAACGCGAAGTCGTCGTCGATGAAGTCCAACAGCCGCAGGAGGGCGTCCTTACAGGCCGCCAGCATCTCCGGGTACGAGGTGGTCTCCGGGTCGACGCCGGGGAGGTGGTCGGCGTCGAGGTCGAAGACGAGGTCGGCGTTGCGCCACCCCTTCTGTCCCATCGTCGCCGCGCCGGGATTGTCGTAGCGCGCGGCCGAGAAGTAGGCGTGGCGGGGGGCGTTGTCCGCGAAGAACGTGTCCACGTCGCCGAGGTCGAACAGCGACTGGTGGCGGACCATCGTCGTCCCCGACCCGGGGGTCCACGGGATGTGACCCCACTCGCGGAGGTTCGCGTCGGGCGGGAGCGACAGCGAGACCGACCGGTAGTAGTCGCCGAACCGCCCCCGGAGGTACTCGCGGGTCCGCTCGTCCATGTCTCCTCTCGTACCCGCGGTCGACGTATCAACGTTACCGTTCGCCCGCGACCGCGACAGCAACCGTTTATAAATAAACGAGGCGGAGGCGCGTGCCGACGAGCGCCCGCAGGGCGCGATGTCGCACGCGCGAGGGAGTCGGGCGCGACGAGGGCGACCGAAGGGAGCCCGATGGACGCGCCCGACGAGGCTGGGGAGGCGTGAGGTGCTGTGCGGAGCGGGGCGGGACTCAAAGGGGCAGCCGGGAGGACGAAGCACGACGACGTAAGCACCGCAAGGAAGGAGCGGTAGCGACTGACTGAGGAGCGCAACGAGTCGCGCGAGTCCTCCCGGCTGGGGCTTTGGANCGACGACGTAAGCACCGCAAGGAAGGAGCGGTAGCGACTGACTGAGGAGCGCAACGAGTCGCGCGAGTCCTCCCGGCTGGGGCTTTGGAAGTGGTCACCGTCGATCCACTGTCTCCTATTTATATGCGAACCGATGGGAATTTGACACAGTTCTCTACCGGAATCACCTATCAACGCCGGCCGTCGACAGTATTTTACTCGACAGATTCGTCGACCGCACACGGCTGGTCCCCATGCTCGACGAGATATTCGACGTAGTCATCGATGAGGTAGCCAAACTGGTCCCCGACGTCGTGTGGGGTGCCATATTCCTGGTAACCGGCGCCTTGGTGACGATGACCGGCGTGACGATGGTACTCGGTATGACGACGCTCAACGGATCGGTACGTCTCGGTGGCCTGCTGACTGCCGTCGGCCTGCTGCTGATCGTCGGACCGCTCGTCGCGAGGTACCGATAACGCTCGACTGCTCCGATCCTCTCGGCCACAACACTATCCGAGGCGGCGCCGTACCCCTTCGCATGCGCTCCGAAGAGGAGGTCAGAGAGCAGTACGAGTTCCTCCGCGAACAGTTGGACGACGAGGAGATGAACCACCGCGGCGTCGAGGAGCTGTTCACCCACTACAAGCGCGCGCTCGGGTGGGTGTTAGAAGAAGAACATATGTGAGCGACGTACGACACGTTTATCACTCTCTACGGTGTATGAGCAGGTGACGCTTCGTCTGGAGGGCCGAAGCGTCAGCGGGGACCAATCGGCAGGCCCGACGCGGCTTTTTTCCGCGTCGGGCGTGCCTTCTTCCGACACTCGACCGCGTAGCGGCCCGCTTCTCGTTTCGCGCCCGAGCGAACGCGCTTCCCGCGATCCCGACTCCCGCGATCCCGACCGACGGGCCGCTGTCCTCGCGTCCGCAGACGTATCAGACGCCGAAAACGACGTCCGGCCGCGGATGCCCGAATCCGCTACGCGTGCGAGTTACGGAACTGACAGAACGGAGGCGTCTGTTACGGGGACGTAGGGGACGGGGCGTGGTCGTACGAGGACTGATATAACGGTATATTTATTTATTCTCGACAGGTATGTACAGTCAGTTGTATGTACGACCTCACAGGTTTTCAGCGAGACCTGCTCTACGTGATCGCGGGGCTCGACGAGCCGCACGGGCTGGCCATCAAGGAGGAGCTCGAAGAGTACTACGAGAAGGAGATCCACCACGGCCGCCTCTACCCGAACCTCGACACGCTCGTCGAGAAGGGGCTCGTCGAGAAGGGCCAGCGCGACCGCCGCACGAACTACTACACGCTGACCCGCCGCGGCCGCCGCGAGATCGAGGCCCGGACCGATTGGGAAGCCGAGTACATCGAGCACTGACCCGGCCGCCCGTCGATCCCGCACCCGGTCGATAGCTCTGCCCGTTCCGTTCTTTCTCGCTCCGTTCTGCTCGTTTTCCGGTCGTCGACGCGCCGCCGCGAACGGTTGGATTCAAGTCCGCCCCGGGGGAATTCGGTCGTATGAACCCGGGAGATCGCGTCCGCGTCGAGCGCGGGGGCGTCACCAACGAGGGCGTACTGCTCCCCTCCACGACGCGCGACCACCTCGTCGTCAAGCTCGACGGCGGCTACAACGTCGGTATCGACCGCGAGGAAGCCGACGTCGAGGTGCTGGAGTCCGGCGTCCGCGAGGTCGACCCCGCGGGCGACGACGACGGCGGCGACGCCGCCTCGGAGATCACCTTCGACGAGGACCTGCCCACGGTCTCGCTCATCTCGACCGGCGGGACCATCGCCTCCACCGTCGACTACCGGACCGGCGCCGTCACGGCCCAGTTCGACGCCGAGGACGTCCTGCGGGCCGTCCCCGAGCTCGCCGGCCGCGCGAACTACCGCGGGCGGGTCGTCGCGAACATCCTCTCGGAGAACATGGAGCCGTCCATCTGGCGCGACCTCGCCGACGCCGTCGCCGAGGAGATCGAGGCCGGCGCAGACGGCGTCGTCGTGATGCACGGCACCGACACGATGCAGTACTCCGCGTCCGCGCTCTCGTTCATGCTCGACTCGCCGGTGCCGGTCGTGTTCACGGGAAGCCAGCGCTCCGCGGACCGGCCCTCCTCCGACAACGTGATGAACGCGGTGTGCGCCGTCGAGGCCGCGAAGGCCGACCACGCCGAGACGCTGGTCTGTATGCACGCGAGCCCGTCCGACGACGCCTGCGCGCTCCATCGCGGCACGCGCGTCCGCAAGAACCACACCTCCCGCCGGGACGCCTTCGAGACGGTCGGCGCCGCGCCCCTCGGCGTCATCGACTACGAGGCCGCCGCCGAGGCGGGCGCGGAGGGCGACGCGGCCGAGGCGGCGATCGAGTGGAACCGCGAGCCCACTGCGCGCGGAAGCGCGGAGCGATCGGTCGATCTCGCGCCCGACCTCGACGGCGACGTCGAGCTCGTCAAGTTCACGCCCGGGATGGACCCGGCGGCGTGGGAGTACCTCGACGACAAGGGCGGCGTCGTGATCGAGGGCACCGGGCTCGGCCACGTCCACACCGACCTCATCCCGCGGATCGAGGCGCTCGTCGAGGGGGGGACCGTCGTCGCGATGACGAGTCAGTGCCTCGACGGGCGGGTCTGCGACCGCGTGTACGACACCGGCCGCGACCTGCTCGACGCGGGCGTCGTCGAGGCGGGCGACACCCTCCCCGGCACCGCGAAGGTGAAGCTGATGTGGGCGCTCGCGAACCGCTCCGACCCCGCCGAGGCGATGGGCCGCGACCTCGCGGGCGAACTGACCGAGGAGTCGCAGCCCTGGCGATGACGGGATCGGAGGGAGAGCCGGCGCCCGACTCCGGTTCGGGGCCCGACTCCGACTCGGCGCCCGCCCCCGTCGTCCGCGAGGCGCGTCCCGCCGACGCCGACGCGGTCGCCGCGTTCACCGCCGACACCTGGGGCGAGCGCCACGACGACTACATCCCGCGGGTGTTCCCGGAGTGGGCCGAGTCCGACGACCCCGACCGCGGCACCTTCGTCGCCACGCTGCCCCCGGAGGCGGTCGAGGCCGCCGACCTCGACGACCGAGAAGCCGGTGATACGCACGTCGCGGGCGACGGCGACGGCGCCGCCGACGCGGGCGATCCCGAGGCGGTCGTCGGCTGTATCCAGGGCGTCTCGCTCTCCGAGTGGGAGGCCTGGGGACAGGGAATCCGCGTCGACCCCGCGGCCCGGGGCCACGGCGTCGGGACCGCGCTCTCGGAGGCCGCGCTCGACTGGGCGCGCGACCGCGGTGCGACGGTCTGCCGCAACATGGTGTTCTCGTGGAACGTCATGGGGCTCGGCCAGTCGCGCGCGGTCGGCTTCGAGCCCGAGACGGAGTTCCGGTTCGCGGAGCCGGAGCCCGATCCGGACGCGCTCGACGGGAGCGACGCGGGCGATTCCGCCGCGGTCGACATCGCGGCCCTCGACGACCCCGACCCGAACGCGGCGTGGGCGTTCTGGAGCGACAGCGACGCCCGCGACCGCCTGCGCGGCCTCGCGCTCGACCCCGACGAGTCGTGGGCCTGCTCGCAGCTCACCCGGGAGCGGCTCGCGACCGCCGCGGCCGAGGGCCGCCTGCTCGCTGTCGGCGACGCGGGCGGGCTCGCCGGGGTCGCGGTCCGGACCCGCGTGACGGAGCGCGAGGTCGACGGCGAGACCACCAGAACCGCGACGTACGGCGTCGCCGCGTGGCGCGACGTCGACGCGGCGGGCGCGCTGTTCGACGCGGTCGCCGCCGACGCCGCGGGGGTCGACGCGGACGGCGCCCGCGCGCTGATCCCGGAGACGGTCGAACACGTCAGCGACGCCGCCGCGAACCGCGTGTCGGTCGCGGCCGAGCCCGACTTCGTGATGTGCGCGGACCTCACCGGTGGGCGATGACCCTCTTCGGCGTCGACCTCCCGTGGTCGCTCCCGCTCACGCTCGTGATCTACGGCGTGGTCGTCGCCGCCGCCGTCTGGATCTACCGCGACGCGAGGGCGCGCGGGAGCCGCTACGCGGTCGTCTGGGCGCTCTCGACGCTCCTCTTCACCATCGTTCCGGTGTTGGCGTACCTCTACCTCCACCGCGAGGCCGGTCCGGCGCGCTGAGTCGGTCGCGTCCCCGACCGGCTCGGTCCGGTATCGCGCCGGGCCGGCCGCTCCCGGCCGCTTATGTGCGACGACCAGAAACGACCGACGGATGCCAGCCCTCCCCCTGACCGACCGGGTACGCGCGCTCGGTCGCGGCCGCCGGCCGCGCGCGCTCTCGGTCGCAATCGCCAACCTGCTCCCGCTCGTCGGCGTCGTCGCGCTCGGCTGGAACGCGGCCGCCCTGATGACGCTGTACTGGTTCGAGCTCGGGATCGCGTCCGGCTGGGCGCTCCTCCGCGCGCTGTTCGCCGGCCGACCGTCCGAGATCGAGCGCGAGGTCCTGCTCTCCGGACCGCTCGCGCAGCGACGACTCGGGCTCTCGATCCCTCGAACGGGCCTCTCGATCCGGCTCTCCTCGCTGCTCGTCCTCCCCATTGCCGCGCCGATCCTCGCGGTCGTCTGGGCGGTCGTCGGGACGCTCACGGTCGGCGTCGTCGTCGAGGAGGGGACGGTCCCGACCGTCGTCGACACGGTCGCGCTCGCGACGCTCGCCCTGTTCGTCGGCGAGGGAGCGACGACGCTCGTCGAGTACTTCGGCCGCGGCGAGTACCGCGACCACAGCGCCCAGACGGCGTTCACGGGCGTGTTCGCCCGCGGCGCGGCCATCTTCCTCGGCGCGCTGTTCACCGTCACGATCGTCGCCGCGGGGACCTTAGAGGACGACACGCCGATCTCCGCGCTCGACGCCGACGCGGTCGGACTCCCGCTCCTGCTCGGGATCGTGGCGGTGAAGGCCGCGTTCGACCTCGGCGGGCTGTACGGCGACCGGCTGGCGGCGTTCGACGAGTCGTCGTCGCTCGATCTGGGGTTCTCCTACGACCCTCCCGAGCCGGAACCGGCGGACGGGTCGCTCGCGGAACCGGTCGAGACGGTCCGCCAGCCCCGACGCGCCCGGGTCGCGGGGGCGCTGACGACTCCCCTCGGCCATCCGGGACTGTGGTACATTGCCGCGCTCGGCGCGCTCGCCGGGGTCGTGTTCGCGATCGGGGGCAAGTGGGCGACCGCCGCCGCCCTCGCCGCGGCCGCGGTCGCGGTCCCGCTGGCGATCGCCGCGCTCGACCACGAACTCCGGTACGGACTCGTCGAGTACCGCGCCGGCGGCGACGCGCTCGTCGCCCGCGACCGCCTGTCCGGCGTGGCGCTGTGGCGCGTCGAACCGTGGGACGAGACGGACCTACGGGTGGAGCGGAGCCGACTCGACCGGCGACTCGGGACCGAGACCGTCGCGATCGAACTCCGCGACGACGAGTACCGGATCCCGGGGCTCGACGACGCCGAGCCGGTCCTCGACGTGTTCGACAGGCGGCCGGAGCGTCCCGACGGGTCGGCCCGACCGGACGGGTCGGGCCGATCGGACGAGTGAACGGCGTCACCGTTCCGCGCCGTCCGCTTCGTCCGCGTCGTCGCGCCCGTACAAGGGGTGTGCGTCCCCGACGAGGCGCTTGAACGCGAGGATGACGGCCGCGTGGAAGGCGACGAGGACGGTCACGCTCGCGACGATGATCGCCACCTCGGCGGGCGTCGAGAGCAGGCCGAGCGAGACGATGAGCGTCGTCGCGCACGCCGGCGGGTGGACCCGGTCGGTCGCGATCATCGCCCAGCTGGTCGCCACGAGCGAGGCGACCGCGCTCGCGGTCAGCCGGAACCCCTCGGGGGAGAAGGCGGGCGGCGTCGCCGTCAGCGCGGCGCCGTCGGCGATGACCGTCCACGCCGCCAGCCCGGCGACGCCGCCGATCAGGTGACTCGCGACCACGCGAACGGCGCGCTCCCGCTCGCTCCGGCGGTCGAACGCGAGGACGAACGCCGACGGGCCGAGGCTCGGGAAGACGAACGGCTGGCCGGTCGCCCACGCGACGAGACCGAGGACCGTGAACAGCAGGCCGGCGTACAGGCTGGTCCCCAGACGGCGACGCATTGCGACCCGGTCGGCGAGCGACTCACATAGGCCCGGCGGATCGCCGGCACCGAGGCGCCGAGCCACCTCGGCGACGCGGACGCGGGGCGGCGCTATCGCTCGCGATAGCCGAACCCGAACGACTAATTAGCCCGACCCCGGCCGTGGGGACATGTTCGCGACGCTGCCGGACCTCCTCCGACTGCTCGTCGTTCCCGTCTTCGCGTGGGCGGCGATCCGGGACGTCCGGACCCGGCGCCTCCCGAACCGGCTGTGGCCGCCGCTGTACCTGTTCGGCGCGCTGCTTCTGGTCTGGGAGATCGTGACGATCTGGCCTCTCGGGGGGTTCGTGGAGATGCGATTCCTGGTGCGAGTCGCGATCAGCCTGCTGTTCGTCGCGCCGCTCGGCTACGCCTTCTGGTACCTCGGCGCGTTCGGCGGCGCCGACGCCAAGGCGATGATCGCGCTCGCGCTGGTCTTCCCGACGTTCCCGGCCTACGAGATCGCCGGGATCGCCTTCCCGGTCGTCGACACCCAGCTCGGGGTGTTCTCGCTGACGATCCTCACGAACGCCGTCCTCCTCGGCCTCGCGTACCCGATCGGGCTTGCCGTCCGCAACCTCGTCCGCGGCGAGGTCTCCTCCAGCATGTTCCTCGCGCGCCCGGTCGCGACCGACTCGCTGCCGGACCGCCACGGACGGCTGTTCGAGGACCCCGACGGCCCCACCCGAGGGGGGGTGGACCTCGACGCGCTCCGGATGTACCTCCGCTGGCGCGGCCTCGCGCTCGCGGACCTGCGGGCGGCCCCCGACGATCTCCGCGACCCCGACTCGGTCGGCGAGACGTTCGACCCGACCGACGGCGGGACCCACGTCGGGCCGCGGACGGACGGGGGGCGCGCGGTCGACGCGGAAGCTGACGGCGACGTGGAGAGTACCGCCGACGCCGGCCGCGACTTCGACGACCCCTGGGCGGCCGAGCGCTTCCTCGACGACATCGACCACGGCGCCTACGGCACCGACGCGGCGACGCTCCGCGACGGCCTCGACGTCGTCGCCCGCGAGGACCGCGTGCTGGTCTCGCCCGGGATGCCGTTCGTCGTCCCGATGACCCTCGGGCTCGTCGCCTCGCTGACGTTCGGCGACGCGCTGTTCGCGCTGCTCGGCGCGGTCGGGCTGGTGTGAGCCGGCACCGATGGCCTGATTTATAAACGACCAAGGCGGTGCGGTGGCGCGTGCCTGCGAGCGGCCGTCAGGCCGCGAGCAGCACGCGCGAGGGAGTCGGTCGCCGAGCGAAGCGACGGCGACCGACGAGGCTGGGGAGGTGTGAGGCGCGGTTGCGGTGCGGGGCGGGACTCGAAGGGGCAGCCGCGAGGACGACGGCGCGCGACGCAAGCACCGCAGGGAGCGAACGGAGTGAGCGACCGAGGAGCGTGGTTCGAGAGAGCGAAGCTCTCTCGTCATCACGAGACGCCTCCAGCGTCTCGAACGACAGCGAGCGCACCGAGTCCTCGCGGCTGGGGCTTCGGCGGTGTTCGCTGACGACCTGTGGTCTCCGATTTATAAACGAGCGGTTGGTTATTTAGCGGTGTTCGCCGCCGATTCGGGTCGCGTTAAGTTAGAGGATGAGGCGGACGAGTTCTGAGTGTCTATGGCAGAATTCGACCGCCTCAGCGAACGTATCGCGTGGATCNNGTTTCAGCAATGTCGCGTTAGAGACAGCTCAAAACTGGCTCGAAGCCTTCGCCGTCTACCACAATTCACGTCAAACTTAACGCGAGGCCGATTCGCGGGCAACCATTTATAAACAAAAGTCGACGACCGCGCCGTATCGTCAGCTCTCGGCCCAGACGTCGTCCGCGGCGAGGACGCGCGTCCCGACCGGGCGCTTCACGAACTCGCCGAGGTCGCGGCCGATCAGGTCGCCGACGCCGCGCTGGGCCGCCACGTCGAGCAGCCGCTGGTCGACCGTGCCGTCGACGACGACGACGTTCGGCGCGGGCTCTGCGCCCTCGACCGCGTCGAACGCGTCCGCGGCGTCGACCTCGTCGAGGACGTCGAACTCGTCGCCGAGGAGCCGCGCGCGGCCGGTCTCCCCGTCGACGACCTCGCCGACGTGCCCCGCCATCGTCCGCGGTTCGTCGGGCTCGTCGTCGCCCTCCGCCTCGGCGGCCTCGTCATCGGACACGTCGGACTCGGCGTCGACCTCTCCGCCCTCGCCGACCGGCTCGGCTTGGGATTCATCGCCCTCGCCGACCGGGTCGGCGTCGGTATCGCCTACCGGGTCGGCGCCGGACTCGTCGTCTCCGGCTACGTCGGGCTCGACGCTCCCCCGCGTCTCGTCCTCGTCGGTCGGGGTCGAGTCGGGTTCCGGCGCTTCGCTCGCACCGCCGGACGGGGGCGGGTCGCCGGTGTCGACCGGCGCGTCGGACCCTTCCGACTCGGCCGACTCGGTCTCCGGCTCGATCTCGGGCGACGGGGTCGTTTGGGCCGACGGTCCTGCCGAAGCTCCCTCTGAGGCGTCGCCCGGGAGCGCCCCGCCGTCGCCGACGCGGGCGATCGAGCCGGGGTCGTCGCCGTCGGCGATCTCCTCGTCGCTGGCGGCGGCTCGGAGGTCGGCGGCGTCGGCGAGGCTCGCGTACGGCACCTTCCCGCGGAGCGCCTCGAAGACGGCGTCGCGATCGAGGTCCTCGACGGACTCGCCGGGCGGCGCGAACGCGACGTAGTCGACCTCGCCCACCTGGGCGAGCTCGCGGAGGATGAGCTCGCCGCCGCGGTCGCCGTCGAGGAACGCGGTGACGGTCCGGTCGGCGGTCAGGTCGGCGACCGCCTCGGGGACGTTCGTCCCCTCGACCGCGACGGCGTTTTTGATCCCGCAGTCGAGCAGCGTGAGCACGTCCGCGCGCCCCTCGACGACGATGACGGCGTCGGAGTCGCCGACGCGCGGTCCGGCGGGGAGCCCCTCGTAGTCGACGATGCCCTCGACCCGGGCGGCGTCGCGGACCTCGTCCAGCACGTCGCTGCTCGCGAGGCTCGTCTCCTCGAAGCCGCCGGCGATAAGCTCCTTCGCCCGCTCGACGACCTCGCGGCGCTTGGCCGCCCGTACGTCCTCGATGCTCGTCACCTCGACCGAGGCGTGACAGGGGCCGATGCGGTCGATCGTCTCCAGCGCGGCCGCTAAGATGGCTGTCTCGACCTTGTCCAGGCTCGACGCGACGGTGACCTCGCCGAACGACTGGCCGTTCTCGGACTCGACGGAGACGTCGATCCGGCCGACGCGCGAGGACTCCTGGAGGTCGCGGAGGTCCAGCTCGTCGCCGAGAAGCCCTTCGGTCTGGCCGAACACCGCCCCGACGACGTCGCTCCGCTCGACGACGCCGTCGGCCGCGATGGTGGCGTGAATCAGGTATTTTTCTGTGTCTTTCATGAGTGGTGAATGGTGATGTCGGGCGGTAGCGCCCGTCCGTGTATGGTTGCGTTCCTCGCGGAAAATAGCTATCGCCACGCTCCTCCGGCGGAGGTTATTGAAGAGAAATTCTCTCCAACACTAATCTTCGAATGTATTCGATAGTTCTTAGTGTTCGTAGCTGTATCATAATCTCACATGACGCGCTCACGGAGCGATCTCGTGTGGATACCGACGTTCGCAATACTCGTGGCGTTCGCGGTACCGTGGCCGCTGTGGGGCGTCGACCGCGTCGTCGCGGGGCTCCCAGTCTGGATCTGGTGGCACGTGGCGTGGCTCGGGCTGTGCGCCGCCCTGTTCGCGCTGTTCGTGCGCAGCGGCGCGTGGGAGCGCGGGATGGGACGGTGGGCCGCCGACCCCGTCGACGGAACCGGAAACGGGGCCGTCGACCGCGGGGGTGACCGCCGGTGACGCTCGGCGTCTCGCTCGGGGTCGTCGTCGGCTACCTCGTCGTCGCGCTCGCGCTCGGCCTCGTCGCGTACCGCGTCTCGGAGACGACGGCCGAGGACTACTACCTCGCGAGCCGGTCGATCGGAACGCTCGTGCTGCTGTTCACGACGTTCGCGACGCTGCTCTCGGCGTTCACCTTCTTCGGCGGCCCGAACCTCGCGTACGCGGCCGGTCCCGAGTGGCTGGTCGTGATGGGCACGCTGGACGGCGTCTTATTCGCGGTGCTGTGGTACGTCATCGGCTACAAGCAGTGGCTGATCGGCGCGCGCAACGGCTACGTGACGCTCGGCGAGATGCTCGGCGACCGGTTCGGCTCGACCGGGCTGCGCGCGCTGGTCGCCGGCGTGAGCCTCCTGTGGCTGTTCCCGTACGTCATGCTCCAACAGATGGGCGCCGGCGAGGCGCTCGTCGGGCTCACCGACGGCGCCGTCCCCTACTGGGGCGGCGCGGCGCTGATCACCGGCTTCATGATCCTCTACGTCGCCGTCGCGGGGCTCCGCGGCGTGGCGTGGACGGACACGCTCCAGGGGCTGTTCATGCTCTCTATCGTCTGGGTCGCGGCCGCGTGGGTCGTCTCGGCGCTCGGCGGCGTCGGCGCCGCGACCGAGGGGATGCTGGCCGCCCGGCCCGAGTTCGGAAGCTTCGGCGGCGGGACCTACTCGGTCGGGTTCATCGTCTCGACGGCGATCACCATCGCGTTCGGAGTGACGATGTTCCCGCAGATCAACCAGCGGTTCTTCGTCGCGAAGTCGGGCACGGTGTTGAAGCGGTCGTTCGCCCTGTGGCCCGTCCTCGTCCTCCTGTTGTTCCTCCCCGCGTTCATGCTCGGCGCGTGGGCGGCCGGGGCCCCGATCGAGGTGCCCGAGGGCGCGAACGTGCTGCCGGTCGTGTTGAACGAGTACGCGCCGGCGTGGTTCGCCGCGCTCGTCGTCGCGGGCGCGATGGCCGCGATGATGTCCTCCTCTGACTCGATGCTGCTCTCGGGGTCGTCGTACTTCACTCGCGACCTGTACCGGCCGCTGATCGACGCGGACGCCTCCGAGCGGCGCGAGGCGTGGATCGCGCGGATCGGCGTCGCGGCGTTCGCGACGCTGGCGTTCGTCGCGAGCCTGTTCCGGCCGGGGACGCTGATCGAGGTCGGCGACACCGCCTTCTCCGGGTTCGCGCTGCTCGCGCTCCCCGTGCTCTGCGCGCTCTACTGGCCGCGGACGACGCGCACGGGGATGATCGTCGGCGTCGCGGTGCCGCAGGTCGCGTACCTCGCGGTGGTGTTGTCGGCGGTCGTCGGCGCCGTTCCGACGCTTCCCCGGACCGTCCTCGGCGGTTGGGACGTCGCGCTCGGGCTGATGGTGCTGTCGGGCGCCCTGACGGTCGGCGTGTCGTTGGTCACCGCCCCGACCGAGGAGAGCGATGCCTCCCGGTTCGCGGTTGTAAGTGATTGACAATCTGTAAAACGGTTCGTTCTGGGCCGGCGTTTTGCGTTCCTCTGCCACCGAACCGGAGATGAAAGCCGCTAAAGCCTCAGTCGCTCGCTTATAAATGGTTGATCACGGATCGACGACGAGGGGCTCCAAAGCCCCAGTCGCGAGGGCGGCGCACGCTCGCTGTGCTCCTCGCTCGCGCTGCTCGCTGCGGTGCTTACGTCGCCTGCGCCGCCCTCGCGACTGCCCCTTTGAGTCCCACCCCACCGCGACCGCACAGCACCTCACGCCTCCCCAGCCTCGTCGCTCGCTTCGCTCGCGACTCCCTCGCGCGTGCTCCTCGCGCCCGGTGGGCGCTCGGAGGCACGCGCCACCGCGCTGGTCGGATTGAAATAGCGCCACCGAACCGTTCCCGCCGCGCCGAAGCCGGCGAAAGCCAAAAGACCGCTTCGCCCCGACAACGCGTATGAACGAGCCCGGTACCGAGGGCGTGCTGTTGGACCAGGCGACGCTCCGCGGTCGGCTCGACGACGCGCCGGCGTGGCTCCGGGAACATTACCGAACCTTCCGCGAGTCGATGCTCGGCGAGCGCGACGGGTCGCCGTTCCCCTGCTACTTCGGCATCGAGGTCGAGCGCGAGGGCGACCTCCTGTACGCCGCCTGCGAGTCGACGACGGACCCGGCCGCGCTGTTGCGACTGCGCGACGTGCTGCTCGAATACCTCGACACCTACGACGACCACGCCGACCGCGCGCCGCTCGCAGTGTTCTTTAAACCGCCCGCGGGCGACCGCGGCGAGGCGCACTACCACGAGCGGCTCTGGCACGTGCTGGAGTTCCTCCACGTCCACGACCCCGAGCCGTGGCCCGACGACATCCCGACCGATCCCGACACGCCGCGCTGGGAGTTCTGTTTCGGGGGCGAGGCGCTGTTCCCGACCTCTCGCGCGCCCTTCTACGACGACCGGAAGAGCCGGTACTCGCCGGTCGGCCTGGAGATCACCTTCCAGCCCCGCGCCGTCTTCGAGGGGATCACGGCCGACACCGAGGCGGGCGAGCGCGCCCGCGAGGCGATCCGCGACCGGATGGGGGACTACGACGGGGTCTGTCCCCACGCCGACCTCGGCGACTGGGGCACCGAGGGCGACCGCGAGTGGAAGCAGTACCTCTTCCGCGTGGACGACGACGCGAGCCCCGACGCCTGTCCCCTGTCGCCGACCCGCGACCACCCGAAGGCGCCCGAGCCCCTGCTCGAACCGGGCGCGTGGCGTCGCTTCGCGGACGAGGGCGACGGCGCCTCGGGCGCCGACGCGGACGCGCCCGTCACCTCGGGGCTCGGCGATGACTGACTCGCCGGCGGACGAGGGGTCCGTCCTCCTCCTCGTCGACTTCCAGACCGGCTTCGACGAGCCCGGTTGGGGCGAGCGTAACAACCCCGACGCCGAGGCGGCCGCGGCCGCGCTCCTCGACCGCTGGCGCGCGGCGGATCGCCCGGTCGCGCACGTGCGCCACGCCTCGACGGAGCCGGATTCCCCCTTACGTCCGGACGCCCCCGGCTTCGCGTGGAAGCCGTCGACGGCGCCCGTCGACGGGGAGCCGACGTTCGAGAAGTCGGTCAACGGCGCCTTCCTCGGCTCCGGGCTCGACGCGTGGCTCCGCGAGGCGGGTCACGAGTCGCTCGTCGTCTGCGGGCTCACCACCGACCACTGCGTCTCCACGACGACGCGAGAGGCCGAGAACCGCGGCTACGACGTGCGGGTGGTCGCCGACGCGACCGCGACGCACGCCCGCGAGGCGCCCGACGGGGAGCGGATCGACCCCGAGACCTCCCACCGCGTCGCCCTCGCGCACCTGAACGGCGAGTTCGCGACGGTCGTCGAGAGCGCCGACCTGCTCGCGGAGTGACGGGGGGTCCCGCTGCCGCCCGCGCTCAGTCGTCGGCGGCGTCCGCGGCCTCCGCGCTTCCGCCGTTCGCGCGCTCGGCGGCGTTCGAGAACATTCCGCGCCGCGTCGTGTACAGGAAGTACCCGCCCAGTCCGAGGAAGCCGACGACGTTCGAGGCCGCGACCGCCCAGAAGACGGCCTCGACGCCCCACCCCAGTCCCGGCGTCACGGTGACGCCGAACGCGCCGAACGTCGTCGCGACCGGGACGGCCGCGACCGCGATCGGGAACCGGACCGCCCAGTACTTGACCAGGTCGGCGACGAAGGAGGTCCGGGTGCGGGAGGCGCCGTTGAACCCCGCCAGAAGGGTGTAGGTCCCGCCGAGCGCCCAGTAGGAGGCGCCGAGGATCCGGAGGTAGAGGACCGACAGGGACCGGCCGGTCGCGGTGAGGTCGGGCGCGAGCAGGTCCGCGATCCCGCCGGCGAAGAGGAACTGGACCGCGCCGAGCGCGAGGAACCCGGCGACGACCATCCCCGTGCCGACCGTCGTCGTCCGGCGGGCGCGCTCGGGGGCGTCCGCGCCGAGGTTCTGGCCGATCATCGACTGGGCGGCCTGCTGTATTCCGATGGCGGGTACGACCGCGAGCGTCGCGACCCGGGCGCCGACCGTGTACGCCGCGACGCCCGCCGCGCCGCCGGCGACCGCGACGAGGCCGACGACGAGGACGCGGACCAGCTCGCTCACGCCGCGCTGGCCGCCGAGCGGGAGGCCGACCGAGACGACCTCGCGGACCGCCGCGAAATCGAGCGCGAACGCCTCCGGGGTGAGCCGGAAGGTGTCGCGGCCGATCCCCGCGGCGTACCCGAGGATCCACAGGAGGCTCGCGACGCCCGCGAGCGCGGTGCCGAGCGCGGCGCCGGCGACGTCGAGCCGCGGGGCGGGGCCGACCCCGAAGATGAGCACCGGCGCGGCGACGAGGTTGACGAGGACGCCCACGAGGCTCACGTGGAACACCGCTCGGGTGTCCCCGTACGCCGTGAAGCAGTTCTCGACGGTGTCACCGACCGCGCCGACCGGGAGGACGGCGATCACGATCGCGAGGTACGTCGCGGTCGTCCCGGCGAGCGCCGGGTCCGCCCCGAGCAGCGCCACCACCTCCTCGGCGTAGACGACCACTGGGATCGCGACCGCCGCCGTGACCGCGAGCGCGACGAGCGCGCCGTTGACCGCGACGCGGCGCGCGCCCGCGTCGTCTCCGTCGCCGGCGCGCTGCGAGACGAGGATCTGGGTGCCGACCGCGCCGACCACGACCGTCGCGCCGAGCAGCGACTGGATCGGGAGGCTGAGCCCGACGGCGGCGACGGCGTCCTCGCCGACCCGCCCGAGCCAGAACGTGTCGACCAGCGCGTTGGCGACGTACACGACGTTCTGCGCGACGAGCGGCGCCGCGAGGACGAGCAGCACGCGCCCGACCGGCCCGTCGGTGATCGCCTCGCGGTCGATGTCCAGCATCGAATCGTTCCGGTATTAGATGGGGATAATAAAAGTGTGCTGGTCGTGAACACGCCCCTTGAGCCGAGGCGTCCGCAGCGGGTTCGGTGCGGAGCATCGACAGTCTGATCGCCGAGTGGCGACGGTCGGCCGTCCGGCCGCAGCGAATCCGTCCGCCGAGCGCATCCGATTCGGTCCCCGCGTACGGCCGCTCGACGCCCGCGAAGGGAAACCTCTTAATGGACTACACACGGAGTTCGTGGTATATGAGCAACGGCGACGACGACCCGGCCGACGCCTCCGAGGAGGCCGACGCCGCGGACGACGGCGGGGACGCCGGCGAGCAGACGGAGACGGCCGCCCCGACGCTCCCCGATGACGCGACCGAGGAGTCCCTGAACGAGTACCTCGACGAGATCGCCGAGCGGCTCGAGGCCGCCGAGACGGAGGCCGACCTCGACGACGTCGAGGCGCTCTTGGACGACGCCGAGACCGGGATCGAGGAGGCCGACCTCCCCGAGCCGGACGAGGACGACGAGGACGCCGACGACCCCCGCGGCGACCTCGAGGACCGCGTCGCGGAGCTCCGCGACGGCGTCGCGGACGCCCGCGGCCCCTACGGCGAGGACGTCGTCGACGCCGTCGAGGCCGCGTCCGGGACGGTCTCGGACACCGAGTGGACAGAGGCGGGCCACGACGACGCCGCGGCCGCCGTCGCGTCGTTCGTCGGCGAGGCCGCCGACGCGGTCGACGACGCGGCCCCCGACGCGATCGACGAGGCCGACGAGGACCCCGAGGCGCTGCTCGACGAGGCCGCGGACGGTGAGGAGCCCGCCGCCGCGGAGCCGATCCCCGTCGATCAGCTCACCGCGGCGCTCGACGCCGTCGCCGCGGCGGTCGCCGAGGCCGGCTTCGACGCCGACGAGGACGCGGACGCGATCGCCGCGCTGCTGGCGGCGACCGACGACCTGGAGGCCGCCCTCGACGACGCCGAGGAGTGGGACGACCTCGAGACCCACGAGCAGCTCCGCGCGCAGGGGTACTACGACGTGCTCGGCCACTACAAGGACTTCCCGGTCGAGTGGGCCGCGCTGAAGGAGCACGAGGCGCAGGGGAACGTCGACATGATCCTGCTCGCGCTCGACTCGCTGCAGTCCGAGTTCATGGAGCGCCACTGCCTGGAGGCGTTCGAGCGCATGGGCAAGCGCGGCAAGACCGAGGCGTCCGTCGAGGAGGTCCTCGGCCGCGCCGAGAAGCGCGACCGCCCCGCGATCCGGATCCTCGGGAAGATGGCGGCCGAGGAGGCGACCGACACCCTCGTGGAGTACGTCGACGAGGACTCGAACCCGCAGCTCCAGAAGGCCGTGTTCAAAGCGCTCGGCGAAATCGGCGCGCCGGAGGCCGTCCAGCCGCTCGCGAACCAGCTCGACCCCGACGGCGACACCGACGAGCTGGTCCGCCCCCACGCCGCCCGCGCGCTGGGCCTGATCGGCGACACCCGCGCCGTCGACCCGCTCGCCGACGCCCTCGAAGCGCACCCATCCGACGACGTCCGCGCGGCCGCCGGCTGGGCGCTCCGCCAGATCGGCACCCGAGAGGCGCTCGAGGCGGTCGCCGAGTACGCGGACGAGCGCTCGTTCGTCGTCTCGACGGAGGGCGAGAAGGCGGAGCGCGCGCTCGACGAGGCCGAGCCCGCGCCGACGGCCTGAGACGCGCGCTCGTCCCCCTCGCGGCGGCCGCGAACCCTTTTATCCGATACCGGCGCCACGCTCGCCGTGTCACCCCGTCGTCCGAGCCGCCGGTCCCGCGTCGCCGCGCTCCTCTTGCTCGTCGCCGCGGCGAGCGTCGCCTGCTCGCTTCCGGCCGCGGCCGCCCCGCTCGGCGCCGCCGCGCCGCTCGACGAGGTCGAGCCCACCTCGGCGAACGCCTCCGCCGCCGACAGCGAGCCCCGGATCGTCGGGCTGTACCCGAACCCGACGACCGCGGAGAACCGCGGCGAATACCTCGTCGTCTCCCTGCCGGAGCGCGGGAACTGGTCGCTCTCCGACGGCTACTACGACGCCGGGATTCCGGCGAACGCGAGCGGGACCGTGACGTTGTCGACCGCGCCGAACCGGACCGCGTCGATCCTCGCCGGCGACTCGGGGACGGCCGCCGCGGTCGCAGACCGGCGTCAGATTCGCCGTCTGACCGACTACTTCCCGCTGTCGGCGTCGGGCGACCGGATCGAGCTCCGGCGAAACGGGACCGCGGTCGACGTGGTTTCCTACGACCGCGCCCGCGAGGGGTACCGCTGGCGCGCGTCGTGGGGCGAGTGGCGCCCACGCGGGTACGACCCCCGCTCGCCGGAGTCGACCGCGGACGCGGCCGTGAGGCCCTTCGTCCTCCCGGACAGCCCCGGCGTGCCGGTCGATCCCCTCCGGAGCGCGGACGAGCGCCTGTTCGTCGCCGGCTACACGCTGACCTCGGAGCGGGTCGTCGAGGCGCTCGTCGCGGCCGCCGACCGCGGGGTGCGGGTTCGCGTGCTGCTGGAGGGGTCGCCGGTCGGCGGCTTCCCGGCGCGGAGCGCGGCGCTGATCGACCGGTTGACGGCCGCCGGCGTCGAGGTTCGGATCCTCGACGGCGAGGTCGAGCGGTTCCGCTTTCACCACCCGAAGTACGCGGTCGCGGACGACCGCGCCGTCGTCCTCACGGAGAACTGGAAGCCGTCCGGCACGGGCGGGCACAGCAACCGCGGGTGGGGCGTCGTCGTGGGCGGCAACGGCGAGACGTGGGACGACGAGACGGCGGACGGTGCCGGAACCGACCGGAGCGCCGCCGTCGCGGACGACCTCGCGGCGCTGTTCCGCGCCGACTTCGAGGCCCGCGACGCGCGGCCGTGGCGCGCCTTCCGGGCGGACACCGAGTTCCACGGCGGCGGACGCGCGAACGGCTCCTACCCGACGCGGTTCGACGCGCCCGCGCAGCCGGTCGCGGCGAACGTGACGGTCCTGACCGCCCCGGGCAACGCCGCCGACCGGATCGTCGCGCGTATCGACGCCGCCGACGAGCGGGTGCTCGCCGTCGTGCCGCGGGTGGGCGGTCCGAACGACCGGATCGTCCGCGCGCTTCGGCGCGCCGCGGACCGCGGGGTCGACGTTCACCTGCTGCTCTCCGACGCGTGGTACGACCGCGAGGCGAACCGGAACCTCTCGAAGCGGCTCGCGGACGAGCCGATCGCGGTCGACCTCGCCGAGCCGCGCGGCCGGTTCGGGAAGGTCCACGCGAAGGGGCTCGTCGTCGACGACACCGCGGTCGTCGGCAGCCTCAACTGGAACCCGAGCGCGGAGACGAACAACCGCGAGGTCCTGCTCGCGATAGAGGACGAGTCGGTCGCGGACTTCTACGCCCGCGCGTACGCGGCGGACTGGCGCGGCGGCGGGATTCAGCTGCCGATCGCCTTCGTCGGCGGGTTCGGCGTCGCGCTCGCGGGGGCCGGCGCCGTCGCTCGGCGGGAGATCGCGTTCGGCTGAGAAACCGGGTCGGCGCGAGCGGGTTCCGGACCGCTGCGAGCGGTCGTAACCGCCGGCTCAGTCGTCGAGCGCGATCGTCGACGAGAGCGCCTCGTCGATCTCCGCGCCAGCCATCTTCTCGACGAGCGCCTCGATCACCTCGCTCCGGCGCCCCTTCACGAACTTGATGGAGCCGACGACGAGGTGGCCGCCGCCGGAGACGCCGGCCTCGGGCAGCTCCTCGTTCAGCTCGGTCACCATGTTCGGGATGTCGAGGCGAACCCCGTCCGAGCGGAGGACGCAGAAGTCGGGGCCGTAGCCGATGGTGATGACGGGGTCGCCCGTCTCCTTCACCTTCGCGTCGTGGAGCTCGCCGGTGGTCTTGCCCGGCGCGGGGTACGTGAACCGGTGGGCGTACTCGTCGAGGTCGATCCGGTAGAGGTGCGCGCCCGAGGCGAGCCGCTCGTGTTCGACGTGGTCGTCGACGGCGTCGAGCTGGCGCTCCACGTCGCGCTCGGCGCGCTCGGAGAGGAACTCGACGAGCTCCTCGTGGCGCGCTTCGTCGTCGCACCCCACGTTCAGGGCGTCGTTGACGAGGGTCTTCCCCTCGGAGTAGCGGAGCCAGTGGGCCGCGTAGTCGAGCGCCTCGCCGATGTCGAGGAGGTCGGACTCGTCGTAGCCCGCGCCCTCGGCGAGCGCGACGTAGTCGTCCATCGCCTCCGCCTTCGAGCGGTCGGAGAGGCCGGCGACGGCCGGCACGTGCTCGAGCTCTTCGGTGAGCGACGGGTCGATCAGGCGGGCGAGTTCGACGGACATCATCCCGGTGGTGACCCGGTAGTCCTCGCCGTGGAGGTAGGGGTTGACGTGGGCGTCGAGCAGGGGCTCGACCGCCTCGGGGTCGGGGTGGTGGTGGTCGACCGCCGCGATGGGGATGTCGTAGTGCGCGAGGTTCTCGTAGGCCGGCACGTCCTCCTCGGTCGACCCGTTGTCGAGCATCAACAGGAAGGGGAGCTTCTGGCCGTGGCGGGCGCGGCCCTCCAGGGCGAAGTTGAGGTCGCGGGTGACGTCCTCCATCTCGTAGTAGGGGGCCTTGCTCGGGAGCCGCTTGAAGAGGTGGCGCGCCGCGTCGGGGTCGCCGTGGACCTCCTCGACGAAGTTCTCCAAGGCGAGCTGGACCGGGATCGCGGCGCACATGCCGTCGCCGTCGGCGTGGTGGCGGACGCGGATCGGGCGCCCGGCGAGGACGGTCCGGCGGAGCAGCCGTGCGAGTTCGCGGAGGTCCTCGTGGATCGGCTCGAACGCCTCCCACTCGACCAGCGGGTCGACGTCCGCGGGCTCGGCGCGCTCGTCGAGGGCCGCCTCGAAGCGCTCGCGGGCCTCGGCGGCGCGCTCGTCGGGGAGCCGCGTCAGCGAGTCGACCTCCAGCTGGAGCGCGTTCTCGCGGCTCTCTATCGTCCCCGAGACGTGGACCATGTCGCCGACCTCGACCTCGGGGTACGCCCGGACGCCGGCGGACTCGAAGGCGGCACACGAGAGGACGCCGGAGGCGTCGGCGACGGCGAAGATGGTCGGGCCGCCGGTCTGTTTCGCCTGGACGACCTCGCCCTCGACGGTCACCTCGTCGCCCGGGGTCAGGCCGCGGACCCGCGAGACTGTCGGCTCGTGGGCGACGGTCTCGGTGCGGTAGTCGTCGGGGTCGACGTCGTCGAACGCGACGTCGCCGTTCTCCTTCACCTCGGTGAGCCGGACGATCAGCCGGTCGCCGACGGCGTAGTCGCCGCCGAGGTTCGACTCGTGGACGAGTCCGCTCACGGCGTCGGAGAGGTCGACGAACACGCCGTAGTCGACGACGCCGTTGACCTCCGCGTGATACAAGGCGTCGACCTCGGCGTCTTCGAGGGTACAGTCCGGTGCCAGGTCGTAGACGGTCGGGCGGTCGTCGGCCGCGCGCGCCGACCGGTCCTCGACCGTCCCCTCCGCCGCGTCGGCGTCGGGTTCGGGGCTCGAATCGCCCCGCGTGCCGGAATCCCCGGCGGTGTTTTCGCTCATGGACGCTTCTCGGGAACGGCCGGTGTTAAGCCTGTTCTCTCGGGGCTCGGGCCCCCGGACGCGGCTCGGCAGCGGCGGAGGGACCGCCCCCGTGTCCCGCGGTCCGGAACCCCTATGAGGCGACGGCGACTTGTCTCGTCCATGCGACTGTTCCGCTCGGACGAGCTCCTCGGGATCGCCCGAGAGACCCTGGAGTTCGTGCTCGAGGCGAGCGAGGAGACCCACCCCAACGAGTACATGGGGTTCCTCCGCGCGGACGACGCCCGGAAGCTTGACCTCGACCGGGACGGGCAGGTGATCACCGACGTGCTCGTCATCCCGGGGACGGAGTCGAGCCCGACGAGCGCCAGCGTCCGGACGCACATGAAGCCGAACGACATGCGCGCGGTCGGGTCGGTCCACTCACACCCGAACGGCGCGCTGCGCCCGAGCGACGCCGACCTCGCGACGTTCGGACAGGGGAAGGTGCACATCATCGCGGGCGCGCCCTACGGGTGGGGCGACTGGAAGGCGTTCGACAACGAGGGGAAGCAGACGACCCTCGACGTGCTCGACGTGGAGGTGCCAGACGAGCACTTCTTCGATTTCACACAGGCGGACATCGACCGCGAGCTGGACGACCGAGACTCCGGCGGCTTCCTCTCGTGGTTCAGATGACGCGGGTCGTCGCGCAGGGCACCTTCGACCTGCTCCACCCCGGCCACGTTCACTACCTGGAGGACGCGGCGACGCACGGCGACGAGCTCCACGCAATCGTCGCCCGCCGCACCAACGTCACGCACAAGCCCGAACCGATCCTCTGTGCCCGCCAGCGGCGCGACATGGTCGAAGCGCTCGCCGCGGTCGACGAGGCCCACCTCGGCGACCCGGAGGACGTGTTCGTCCCCATCGAGCGGCTCGACCCCGACGTGATCGTGTTGGGATTCGACCAGCACCACGACGAGGCCGACATCGCGGCCGCCCTCGACGCCCGCGGCATCGACTGCCGGGTCGAGCGCGCGTCGGGGCGGGAACCGAAGTACGAGGACGAACTGCTCTCCAGCGGCGACATCGTCGACCGCATCCTGCGCGAGCGCGGCGAGGGCGGCGACGCGACGCCCTCGTAGGTCGCGGCCGGGGTCCGCCGACCGCGGCGAACGCGCGGACTCGCCAGCGGTGGAAGCGCGGGGTCTAAATGGACTGACTCCCAAGCCGAGGTGAGTGAACGTCCCCGACAAGTTCCCCGCGGTGCTGGCCGCGGCCGCGATGGGCGTGTACCTGCTCGTCGTCGTCGGCGCGACCACCTCCCTCACGGAGGCGGCGACCGCCTGCGGCGGCTGGCCCGCCTGCGGGAGCGGCGCCGCCCTGCCGACGGCGACGGCGGGATGGATCGCCCTCGGCCACCGCGTCCTCGCGGTCGTCGTCGGCCTCCTCGTCGCCCTCTCCGCCGCGCTCGCGTGGCGGCACGGCGCCGACCGCCGGGTCCGCGCCGCGCTCCTCGCCGCGCTCGTCGTCTATCCGGCCCAGGCCGGGGTCGGCGCGCTCGTCGCGCTCGGCGACCTGCCGGCCGCGCTCGGCTCCGCCCACCTCCTCCTCGGGATCGGCATCTTCGGCGCCGTCCTCGCGGCGCTCGCGTGGTGGCTGGAGGCCGAGACGGGGAACCCCGACGACGCCCCCGACGACTTCGAGCCCGGAACCGACCACCTCCCGCCGGTCGAGGAGGCGCCGGAGCCGTCGATTCCGTCCGCGACCCTCCCGCGGCTGAAGGCCACCGCGGCCGCGTACTTCCGGCTGATGAAGCCGCGGCTGATGTGGCTGCTCTGCCTCGTCGCCGCCGCGGCGATGGCGCTGGCGGGCGGCTCCGGTTTCACGCCGCCCGTCGTGGCGGCGACGCTCGCCGGCGGTGCGCTCTCGATCGGCGCCTCCGGGACGTTCAACCACGTCCTCGAACGCGACGTGGACAAGCGGATGCAACGCACCAGCGACCGCCCGCTCGCGACCGACCTCGTTCCCGTCCCGCACGCGCTCGCGTTCGGCGGCCTGCTGACCGTCGTCTCGCTCGCGCTGTTCTGGACGGTGAACCCGCTGACGGCCGCGCTCGGGCTGGTCGCGATCGTATTTTACAGCGTCGTGTACACTCTCGTCCTCAAGCCGAACACGGTCCAGAACACCGTCATCGGCGGCGCGGCCGGCGCGCTCCCGGCGCTCATCGGCTGGGCCGCGGTCACGGGCGAGGTCGGCGGCGGCGGGCTGCTACTCGCCCTCGTCATCTTCCTGTGGACGCCCGCGCACTTCTACAACCTCGCGCTGGCGTACAAGGACGACTACGAGCGCGGCGGCTTCCCGATGATGCCCGTCGTGCGCGGCGAGACGACGACGCGCCGGCACATCCTCTGGTACCTCGGCGCGACGCTGGTCGCCGCGGTCGCGCTCGCGGCGGCAGCGGATCCGCTCGGCGCGCTGTACGCCGTCGTCGGCGTCGGCGTCGGCGCCGTCTTCCTCTGGACGGTCGTCCGGCTCCACTACGAGCAGACGGAGAGCGCGGCGTTCCGCGCGTTCCACGCCTCGAACGCTTACCTCGGCCTGCTGCTGTTCGCCGTCGTCTTCGACGCACTGGTGGTGTGAGGCCGTTGCGGTCGCCGGCGAGCGGACCCCGCCGCCGTCGGCGAACCGAGACGAGATGTGACCCTCGCTTTTAATCCGATTCGCCTTCTACAGTGAGTTATGACACGCGTCGAAATCGAGTACTGCGTCCCCTGTGGCATGTTGAACCGCGCGCAAGACGTCTCCGAGGCGATCCTCAAGCAGTTCGGCGAGAGCGTCGACGAGGTCGCGCTGGTGACCGGCGACGCGGGCGTGTTCGTCGTCCGCGCGGACGACGAGGTCGTCTTCGACAAGGAGGAGGACGAGTACGACGTCGACGCGATCGTCCGCGCGGTCAAGCCGTACGTCGGCGCGACGGCGTAACACGCGGTCGTTCTTTTATAAAAGGCGTCGCACGGACCGATGAGGAGCGCCGCCAGCGGCCAAGCCGTTCGTTTATAAATGGGTGGTCGCGGATCGGCGGTGAACACCGCCAAAGCCCCAGCCGGAAGACGTTCCTGCTCGCTCCCTTCGGTCGCTGTGCGGGCTGCGACTTCCGTGCTCCCGCTCGCTTCGCTCGCGGGGACGCACAGCAACNCTCCGCTTCGCTCCGGCGACTGACTCCAGCGAGAATCGGAGATTCTCTGGCAGCCGGCGCGTAGCGCCGGCGACCTCGCGCGTGCGACTCGCGGCCTGCGGCCGCTCGTCGGCACGCGCCACCGCCCATTTTTAAATAGCATCGCCCGCGTCGCCGCGTCTCAGTCGCCCTTATAAACGGCGCGGGCGGAGTTCGTCACCACGAGGATGCTGCTCGACGCCATCGCGAGCGCGGCAAGCAGGGGGTTGAGGACGCCCGAGAGCGCCATCGGAATCGCCACCGCGTTGTAGACGAACGCCCAGCCGAGGTTCTGTTTCAGCCGCCGGTTCGTCCCACGCGTGAGGGCGAACAGCTCCGGGACCGCAGAGAGCCGGTCGTCGAGCAGGACCGCGTCGGCGGCGTCCGCTGCGAGGTCCGTCCCGGAGGCGATCGAGATCCCGAGATCGGCCGCGGCGAGCGCGGGGGCGTCGTTGCTCCCGTCGCCGACCATCGCGACCGCCCCGTCCGCGCCGAGTCGCCGGACCGTCTCGGCCTTCGCCTCCGGCGGCACCTCGGCGAACACCTCGTCGATCGCGGGGTGGTCCGCGAACCGCGCCGCGGCCGCGGGCCCGTCGCCCGTGAGCACGACCACGCGCCGGCCGTCCGCGTCGAGGTCGGCGACGACCGCCTCCCACCCGTCGCGCACCTCGTCGCCGACGGTCAGGACCCCGCGGACGCGACCGTCCCAGCCGACGTAGACGGGGACGTTCCCGCGGTCGCGGGCGGCCGCCCTCGCCTCGCGGAGCCGGTCCGAGACCGGCCACCCCCGCTCGTCGAAGAGGTCGGGGTGGCCGACGACGACCTCGTCGCCGCCGACGCGCCCCGCGACCCCGCGGTCGAAGACGTCGACGTCGGTCGCGGCGGGGGTGTCGAGCGCGTCGACCTCGGCCGGCGGGCCGTCGCCCGGGTCCGCGGCGGCCGCGGCGCCGCCGTCGGTGGCCGGTCGCTCGCCCGCCGCCTCTCCGGCATCTCCCAGCACGCCCGCGACGATCGCCTCGGCGACCGGGTGGATCGAGGCGCGCTCGACGGCCGCCGCCCGTTCGCGGACGCGGTCGACCGAGGTCCCGTCCTCGGCGGTCCCGTCGAGCAGCCGCATCTCGCCGTCGGTGAGCGTCCCGGTCTTGTCGAAGACGACCGTGTCGACGTCGGCGGCCGCCTCGAAGACGGCGTCGGAGACGACGACGATGCCGCGCTTCGCCGCGTCGCGGATCCCGGCGGCGACCGCGAGCGGCGTCGCCAGCCCGAGCGCACACGGGCAGGAGACGATCAGCACCGTCAGCCCGACGAGCGCCGCGTCGATCGGCGCCGAGCCGAGCGCGAGGGTGGCCGCGGCGCCGACGGCCGCGACCGCCACGACGAGGGGGACGAACACCGTCGCCAGTCGGTCGACGAGCCGCTGGATCCCGGACCGCGAGCTCTGGATCTCCCAGAGCAGTCGCACGAGGGTGTCGAGCGTGTTCTCCGCGTCCTCGCCGACCTCGATCACGACGGGCGAGTCGGTGACGACGGTGCCCCCGCGGACCGGGTCGCCCTCGCGTTTCGTCGCCGGCAGCGACTCGCCGGTGATCAAGGCCTCGTCGACCGCGGCGGTCCCCTCCGCGATTGTCCCGTCGAACGGCACGCGCTCGCCGGGGCGGACGAGGAGCCGATCGCCGGGGGCGACTTCGTCCGCGGCGAGGGTCTCGCCCGCTTCGGTCCGCACGGTGCGGTCCTCGGTCGTCGTCAGGTCGGCGAGCATGCCGGTCGCCCGGCGCTTGATTATCGACTCGTAGTGGTTGCCGGCGGTGACGACCAAGATGACGGCGATGGTCACGTCGAAGTAGAGGTCGGTCCGCCCGACGAGCAGCGCGAGCGTGCTGTACGCGTACGAGCTCGTCGCCGCGAGCGACACGAGCAGGTCCATGTTCGGCTGCCGCGCCCGGAGGCTCACGTACGCCCCTCGGAGGATCGGGTAGCCGGTGTAGAACAGCACGATGGAGGCGAACAGCCAGATCTGCGCGAAGAGATAGGTACCGGAGACGCCGCCGAGGTCGACGATCGGCTCGTAGCCGAAGTAGGTCGGGTAGAGGAAGAGGACGTACCACAGCATCGCCATCATCCCGAAGAAGCCGCCGCCGATGAGGAACCGCACGACCGCGTCGTTGTCCTCCGCGTCCGGGTCGGCGCGGCGGCTCGCCGAGTACCCCGCGACCGAGAGCCGGTCGGGGAGCTCGTCCGCGTCCACGGCCTCCGGGTCGTAGTCGACCCGGATCGTGTCGGTGGCGTAGCTCGCCTCGGCGGCCGCGACGCCCTCCTGCTCGCCCGCCGTCATCTCGAGGAACGACTCGCAGGTGGCGCAGTGCATCCCGTCGACGTGGAGGAACGTCGTCTCCCCGTCGAACTCCTCGCTCGGCGTCGCGTCCGGGCGCCGCGCGTCGAGCTCGTCGAGGTCCTCGACGTCGTCGAGCGAGCGCGCGACGGTCAGACAGCCCCGACAGCAGAACTCGCCGTCGACGTCGGGTGCGGTGTGCGGGTCGTCTCTGACCGGGAGATCACAGAGTGTACAGCCTGTCATACGTGGTCCGGGTTCCATCCTGTCGGTCCGCGGACCGGGTGCGGTGGTCTCACGGCCTGTTCGGGTCGACTACGCGTGTTCGGGGTCGTCCGCGTCACCGCCGACTCCCGGGAAGCTTCCGCCGGTCGCGATCCGGAGGCTCGCCCAGATGAGCAGGACGTTCACCAGCGTGATCGCGACGAAGACCTCCGCTCGGTCCGCGATGAACACTGCCGCGGGAACGAACCCGCCGAGGACCAGGAGCACGCCCTGTTGGATCGAGAAGTCCATACCGTCTCCTATCGCCCGCCGAAAATATATAACACCCGTGTTTTCAGGGTTCGAGAACGGGTGGATCTTATATACTTCTTTGCTGTTACCCCCGCCTATGGGCCAAAACGAGACCGCACACGCTCCGACAGACGACGTGAGCGGTGAGACGGAGGAGTTCGACCCGATCGGGACCCTCACGCTCATCGCGATCTACTTCGTCATCCTAGTGCTTTCGTGGGTGTACATCTACTACATCGAGTTCCTCGGCCGCGATCTCGTCGTTGTGGGGTGATCACAACATGCACATTCACGCCTACGAGAAGATCTGGCTGGCGGCGTCGGTGCTGTTAATCTTGTTCCTCCTCGGGTCGGTCACCTACGGCGCCGTCGGTCCCGGCGTCGCGATGGTGAGCGACACCGAACCGACGGTCGACGCCGGCGCGTTAGACGAGGACGAGCGGTTCTCGGAGCCCCGCGTCGAGCAGGTCGGCGAGGACGAGTACGCGGCGTACGTCGTCGCTCGCCAGTTCGGGTTCCAGCCGGATCCGATCGTCGTGCCCGCGAACAGCACGGTGACGTTCTACGTCACCTCAGCGGACGTGATACACGGGTTCGAGGTCGCGGGCACGAACGCGAACACGATGGTCGTCCCCGGCGAGGTCTCGGAGATCACGGTCGAGACCGACCAGCCGGCCGAGTACGGGCTCATCTGTAACGAGTACTGCGGCGCGGGCCACCACGTGATGGAAGGGAAGGTGAACGTCGTGAGCCAAGCGGAGTTCGAGAGCAGCGGAGGTGACGGCGAATGAGCGAGGCCATCGAGGCCGAGCAGACCTTCGCAGACAAGTTCCCCGAGGAGGCGCGGATCGTCCGGGCGGCGCTGCTCGGTTCGTTCCTCGCGCTCACGCTCGGCGCGATATTCGGGATCATCCAGACGCTCCACCGGACCGGCGTGTTCCGCGGGCTCATCGACTCCACCGACTACTACACCTCCCTCACCGCACACGGGGTGTTCCTCGCGCTCAGCTTCACGACGTTCTTCCTCGTCGGCCTGTTCACGTGGGCGGTCGTGCGGAGCCTCGACCGGCCGCTGCTCAACACCAAGATCACGTGGACGTGGTACGGACTGATGGCCGCCGGGATGACGATGACCGGCGTGTCGATTCTCGCCGGTTTCGTCGACTCCATCGATATGAGCGCGGACGTGTTGTTCACGTTCTACGCGCCGCTGCAGGCGCACCCGATGTTCTACGCCGGGCTCGCGGTGTTCATCGTCGGGTCGTGGATCGCGGGTGCCGACTACTTCCGGACGTGGCTTGCGTGGAAGCGCGAGAACCCGGACGAACGGATCCCGCTCCAGACGTTCATGGTGTTGACGACGATGGCGATGTGGTACATCGCGTCGTCCGCCGTGGCCGCCTCGGTGCTGATCTTCCTGCTGCCGTGGTCGCTCGGGCTGATCGACCAGGTGAACCCGACGCTGACCCGGACGCTGTTCTGGTTCTTCGGCCACCCGGTCGTCTACTTCTGGCTGATGCCGGCGTACCTGCTGTGGTACACGGTCCTGCCGAAGCTCGCCGGCGGGCGGCTGTTCAGCGACCCGCTCGCTCGCGTCGTGTTCGTGCTGTTCCTCCTGCTTTCGACCCCGGTCGGGATCCACCACCAGTACCTCGACCCGGGGATCGCGGAGGGGTTCAAGTTCATCTCGATGACGAACACGATGTTCCTCCTGCTGCCGAGCCTGCTCACCGCGTTCACCGTCGTCGCGAGCGTGGAGTACGGCGCCCGCCAGCGCGGCGGGAGCGGCCTCCTCGGCTGGCTCACCGACCTCCCGTGGCGCGACCCGGCGTTCACGGGGATGATGCTCGCGGGGCTGATGTTCGCCGCCGGCGGGTTCTCCGGCATGGTGAACGCCGGCATGAACATCAACTACATGATCCACAACACGATCTGGGTGCCGGGGCACTTCCACCTCACCGTGGGGACCGCGGTGGCGCTCACGTTCATGGCCGCCACCTACTGGCTCTGGCCGCAGATCACCAACAAGCCGATCTACAGCCGCACCATCGGCCTGGTCCAGGTCGTCGTCTGGTTCATCGGCATGGCGCTGATGTCGAACGCGATGCACGCGCAGGGGATCTTGGGCGTCCCGCGACGGACCGCGGAGCCGGAGTACTCCGGCTTCGACTACCCGACGATGTTCGGCGGGTTCGAGGAGCTCAACATCCAGATCGCGATCGGCGGGACCCTGCTGTTCGTCTCGACCGTCCTGTTCATCGGGAACCTCGTGCTCACGATGGGGAACCCGAAGGTATCGGGGCTCGGGGACCCGATTCCGTCCGCGCTGTCCGGGCCCGACGACTCCCCGAAGGTGCTCGATAACCTCCGGCTGTGGGTCGGTATCGCGCTGACGCTCGTCGTCCTCGCGTACGCGCTCCCGCTGGCGGCGATCATACAGCGCGGCGGCCTGCTCGGCCCCGGTGTCGGCACCTATCCGGTGTGGCTCGCGCCGCTGCTCGACGCGCTCGCGAACGCGGCGGCGACGCTGCTCGGAGGGATCGCCGACGCGTCGGCCTCGCTCGCCGAGGTGGTCGGATGAGCGTCGACATCAGCCGCGGCGGGCTACTCGTGACGCTCGCCATCTTCGGCGTGATCGTCTACGAGATGCGGACCGTCCTCGACTTCGTCGGGATCGAACTGCCGATCATCCCGTACATGGCGGCCGTCTTCGTCCTCGCCGGCCTCTCGATCTGGTTCGTCACGCTGAAGGGCGGGTGGCGCACCGAGCCCGAGGGCGACGAGCCGGCGTAGCGGATCGAAACGCGGTCTCACGGACCCCTCCTCGTCTTTCTTCCGGAACACGGTTCCCGACAGAAGCAGTTATTACCCTCCGGCGACAATAATGCGTATGAGTTCCAATACTGTATCGAGCGAGGCCGAGACGGCCGACGGCGGATCGTCCGGCGGGCGGCGTCCGGTCTCGCTGTCGGACGAGGACGCCCTCGACGACTTCGTCGCCGACGCCGACGCCGCGCTCGTGGAGTTCTACACGGACGGCTGCGGCATCTGCGCGAGCATGGAGCCGGTGATCGGCAACGTGGCCCGCGGCGCCGAGACTGATCTGGCGGTCGGCATGGTGAACCCCCGCGACGACCCGCCGCTGGTCGAGCGGTTCGACGTGCGGAGCGTCCCGCTGTTCGTCCTCTTCGTCGACGGCGAGCCCGTTGCGCGCCGCGCCGAGGGGTTCATCCCGGGCGACGACCTGACGGCGTGGGTCGACGAGCACGCGAACTGATCGACGGCGACACGTCGACCTGAACTCGTTTTGGCAAGTCGCAGACCGACACGACTACCGCCGAAGCCCCGCCCCGCACGGCCCCGCACCTCACGCCTCCCCAGCCTCGTCGCTGGCGGCTG
>NZ_AOJF01000045.1:0-18446 GCF_000337395.1 Halorubrum distributum JCM 13561
AGTTTCAGCAATGTCGCGTTAGAGACAGCTCAAAACTGGCTCGAAGCCTTCGCCGTCTACCACAATTCACGTCAAACTTAACGCGAGGCGGTCGCGCGGGGGCGGTTCGCGTCCGAACGCGGTGACAGGGGCGTTTCCGGGTGATCCCCACAAAGGGTTTGACGCTCTCGGGCGAACCGTCGACGATGGCAGACGTTCCCCGCCGGCGAGTCCTCCTCGCGGCCGCGTCAGGGATCGCCGCCCTGGCCGGTTGTTCCGGCAGCGAGACCGCGTCGAACAGCTATCCGGTTCGGAACGAGCGGCGGATCGAAGACTACGAACTCGAGAAGACGCGCGACGAGGACGGCGGCGCGCTGGTCACCGGGGACGAAGCGACGCCGTCGCTCTCGGCCACGGAGCGGGCGCGTCAGCGGCGGCACGCCTATCGCGTGCTGGTCTCCGAGGACGACCTCGCGGCGCTCACTTTCGCCGAAACGTCGGCGAGCGAGCGCCTCCGGTCGTTCTGCGCCGGGACGGACTTCGACGCCGAGTCGGTGTATCTCCTATCGATGCCCGTGGGAGCCTGCCGAGACGTCCGGCTGACGTCGGTGTCCGTCGAGCCGGACGACCTCGCGGATGGCGACCTCCATCCGCACGCCGACTTCTGTCGGGCGTACCGCCCGGCCGACGTCGAATGCGACCCGGAGGCGACCCACACCGTCGGGTTCGCGATCCGGATCCCAGTCGCGGCCGATCACTCGAACGGAAGCGGGCGCGGCATGGCAAGCTCCTGTCGACGGGGGGAGCCGCCGGCCGTGTTCAACGCGTCGGCCTCGTCCGGAACCGGCGGTGATGAGGCGTGACCCGCGGGTCGTCTTCGCGCCGTCGGCTCCTCGCTGGCGTCGCGGCGACCGGTGCGGCGGCGCTCGCCGGCTGTTCGGGGCTCCCGTTCGCCGGCGGCGAAGAGCGCCGCGACTCGCCCGTGTCGCTCCCGGCCGACGCCGTCGGGTCGATCGAGTGGCCGGCGTCGCCGTTTCCGACGGCCGTTCCCGCGTCGCTCGCGGCCGCCCACGAGGCGCGGACCCGGAGCCTGTTGGACGACGTGCCGGCCGAGCCGGAGCTGCCCAACGCCGCGGTCGCGACGGAGATCGAGACCAAGCGCGAACGGGCGCGAGAGCGCGCGAACGCGGGCCTGCCGGACGAGTGGCCGGTCGACGACCTCGACGCGTGGCGCCGGCGCCGGGAGGACGCCGCGGAGGTCCGGGCCGCGTACCGCGCGGCGACCGGGAACGACGACGGATCGGAGCTCTCCGCTCGGCGACGCGCGGTCCGCGACGTTCGCACGGCGCTCACGGGGGATCTGGCGTACCGAGCCGAGTCGACGGCTGCGGCGGTGCTGGCGTACGAACCGGTCGAATCGCTGCTCGCGGAGTGCGCGAGGAGCGTCAGACCACAGGTGACGTACCCCGCCGACCCGGTGGCCGAGCCGTTCCAAGCGGGCGAGGCGGTCGGCCGCGTCGAGCGCGCCGAGGCGGCCGCGGCCGACGCCGAGGGACTCCGCGAGGCGTGCCTCGACAGCTGGGACGAGGCGTCGCCGCGGTGGGCGTCACTGGTCGCGGCCGCCGAGACGCTCCGGGGGTCGGTGAGTCGGACGCGCGCGAGCGTCCGCGAGCGCGTCGGCGGAGAGGATCCGCTCGACGAGGAAGACCTGAGCGGAACGGTCGCACAGGAGTTGGCGGCCACGGGCGAGACGCGGGTCGAGTCGGCGGTCGAGGACGTCAGCCGGGCGACCGACGCCGGCGAGCACGCCACCGCCGTCGTCGAGGCCGGTACCGCGCTGGCCGAGGTCGAGGCGTATCGGGCGGCCGTGGGCGAGATCCGCGACGGGCGGCACCGAGCGGCACCCACGGAGTCGTCCGTGCGGTCGACCGCAGAGCGGGCGCGCGCGGCGGTGAGCGAGACCGTCGACGCCGGCGATCCCTTGGCGGCGCGGCTCCTCCGCCCCGGGCTAGGGGTGTTCGGGTACGCCGCCGACCGGGTCGAGGAGGGGTACGGGTCGGCGCCGCGGCGGACGCAGGCGAGTCTGGTGTACGCCGCCCTGTACGCGAGCGCGGTGCCGGCGGCGGCGGAGTTCGTGCGCGAGCGGTTGGAGTGACCCGGTTCGTGTCAAACTGACGGGTCTCCGGGCCGGCGTCCCGGTATTTTTATTACCGCGACGGGCGGCGGTACGGACAATGAGTGGACGACCCCTCGACGTGCTCGAAGCGTCGCTCGAGGAGCCCGTAACGGTACACCTGAAGGACGGTACGACGTACTACGGCGTCCTCGGCGGTTACGACCAGCACATGAACGTCGTCATCGAGCCCGAGGCCGACGTGGACGACCGCGTCGACGACGACCTCGACGGCGAGTTCGCGGTCGCGATCGAAGACACAACGATTATACGCGGCGATAACGTCGTCACCATCAAAGCATGACCGGCGCAGGTACGCCCTCTCAGGGAAAGAAGAACAAGACGGTCCACGTGAAGTGTCGACGCTGCGGCGAGAAGTCCTACCACATTAAGAAGGAGCGCTGCTCCTCGTGCGGCTTCGGCGAGTCCGCCTCCCGGCGCGACTACGCGTGGCAGTCGAAGACCGGCGACAACTGAACCGCGCTCTCTCCGGTTTCTTCTCGCTTCTACTCGCGTAGCTACGCGTTTACCGTGGAGGAACGACGGACACTCTCGAAGTCTCAGTCGCTCGACTGTACGAGATCGCTGACTCCGCGGTGACCACCGCCAAAGCCCCAGCCGCGAGGACTCGCGCGCCTTGTTGCGCGCCTCGCTCGTTCGCTTCGCTCACTCGCTGCGGTGCTTACTGCGGCGTGCTTCGCCCTCGCGACTGCCCCTTTGCGTCCCGTCCCGCACAGCACCGCAGCCTCACACCTCCCCAGCCTCGTCGCTGGCGGCTGGCGCCGCCAGCGACTCCCTCGCGCGTGCCGTTCTCGTTTATATACGGTCGTGCTCGACGGAACCCTTTTGAGCGGGAGCGGCGTATTCGGAGCCAGTATGGGACTGGGCTCGGACATGTACCGACAGCAGATCCTCGACCACTACAAGAACCCGCGCAACTACGGGGAGCTCGAGGATCCGGACTTCACGCACGTCGGCGAGAACCCCTCCTGTGGCGACACGATCCGGATGGACGTCGACCTCGACGACGACGGGGAGACGGTGGAGGCGGTGCGGTTCACCGGCGACGGCTGCGCCATCTCGATGGCCTCCGCGAGCATGCTCTCCGAGCGGCTCCACGGGATGCCCGTCGACGAGCTCGACGCGCTCGACACCGACGACGTCACCGAGATGCTCGGCGTCGACATCTCGCCGATGCGCGTCAAGTGCGCGGTGCTGGGGCGACAGGTCGCGCAGGACGGCGCGAAGATCCACCGCGGCGAGCTCGACCCGGACGAGGACCGCACGGTCACCGAGGAGTAGCCGCTCGGCTCTCGTTGCGGCCGCGCTCCCGCGCCGCGGCCGGCTCGCGCCGCGGGCGCGCCCGTCCCGAGCCCACCGGACTTTTGCCCGCGAACCACGTTCGTCCGCCCATGAGCGACGGCTTCGACAAGGAGGCGGAACGAGAGAAGCTCCGCGAGAAGTTCGCGGAGGACGAGAAGAAGCGCGAGCACACCCAACAGATGTCCGAACTCCTCCTGAAGGGCGCGACGATGACGAACCGCCACTGCGAGGAGTGCGGCGACCCCATCTTCCGGTACGACGGCCGCGAGTTCTGCCCCACCTGCGGGAACGAGGCCGGGGGCGCGACCGAGGCGAGCGAGGCTCCGGCCGAAGTGGGCGGGGCAGGTGAAGCTTCGCCCGAGGCGGCCGGGGATCCGGCCGGGGGCGGCGAGAGTTCGGCCGACGCGGGCGACACTCCGGCGGTCGAGGCCGGAACGTCGGCCGACGCGAACCCCGAGAGCGTCGACGCCGCGCCCGAGAGCGGCGCGGCCGACGCCGGCGCGAACGGACCGGTCCGGTCGCGGTCGCCTCCGTCGAGCGCGGCCCCGCGGGGATCGACACCGCCGCAGGAACCGGCGCCCTCGCAGGATTCGGCGTCGACACGGCGGTCGTCGCCGCGGCGGTCCGAGCCGCAGCAGTCGCTCCCGTCGCGGTCGGCCGACGACGCCGAGGGCGTCGGCGCCGCCCGCGCGTCGCTGACGCGGACGCTGACGCGGTTCGCCCGGGCGGCCGAGGAGACCGACGACCCGCGGCGCGCCCGCGACCACCTCGAAGCCGCCCGCGAGGCGGCCGAGGCGCTCGCGGCGCTGGACTGAGACGCGGCCATCCCTCTGTCGGATGTGGGGCACAAATCCCGCGCCCGCCGCCCGCTCACCGACCCGGCGCCGAGTCCGTCGGCACGCGTCACGCGAACGTCAGCGTTTCGTCCGTTATGTCGATGTCGCTCGGGTCTCCGTTGAAGATGCCGTACTCGCCGGAGGTGCCGATCTGTTCCCGGTAGAGGATCGACCCCGACGGTTCGTGGACCATCTGGAGCCGGATCCGGTCCTCGTCGGGATAGTTACCGGTGTCTCCGGCCAGGCGACACGCCACGTTGACGTCCGAACAGTCGAGTCCCTCCGGAATCGTGCCGCCGTCTTGGTTGTTGTGAACGACCGTCAACCCGACCGTTTCGCCCGGTCTCAGCGACCGATCGAGCGTCCCGGTGACCCGCTGATCGCCGTGGTCGAGGTAGACCACGATATCGTCGGCGTCCACGGTTTCACCGCCGTTGTTGGTGAGTTCGAGGTCCCAGCGGAACTCGTCGTACTGCGGCGCCGACGCGGGCTCCTCCTCGAAGGTCAGTTCGAGGGCGGCGAAGGTGGGTTTCTCTCCGAGATCGTCGACGACCCCGAGCGCGAACACCCCGATAACCCCCGCGAGAACGACCGTGATTGCGACGAGCAGCACCACGCCGACGACCGGCGAGACCGCGCGTTCGGAGCCCCACTCGTCCATTGCCAACACGTACGCGCCACGGTGGAAATAACAATTGCGTTTCAGGTCACGTCGACGACATTCGAGCGGGCGAGCGCCGGTCGTCGCGGCCCAACCGCGCACGCCGAACCGACTCCCGTTGCGCCCGCGTCGACGTACGGATATCGCTTTACCGGCCGCTCTCGACGGCGACGCGCATATCTTGGGCGAGCCGCTCGGCGCGCTCGGCGTCGGCGGACTCGGCGTAGATCCGGATCTTCGGCTCGGTGCCGGAGGGGCGGACCAGCACCCACGCGTCGCCGTAGTCGAGCCGGTACCCGTCGGTCGTGTTCGGCTCCGCGTCGGCCGTCTCGACGTAGGCGCGGGCGGCCGAGAGCATCTCGTCGCGCTCGTCGTCGTCGTCGTACTCCACGTTCGCCCGCACGAAGTGGTAGTCGCTGTACGGCGCGACCACCTCGCTGACGGGCGCCCCGTCCGCGTCCGCGAGCAGTTCGAGGAACCGCGCGCCGATGTACGCGCCGTCCCGCGAGAGCCGGTACGGCGGGAAGAAGACGCCCCCGTTGCCCTCGCCCGCGATGGGGACGTTGGTCCCCTCCTCGTGGAGGTCGCGGGTGCGGGTGATGATGTTCGTCGCGCCGATGGGCGTCAGTTCGAGGTCGGCGTCGTTGGCGGCGCAGACGTCGACGAGCCGCTGGGAGACGTTGACCGCGCTGACGACCGCGTCGCCCGGGTCGAGGCAGGCGTCGGCCATTGCGGCGAAGGAGGTGTCGCCGTCGACGAACTCGCCGTCCTCGTCGACGAAGACGGCCCGGTCCGCGTCGCCGTCGTGCGCGATCCCCACGTCGGCCTCGGAGGTCGCGACGAGCCGCCGGAGGTCTGCGAGGTTCTCCGGGACCGGCTCCGAGTCGCGGCCGGGGAAGTGGCCGTCCGGCGTCGCGTTGACGGTCAGCACCTCGCAGCCGAGTTCGCGGTAGATCCGGGGGGAGGCCACGGAAGCCGCGCCGTGGCCGGGATCGACCGCGACCGTGAGGTCGGCGTCGGCGATCGCCTCGCGGTCGACCGCGTCGACCAGCTGGTCGGCGTAGTCGTCGACGGCGCCCTCGACCGGCGTCGTCGCGCCCGCTTCCCGCCAGTCGGCCCGGTCGTACTCGTCGTCGAGGACGCGGCGCTCGATCCGCTCTAACACGTCGACCGAGAGCTCGACGCCGTCGTCGCCGACGAGCTTGATCCCGTTGAACTCCGGCGGGTTGTGCGAGGCGGTGACGAGGACGGCTGGGACCCCCGCCGACTCGCAGTAGTTGCCGACCGCCGGCGTCGGGACCACGCCGAGCCGGTCGACGTCGCAGCCGACCGCGGCGAGCCCGCTCGCGGCCGCGTTCGCGAACAGCTCGCCGGTCGTTCGCGTGTCGCGCGCGACGGCGACCCGGTCGGCGTCCCAGACCGTCCCGGCCGCCTTCGCGATGTCGAGGACGAGCGCGGGCGTGAGGTACCGCAGCGCGACCCCGCGGATGCCGCTCGATCCGAACAGCTCCATGGGAGGCCATCCGCCGGCCGAGGGGAAAGCGGTTCCGAACCGCTCGGCGACGTGTCGGCCGAAGGACACCCTCACACCGCCCCCGCGACGACGCGTGCGGTTCATGCCGGTGGCGCCCGTTCGCCCCGTATGGACCACACGCGACGCGACGCGCTCGCCGGGGGCGCGCTCGCCCTCTCCCTCGCGACCGCGGGCTGCCTCGACTTCGCCGCGGGCGACGGGCCGCAGGGCCCCGAGGGGACGCCGGCGACGCTCACCTGCGAGGACGAGGGATTCGTCCGCCTCGATCGGCCGTTCGAGGCGTCGGTCACCGAGACCCTCGTCGAGACGGCGGAGACGACCGTGGAGCTCTCCACCGAGGGGACGACCGAGACGTACGGCCAGTCGCTCCGGCTCGTCCTCCGCAACACCGGCGACGCCCCGATGTCCACGCGCGGCGAGTCCGCCTACTCGATCCAGCGCGAGACGGGCGAGGGGTGGCTCGACGTCCGCGGGTCGACGACGGGCGAGGCGGTCGAACTCCCGCGGAGCGAGTCGTCGCTGGACACGAGCTCGGCGTACTCCTGGGATATCACGCTGACCGAGTCGGGCATCGCCGACGCCGTCGACGGCGTCGATTTGGCGGTCTGCCCGCCGCTCGGCCCGGGAACCTACCGGTTCGTCTACTGGGGGCTCGTCGACGCGCCGCCGATCGGCGCGGAGTTCGAACTGGTCGGGTGAGGGGTTCGGCTCCCGCGTCGCCGCCGAAATCGACTCAGAACGACTGCCAGTCGGAGGGCTGCCCGACGCGGCCGCGGACCCGGAACTCCCGGTCGTCGTCGTCGACGCGCGTCTCCACGACGGTCTCGAACGGCTCGTGGAGGGTGTGGACGACCTGCTCGTCGTGGGCGGTCGAGCCGACGACCCCGACGAACGGCCACCCCTCGCCGGAGGTCTGCGAGGTCATCACGCGGGTGAACCGGTAGATGCGCTCGGGGTCCCAGTACATCAACAGCTGCGAGAGCGAGTAGACGCCGACCGCGCGGTCCCGGCCGGCGGATGACTCGACGACGTCGGTGAACTTGATCCCGATGTCGGTGAGGTTGCCGGCGCTCGCGACGTACTTCGTCGTCGGCGTGTCCTCGCGCTTGTCGCCCTGCTCGTGGGTGACGCAGTCGATGACGATCACGTCGTCGCCGTCGCCGCCCGTCAACTCCTCGTAGTCGCCGCGGACCTTCTCCGCGGTCCGCCCCGTCGAGATCACGACCGGGCCGTCGGACCACGCCGCGAGCAGCCGGTTGAACAGGTCGTACTTCCCGCTCATCGGAGGACCGCTGATGAGGACGCTGTCGGCGCCGCGGACAGCGTCGGGAAGCGCGGTCATGGTAAAAACGTGAGAGAGTGTCGGGTAAAACCCTTCCGAGGGATCACTTTCGGAGCATGGAGGGGAGGTCGAGCGACGACGGCGGCCCCTCCCGCGGCCCGTCGGTGAGTGTCAGCTCGCGTATCGCACCGGGGAGCGCGGCGGGGACGGGGGACTCGCGCGGCTCGCCGGCGCCGTCGACGAGCGACCGCCAGACGGCCTCGTCGTCGGAGTCGTCCCGCTTCGCCTTCGCCTCCAGCGCCTTCGTCCGCCCCTCGTCGTACGCCAGCTCCACGATGCTCTGGTCGTAGCTCCCCGGGAACGCCTCCAGCACCCGGTCGAGCTCCTCCGGGCGGGCGCTGTCGACGCCGGCCGCGACGCCCAGCGCGAAGGCGCGCTCGACGGCCTCTTCCCGTGAGAGGTCGTCCCACTCCGTACCGAACGTGCGGTCGTACATCAGTGCGTCACCGTCGCGGCCGAGCCGACGCGGAGCCCGCCGTCGGTGAACTCCACGTCTTGGATGTCGGTGTCGACGTTCGTCCCCCGCATCTTCAGCACCTGGACCCCGCGCTGCATCCCCTCGTCCTCGAGGTAGTTGTGCATGAAGACGACGCCGTGCGCGAGGTAGTGCTCCTCGGAGTACGCGCTCGGGTCGGTCATCTCGGAGATCAGGAGCGTCGTCGCGTCGGTCCGCTTCAGCGAGGAGAGCAGCTGGATCATCGTGTCCTCGTCGTCGTCGAGGAGGAACCGCAACAGCATCGTCGAGTCGAAGACGACGCGGTCGATGTCGCGGGAGTTGATGAACCCGGTGAGGCGGTTGGTGACGCCGGACCGGTCGCGGCGGTCGCCGGGGAGGCCGAAGAAGCGCCGCCCGTCCGACGAGAAGGAGTCGAGGAAGGTGACGCGGTCGGAGTCGAGCGCGCGGTCGAACCCGAACTCGTAGCCGCTCATGTCCTCGCGGATCCCCTCCTTGGTCTCGTGCATGCTGATGTAGAGGACGTCCTCGCCGTTCCGGGCGCCCTGGGCCGCGAACTGCGAACAGAAGGTCGTTTTGCCGCTCCCGGGCGGACCGCTGACAACGTAGAGGCGGTCCTCGGGGAACCCGCCGTCGACGAGGTCGTCGAACCCCGGGACGCCGCTTGAGACGCGCATACGAAGGAGACATCTCGGGTGGCTGATAAGCGTTGGCGCCCGGTTCTCACCTGTGAGAACCGACGCAGCCCCAGCGTGTCCCGCGCCGATTCGGGACCGACCCCTCTACTCGGCTACGCTTCCGCGGCCTCGACGTCGTCGAGTTCGGCCGCGAGCGCGTCGTCGACGTCGGGCGAGACCCAGACGACGAACCGGTCGTCGGACTTGACGATGCCGCGGACGCCCTCGTCCTCGACGGTGGTGCTCTGGTCGACGTCCTCGGGCGAGACGTCGCGGACCTGGAACACCTCGTCGACCATCCAGCCGACCGTTCCGCCCTCGTCGATCTCGGCGTCGTCGAAGACGACGATCCGCTCGCGCGGGCCGTCCTCGTCGATGTCGAACAGCGTCTTCGGGTCGACGATCGTCGTCGTCCGGCCGCGGAGGTCCATCACGCCCTCGACGTGGTCCGGCGAGTTGGGAATCCGCGTGAGTTCGCCCGCGTCGACGATCTCGTCGATGACGCCGATGTCCAGACAGTACGTCCCGTCGCCCAGCCCGAACTCCAGCACCTTGGTCGGTTCGGCCTCCGCCTCTGTTGCTGCCATGCCCGTAGGTGTGGCGAACCGACAAATAATCGTGTCCCCTGAATTATCAGGGGTGATTACTGGGTCCGTGGATTTATGCTGATTCTGCGCCCGCCCTGAAACATGAGCAGGACGACGGATCGGCGCGGCGGTCGGGACGGGTCGCCGCGGGTGGTGGTCGTCGACGACTCCCCGTTCATGCGGGGCTTGATAAGTGACCTCTTGAGCGAAGCCGGGGTCGCGGTCGTCGGCGAGGCGGGGGACGGGGAGGAGGCGCTCTCGGTGGTCGCCGAGACGCGCCCCGACGTCGTGACGATGGACGTTGAAATGCCCGGGATGGGCGGGCTCGAAGCCGTCGAGCGGCTGATGGAGGAGACGCCGACGCCGGTGTTGATGCTGTCGGCGCACACGGACGAGGGCGCGGAGGTCACCTTCGAGGCGCTGGACCGCGGGGCGGTCGACTTCTTCTCGAAGCCCGGCGGCGAGGTGTCGACGGGCGTCTCGCGCGAGTCCGACCGGCTCGTCGAGGCGGTGCGCTCGGTCGCGGACGCCGACCTCGACGCCGCGACCCGCGAGCGCGACGACCCGAGTTCCGCGGCGTCGCGCTCGCCGGGCGCCGGCGCGGAGGCGGACGCGGCCGACGTCGACGGGCCGCTGACCGTGGTGATCGCGGCCTCGACCGGCGGACCGAACGCGGTCGAGCGCGTGCTGTCGGCGCTGCCGATGGCGGACTGCCGCGTGGTGGTCGTCCAGCACATGCCGGAGGCGTTCACCTCGCGGTTCGCGGACCGGCTCGACGCCGCCTCCGCGTACGACGTGCGGGAGGCCAGCGACGGCGCGCGGATCGGCGCGGGGGAGGCGATCGTCGCCCGCGGCGGGAGCCACACGCTGATAGACAGCTACCGCTCCGGGCGGCTCCGCGTCAAGCTCGACGCGGACGACGACTCGCACTCGGTGACCCCCGCGGCCGACGTGACGATGCGCTCCGCGGCCGAGGTGATCGACGACCCGCTCGTCGGCGTCGTGCTGACCGGGATGGGGTCCGACGCCGCGGAGGGGATCCGCGCGATGGCCGACGCCGGGGCGCGCACGCTGGCGCAGAGCGAGGACACCTGCGTCATCTACGGGATGCCCAAGCGCGCGGTCGAGACGGGCGGGGTCGACGCGGTGTACGACCTCGACGACGTCGCCGGCGCGATCGTGGGGGGTGAGGCCTGATGGACTCCCACCGCGCCGCGTTCGTCGCCGAGGCGGAAGACGGGATCACCGACCTCAACAACGCCCTGCTCGCCCTTGAGGCCGACCCCGAGGACGCCGAGGCGATGGACGACGTGTTCCGCGTCGCCCACACCCTGAAGGGGAACGCCGCGGCGATGGGGTACGAGGACGTCTCCGACTTCGGGCACGCGCTGGAGGACCTGTTGGACGCGGTCCGACAGGGCGACCGGGAGGTGAACCCCGAGCTGATGGACCTCCTCTTCGAGGGGGTCGACACGGTCGAGGCGATGGTCGAGGAGATCGCCGACGCCGGCGAGGTGTCGACCGACCCCTCCGACCTCGAATCGCGACTGCGCGAGATGGAGGAGCACGGCACCGTCGGCGGCGAAGACGGGGAAGACGACGGAGGCGATGCCGCGGTCGACGCCGACGGCGAGGCAGACGCCGGCGAAAGCGCTGACGACGGCGGGGAGGCCGGAGGCGACGCAAGAGGCGACGCGGAGACGGACGCACCGGACCTCTCGGTGCCGGAGCCGCCGGCGGCCGCGGCCGACCTGCCCGATCCGGTCGCGTACGCGGACGTGACGATCGGGGACGCCCAGATGCCGGGCGTCGACGCGGCGCTCGTCCTCCAGGCGCTCGACGAGCAGTTCGACGGGCACGCGACCGACCCGGCCCCGGAGGCGCTGGAGGACGGCGAGTACGACGAGGGGTTCGACGCCTTCGTCGGCGGCGCCGACCCCGAGGTCGTCGCCGAGGGGCTCCGGGCGCTCACGCAGGTCGAGGCGGTCACGGCGGTCGCCGTCGGCGACGGCGCAGCGGACGGCGAGTCGGACGCCGAACCGAGCGAGGCGGACGCCGAACCGAGCGAGGCGGACGCCGAACCGAGCGAGGCGGGCGCAGATTCGGCCGACCCAGAGCCCGATGACGCCGATACCGATGACGACCAGGCCGACGCCGGTTCGGACGTCGCGGAGGCGTCTGCCGAGGAGAGCGGCGACGATTCCGGTTCGAAGTCGGACTCCAAGTCCGGCGACGAGATCAAGTCGATCCGCGTCGACGTCGACCAGGTCGACGAGCTGTACGGGCTCGTCGAGCAGCTGGTGACGAGCCGGATCAAGCTCCGGCGGGAGCTGGAGGCCGCGGACGCCGAGTCGGACACGCTCGACGAGCTCGACAAGCTCGCCTCCAGCCTGCAGGACACGGCGATGGACATGCGGCTCATCCCGTTCTCGCAGGTGTCCGACTCGTTCCCGCGGCTCGTCCGCGACATCTCGCGGGACCTCGACAAGCGGATCGACTTCGAGATCGAGGGCGACGACGTCGAGCTCGACCGGACGATCCTCACGGAGATGCGCGACCCGCTCGTGCACGTCCTGCGGAACGCGGTCGACCACGGGATCGAGTCGCCCGAGGAGCGCGAGGCGGCCGGGAAGGACCCGACCGGGCGCGTGGAGCTCACGGCGGAGCGCGAGCGCGATCACGTGATCATCGAGGTCGCGGACGACGGCGGCGGGCTCGACCCCGACCAGCTCCGCGAGAAGGCGGTCGACGAGGGCGTCAAGAGCCGCGAGGCGGTCGACGCGATGGAGGACGACGAGGTGTACGACCTCGTCTTTCACCCCGGCTTCTCCACCGCCGAGGAGGTCACGGACGTCTCCGGCCGCGGCGTCGGGATGGACGTGGTTCGGACGACCGCGCGCGACCTCGACGGCTCCGTCTCCGTCGAGAGCGAGCCCGGCGAGGGGACCACGGTCCGCTTCCGGCTCCCCGTCACCGTCGCCATCGTGAAGGTGATGTTCGTCGACGTGGGCGGCACGGAGTACGGGATCCCGATCAAGTCGATCGCGGAGGTCGCCCGCGCCGACGACGTGGAGGAGGTCCACGGCGACGAGGTCGTCAGACACGAGGACGACCTCTACCCGGTCATCCGGCTGAACGAGCGCCTCGGCGAGATCGACTCGTCCGCGGCCGAGGCGTCCGCTGCCGAGGCGGCCGCCGCCGACACTCCCGCCGCCGACGGCGGGGTCGCGGTCGACGAGCCGGGTGACGACGGGTTCGTCCCGGCGGACCCGACGAGCGACGCCGACGAGTCCGACGGGGACTCGACCGGCGACGGCATGCTCGTCCGGATCCGCGAGGAGACGCGGCAGGTCGCGCTCCACTGCGACGCGGTGCTGGACCAGGAGGAAGTGGTGGTGAAACCGCTCGACGGCCCGCTCTCGGGGACGCCCGGACTCAGCGGCACGGCCGTCCTCGGCGACGGGGACGTCGTTGCCGTGCTCGACGTGGTGAGCCTATGAGCGGATCGGCGGACGACGGCGAGACGGCGTTCGAGGGCGTCCTCCGGCAGATCGACGACACGGTGCCGTTCGAGCCGGGGTACTACAACGAGTCGTACCTCGACCGCCGGATCACGGCGCGGATGCGCCGGCGCGACACGGAGTCGCACGCCGAGTACGAGCGCATCCTCCGCGAGGACGCCGACGAGCGGCAGGCGCTGATGGACGCGCTCACGATCAACGTGACGGAGTTCTTCCGCAACCCGGAGATGTGGGACGTCCTCCGGGACGTGTTACGCGAGCGGACCGCTGAGCAGCGGCGCGTCCGCGTCTGGTCCGCGCCGTCGGCGGACGGCCGCGAGCCGTACTCCGTCGCGATGCTGGCCTGTGACGACCCCGAGATCGACGAGTCGCGCGTGGAGGTGCTCGGCTCCGACATCAGCGAGGAGGCGCTCGACAACGCCCGCGACGGCGTCTACCACACGACGCGGACGACCGACATCGCGGAGGAGCTCGAGCCCCTCTCGAACCCGGACCGCTACGTCGAGCGCGACGGGGACACGTTCCGCGTCCGCGAGGCCCCCCGTCGGCTCGTGACCTTCGAGACCCACGACCTGATCCGCGACGGCGCCCGCGACCCCTTCGACGTGGTGTTGTGCCGGAACCTGCTGATCTACATCGACGTCGACCACAAGGCCGCCCTCTTCGACACCTTGGAGGCGTCGCTGGCCGACGACGGCGTCCTCGTGTTGGGGATGACCGAGAGCGTCCCGCCGGACCGCAGCGACCGCTACGAACCGATCGACAAGCGACGGCGGGTGTTCGGGAGGCGCTGATGTCGCTGTACCAGCACGCTCGGGACGGGAACGCGGAGCGCCTCCGGGACGCGCTCGGCAGCGACAGCGCGGCCGTCCGGCGGCGCGCCGCGGAGTTCCTCGGCGAGATCGGCGAGGAGGGCGACCAGCCGACGATCGACGGGCTGCTCCGCGCGGCGACGACGGACGACGACCCCGAGGTCCGCGGCGCGGCCGTCGACGCGCTCGACGAGATCGGCGAGGCGGCGCTCGAACAGCTCCTCGAGGAGCTCACGGGCGGCGGCGGCGACTCGGAGGCCGAGTGGGTCACCGCGCGGAAGTTCGCCCGCGCGCTGGAGGCCGACCGCCCGGAGCTCCGGATGGCGGCGGCGAACGCGCTCGGGCGCCTCGACGACGCGAGCGGCCTCCAACCCCTGGTCGGCGCGCTCGACGACGAGGACCCCCGCGTCCGGCTTCGCGCGGCGCAGGCCTGCGGGACCTTCGCGGACGCCCGGGCGGTCCCCGGCCTCCGCGAGCGGCTCGACGACGAGGAGCCGCGGGTGCGCCGCGCCGCCGCGAACGCGCTGGGGACGATCGGGACGGACCAGGCGCTGTCGCCGCTGCTCGACTTACTCGACGACGGCGACGAGTCGATCCGGCGGATCGCGGCCGGCGCGCTCGGCAAGGCCAGCACGCCGGAGCCGGTCGAGCCGCTCGCGCGGGCGCTCGGCGACGAGAGCGCCGTCGTCCGCAACGCGGCGGTGTACTCGGTGATCGAGCTGCTCTCGAACGTGCCGACCCAGCAGAGCCACGCGGTCCGCGACCAGGTGGTCTCGGAGCTGAAGGCGGCCGACGACGCCACCGTCGTCGAGCCGCTCGTCGAGATCCTCACCGACGGCCAGCAGTCCCGCCAGCGCCGGAACGCGGCGTGGATCCTCGGTCGGGTGGCCGACCCGGACGCGGCGACCGCGGTGGAGGCGCTCGCGGACGCGCTCGCGGACGACGACCCGCAGACCGCGCAGTTCGCGGCCACGAGCCTCAAGAGCCTCGGCGGCCCGGTCGTCGAGGACCGCCTGCTCGACAAGCTTGGCCCCGAACACCCGGAGGACGCCCGCGCGAAGGCGGTGTTCGTCCTCGGGCAGATCGGCGGGCAGGAGACGCTCAACCGCCTCGAAGAGTACGCCGACGACGACAGTCAGGCCGTCAGAAAGCGCGTGTTCTCGGCCGTCTCGAAGCTCCGCGCGGGGGGTCCGTAAATGGCGCAAGAGGAAGGCGAGTACAAGATCACCGACACGCAGGCGAAGTTCGCGGTCGCGGTCCGCGAGGGCCGGAAGGTGAGCGACGTCTCGTGGACGCCGGGACGCGTCCTCCTCTCGAACCGGCGGCTGATCCTGGCCGGCAACGACGGGAAGCGGACCGTTCCGCTTTCGAAGCTGGAGCGCCTCGGCGGGCGCCACGACGCGAACCAGTCGGTCGCGCGCGTCTCCAACTACGTTAGCTTCGACCTCGGCGAGCAGGTGCTGCTCGTCGCCGCCAAAGACCACGAGCCGTTCGAGCGCGACGTCTACCGCGCGCTGCTCGACCAGAAGACCGTGATGGTGAAACACCCCGCCATCGAGGGGGGCGTCGTCACGGACACCGAGTGGGAGCAGGCCCGCGTGAAGATCGACGAGAACGGGCTCAACGCCGCCTTGGAGCGCGGCGCCTTCGTGAAGTTCGACCTCGACGACATCAGCGGGCTCGACGCGGCGAAGCGCACGGTGAACGGCGGGAAAAAGCCCGTCATCGAGGTGTCACACACCGACGACGAGGGGACGAGCATCGAGACGCACGTCGCTGGCGACCCGAGCCGGATGCGGTTCGTCGAGTCGTGGCTCCGGAAGGGCGAGGAGCGGTCGTCGACGAACGTCGACCTCTCCAGCCGCGACCGCGAGGTGCTGATGGCGCTGTACTCCGGCGTCTCGCCGTTCGAGATCCCCTCGTTCCTCGGGATGGACGTCGACGACGTCGAGGAGACGTTCGAGCGGCTGGTCGAGCTCGAGGTGGTCGAGGAGGTGCGGGTCCGGCGCGAGGTCGCGCTCAACTCCCGCGGCCGCAACATCGCCAGCGAGGCGATGAACGAGCAGTAACGGCGCTCGCGCCCGCCGGGCGTCGACGACCCCGCCGCGTCGAACCACGCTTAAGTCCGCCCCCGACCGAGTCGACCCATGAGCTACGAGGCAGTGCTTTTCGACCTCGACAACACGCTGTACCCGTACGCCCCGTGTAACGAGGCGGGCAAGCGGGCCGCGCTCGACGCCCTCCGCCAGCACGGGTACGAGCTGGACCGCGAGGCGTTCGACGAGCTGTACGCTGCGGGGCGTCGGGAGGCCAAACGCGAGACCCGGACCACGGCGGCCTCCCATAACCGTCACGTCTACTTCAAGCGCGGGCTGTACCGGCACGCGGGCGAGCCCGACCCCGCGAGCGCGCTGGCGGCCGGCGACGCCTACTGGAACGGCTACCTCTCGGCGATGTCGCTCTGCGACGGCGTCGAGGCGGTCCTCGACGCCCTCGACGCCGCGGGGGCCGACGTCGCGGTCGTGACGAACCTCACGACGCGGGTCCAGCTCCGGAAGCTCGTGCGCCTCGGGATCGACGACCGGATCGACCTGCTCGTCACCTCCGAGGAGGTGGGCCGCGAGAAGCCGAGCGCGCTCCCCTTCACGGCCGCGCTCGCCGAGCTCGACCGCCGGCCGAGCGAGGCGCTGGCGGTCGGCGACAACGTCGAGACGGACCTGGCCGGCGCGAACGCCCTCGGGCTCGACTCGGCGCTGTTCGTCGCCGACGGCGACGCGCCCGCCGACGCGGACCTTTCCGCGCAACAGCGCCCGGACTACCGGCTCGACGCGCTCGCCGACCTGACGGAGGTGGCGGCGTGACCCGCGACGGCTCCGCGGGGGGCTCCGAGCCGGACGCGAACTCTGCCCCGGACGCGAACCGCGACCTCCTGCGCGAGGCGCGCGAGGCGGTCGTCGAGTACGCCCCCGCGCTCGCGGACCTGACGCCCGGCCGGACCGGGAACCTGAGCGTCCGCGACGGGGACCGGGTCGCCGTCACGCCCACCGGCGTCCCCTACGACTCCTTCGACGCGGCGGACGTGCCCGTCGTGTCGCTGGAGGGCGAGCGGCTGGCCGGGCGGATGGCGCCGTCGAGCGAGGTCCCGATGCACACGGGCATTTATCAGCACGACCGGCCGGGCGCGATCGTCCACACCCACTCGCCGTGGGCGACGACGATGGCGACGCTCGGTCGGAAGCTCCCCCCGATCCACTACATGATCGCCGCCGTGGGCCGGGAAGTGCCGCTCGCCGACTACGCGCCGTACGGTACCGAGGAGCTGGCCGCGAACGTCGTCGCCGCGATGGCCGAGGCGGACTCCGACGCCGCAATCTTAGCGAACCACGGGCTCGTCGTGACCGGGCCGGACGTCGAGACGGCGGTCGAGAACACCCGCCACGTCGAGGACATCTGCCGGCTCTACCTGCGCGCCTCCGCCGTGGGCGAGCCGCGCGTCCTCACCGACGACCAGATGGCGACGGTGGAGGAGCGGTTCGAGAGCTACGGGCAACAGCCGGACGCGGAGTAGGGAGGAATCGCCGAGCGGAGCCGGCGGCTCCGCCAGTTGGCCGGTTTTATAAATACACGGGCGGCTACCGGATCGGTATGACAGACACGGAGCCGTCGCCGGCGGTCAGCGAGACCGCCAAGTCGATCGCGACGATGGAGATCCGCGGCGCGGCGACCATCGCTTCCGCCGCCGCCGAGGCGCTCGCCGACCAGGCCGAGGCCGCGGCCGAGGCGGACGCGACCGCGGGCGACCCCGAGGCGTTCCGCGCGTCGCTGCGCGCCGCGGCGCGGACCCTCCGCGAGACGCGCCCGACCGCGGTGTCGCTGCCGAACGCCCTCCGGTACGTCCTCCAGCGGATGGAGGGCGACTCGGTCGACCGGCTCCGCCGGAGCGTCGTCGACGCCAGCGAGGCGTTCGTCGAGCAGCTCGACCGCGCGCAGGAGGACCTCGGGCAGGTGGGCGCGAACCGCCTCGCCGACGGCGACACGGTGATGACCCACTGCCACTCCACCGACGCCCTCGCCTGTATCGAGGCGGCCGTCGAGCAGGGGAAGTCGATCTCGGCGGTCGTCAAGGAGACGCGCCCGCGCCAGCAGGGCCACATCACCGCGGAGCAGCTCCGCGACGCCGGGGTCCCCGTCACGCTCATCGTCGACTCCGCGGCGCGGCGCTACCTCGACGAGGTCGACCACGTCGTCGTCGGCGCCGACTCGATCGCCGCGGACGGCGGCGTGATCAACAAGATCGGCACCTCGGGGCTCGCGGTCAACGCCCGCGAGCGCGGCGTCCCGATCATGACCGCCGCGCAGACGATCAAGCTGCACCCGGAGACGCTGACGGGCCACACCGTCGAGATCGAGATGCGCGACGAGGCCGAGGTGATCGACCCCGAAGCTCGCGAGGCGATCGGCGAGATCGACGTCGAGAACCCCGCGTTCGACGTGACGCCGCCGCGGTACATGGACGCGATCGTCACCGAGCAGGGGCAGTTCCCCCC
>NZ_AOJF01000046.1:0-12891 GCF_000337395.1 Halorubrum distributum JCM 13561
CGGCTCTCCGGCGGACGGCGACCGACGCGACGACACCTCCGACGACCACCGAGCCGAGGACGGCGAGGCCGCCGACGACTGGGACGAGACCGTCGCGGCGTGGGACCGCGAGGTCGACGAGTGGGAGGAGGACGTCCGCGAAGACGGCGGCGATGGAGTCGATTCCGTCGATGACGCCGTCGACGGCGATAACGACGCCGCCGACGTCGATCCCGCGGTCGACCGCGACCCCGACCTGACACCCGACGACGCCGACCGCGTGCCGAAGGTCGTCTCGGCGGGCCACATCAACTGGGACGTGACGATCCACGTGGACAGCCTGCCCGAGCCGGACGGGGAGACGCGGATCGACCGGCTCGAACAGTCCGGCGGCGGCAGCGCCGCCAACGTCGCGGTCGGACTCGTCGACCTGGGCGGCCAGTCGGTCGTCTACGGCAGCGTCGGCGGCGACGAGTCGGGCGCGCTGGCGCTGCGCGAGCTCGCCAGCGCCGGCGTCGACCCCGGGCAGGTCCTCGTCGACGCCGACGAGCCCACCTCGGTGAAGTACGTCATCGTCGACGGCGGCGGCGAGCTGCTGATGCTCGCCAACGACGGCGCCAACGAGTCGTTCTCCGCGGCCGGGCTCGACCGCGACACGCTCGCGGCCGCCGACCACCTCCACCTCACCGGGCAGCAGCCGGAGACCGCGGCGGCGCTCGCGACCGCCGCGGCGGAGTCGGGCGCGACGCGGAGCTTCGACCCCGGCCGCCGCGTCGCGGACCGCGAGTTCGAGGCCGCGCTCCACGCGAGCGACGTCCTGTTCTTAAACGACCGCGAGGCCGACGCGCTCGAAGCGGCGACCGACGTCGACCCGTGGGAGCCGGACGACCGCGTCGTCGCGATCAAGCTCGGTGACGAGGGCGCGACGGTCCGCACCCCGAACGGCAGCGTCTCGCACCCGGGGTTCGACGTCGACCCGGTCGACACGACCGGCGCGGGCGACGCCTTCGCGGCCGGGTTCCTCGCGGCCGCGCTGCGCGAGCCGGAGATCACCGGCGACGGGTTCTCGCACGACCCGCGCGACTACCAGGTTCCGATCCTCGTCGGCAACGCCTGCGGCGCGGTCGCGACCGAGTCGGTGACCGCGCGCACCGACCTCTCGTGGGACCGCGTCCGCGAGACGATGGGCGAGTCGCCCGAGACGGACCTCCTGATCGAGGTCCGCGCCTGACGCGCCGGCGGCTCACCGCCGAGTCGGGCGGTCACCCCTCGTAGTCGAACGCGACCGCGAGGTCGGCGGCGCCGAAGAAGACGAACCGGTACCGGCCGCGGACCAGGTCCGGACACACGCGGAGCGCGTCGGCGTGGGGGCCGCCCTCGACGAGCCCCGACTCGGTCATCTCGAACTCCCACTCCAGGCTCTCGCCCGGCGGGACCCCGATCGCCTCGTCGGTGTAGCCGAACGTCGCGTCGCCGTCGGTCCCGCGGAGCTCGGTCCACCCGTCCTCGGTCCGGAGCTCCAGGTTGTACTTCCCCCGGGTGCCGACGTACTCGACCCGCCCGGAGACGTTCGTCAGCTCGATCCGGAACCGGGTCCCGCGGCCGATCGCGAGGGGATCGGACCCGGGGTCGTCGTCGCCGGGGACCACGACGCGGAGCGCGAGCGGGCCGTCGCCGCCCGCGTCGCTGCCGGCGCCGCCCCCGCCGCCCCAGTTGACATCGCCGTCGTACCCCTGCGGATGGCGCTCGAACCCCTCCGTGTCGCAGTCGAAGCCGGCCGGGACGGTCGAGGGCTCGTGGTCGGGTCGGATCCCGCCCGCGAGGCCCTCCGGGTCGCGGATCCCGTCGCCGTCGCGAACCGTCCCCGTCTCGCCCCAGCCGTCGGTGACCGAGAGCCGCGCCGCGTCGGGGCGGGGATCGCTCGTGACGCGGAGCAGCGCGGCCGAGTACGTGACCGCCTCGCCGCAGGCGACGTCGTCGCTTTCCGCTCCCCGGACGGTCGCGTCCGCGGCGAGGGTCCCGTCCTCGACGGCAACCCCGTCGAACGCGATCTCGTCGTGACAGGTGTCGGGACCGACGGACTCGACGTAGAGCACGACCGACTCGGCGAAGTCGGTCTCCGCGACGAACGCGCGGGCCGCTTCGGGCGCCTCGCCCAGCAGCCACGAGGCGTCTCCCTCCTCGGTGATCAACACGCAGAACCCGCGCCGCTCGGTTCGGTCCCACGACGGGCCCGAGAGGGCGGCGCCGACCTGCTGGACCGCCGTCGTCACTCCCTCCGCGTCTCCGTCGACACCGTCTTCCCCGTCGGTTCCGTCGTTCCCGTCTCCGCCGCTGTCGCCTCCGTCGCCGCCGTCAGTCCCGTTCTCGTCCGCGGGGACGCCGGCCTCGATACACCCCGCGAGCGCCGCTGCGCTGCCGGCGGCGATGCCGTAGAGTGTCGTCCGTCGCGTGAGATCGGTCATACATCCGGGTACGCGGCCGATATATAAGGGCCTCCTGTAAACGAAAACAGGTGTCTGTCCCATCGCGGCGGGCGGTTTCGTCCGCTCCGTGCGTTCCCGCTCGCTTCACGCCGGCGGCGCGAACAGCGCCTCGATCTCCTCGGCGTCGAGGCCGGCGGCGAGGCCGAGCGCGAGCGCGACGCGCGCCTTCGCGGCCGGGAGGTCGCCGGCGAACGTCACCCCGTGCTCCGCGAGCGTGACGGCGCCGCCGGGCGTCCCGTACACCGGCTCCGTCGGTCCGGCCGGCGGGCGGCCGGCGACGACGACCGGGACGGCGTCGACCGCGTCGGCGATCGCGTCGCCGAGCGCGCCGGTGACGTTCCCGAGGCCCGTGCCCTCGACGACGATCCCGCCGACGCCCGCGTCGAGCGCGCGCTCGATCCCGCCCGCGCCGACCCCGGTCCCCGAGTGGACGACGGGGACCTCGGGCACGTCCGCGGGGCCCTCGATCGCGTCCGCGAGCGGGTCGACCGCGACGCCGCGCTCCGGCGTGCGGACCAGCCGCGAGGCCGCGCGGGTGAACGTCGCGACCGGTCCCGCCCCCGGCGAGGTCATCGTCGACAGCGCGTTGCTGTGCCCCTTCACGGCGTCGCGCGCGGCGTGGAGCTCGTCGTCGAACGCGACGTGGACGCCCGGCGCGAACCGGTCGTCCGCGGCCGCTCGGACCGCGAGCGCGAGGTTCGTGGGGGCGTCGCTGGAGGGCTCGTCGAGCCGACGCTGCGCGCCCGTGACGACGACCGGCGCGTCGAGGTCGGTGAGGATGTCGAGCGCGAACGCGGTGTCCGCGAGCGTGTCCGTCCCGTGGGTGACGACGACGCCGTCGGCCTCCTCTGCGACCGCGTCGCGCGCGGCCGTCGCCGTCGCGAGCACGTCTCGCCACCGCACGTCGAACCCGGGCTGTGAACACACCTCCCTCGTCGTCACCCGCGCGTGGTCGGCCACGGCCGGCACCGCCGCCACGAGGTCGTCGCCGGTCTTCTCCGGCGCTGCGCCGTCGTCGCCCGGTTCGGAGGCGATGGTGCCGCCGCAGGCGACGACCGCCACCCGGGGTCTGCCTCCGTCGGCGCGCGGGTCGGTTCCGTTCGCGTCTCGCTGTCCGTCGCGGCGCCGACCGGTCGGGGCCTCCCGTCCGTCGCGGCGATCGGTCTCGGTCATACCCCACCTCGCTCCCCGACGGACAAAGCGGTTGGTGCCGCGGCAGTCGTTCCGCGCCCGTCGGTCTCTGACCGTCGCCCGCCTCCGGCGTCGGCGGTCCGACCGGTCCGGTCGCTCCGGATCGGTCGAATCGCCGCGAGGCCGCCGGATCGCCGCCGATCCGGAAACAAAGGATTAGCAGGCTTAATAAACGGTTAAAATATTTCTGAGGCGGTTTTAAAACGTCCCGAGCGACCGAGAAATGTGGTGAAATTCGTCGAACCCTCGTCGGGCTATATGTGGTCCCCCGTCATACAGAGAAGTGTCCATGTCAACCCCCGCTCCCACCCAGATCGCCTCCGGCGAACGGCTCGCCGGGCTGATGACCGGCACCCTCAAGGCCGCCGCCTTCTGGGCGGCCATCGCCATCCCGGCGACGTACCCCGTCCTGCTGTACTCGGGGCTCGACGGCGGCACCGGGCAGCTGTTCGTGGTCCTGCTGTTCGCGAACGCGCTCGCGCTCGCGCTCGGTCACGACTACAAGCGCTGACCGGCGACGCCCGCCCGACGAGGCCCGACCCGAACCGCTCGTCCGAACGCCGACGCGCCGCGTGGACACCGGCGCTTCGCCCTCCTGCCCTCCGCTGTTTCCCTCCTGCCCTCCGCTGTTTCCCTCGCTTTCGTTCTCTCCGCCCTCCTTCCGCTGCGCCTCGCTTCCCGCGCCAGCGTCCGCTCTCGAAGCGCTTACCCCCGCCCCGATCCGACTGGGCGTATGAGCGACGAGACCCGCGTCGAGTGGCGCGACTGGGGCCCCGAGGCGTTCGCCGAGGCCGACGAGCGCGACCGCCCGGTGCTGCTCTCGCTGTCGGCCACCTGGTGCGAGGGCTGTCACGAGATGGACGCGATCACCTACGCGGAGCCGCGGATCGCGGCCAACGTCAACGAGGGGTTCGTCCCCGTGCGCGTCGACGTCGACCGCCACCCGCGGGTGCGCGAGCGGTACAACATGGGCGGGTTCCCGACGACCGCCTTCCTCACGCCCGAGGGGAAGCTGCTCACCGGCGCGGGCTACCTCGACGTCGACGGGATGCGGCAGGTGCTCGAATCGGTCCGCGAGATGTGGGCCGACAAGGGCCGCGAGGCGGGGCGCGTCCCCCGCGCGCTCGACGCCGACCTGCCGCCCCGCGGCGAGGTGACCGACGAGATAGAGAGCCACCTGGCGGGCCAGCTGGAGGCGAAGTACGACGCCGAGAACGCCGGCTGGGGGACGGACGCGAAGTTCCCGCTCCCGCGGACCGTCGAGTTCGCGCTGAAGCGGGACCGGAACCGCGCGCTCCGGACGCTCGACGCGGTCCGTGACCACCTCACCGACGACGTCGACGGCGGGTTCTTCCGGTACGCGGGCACCCGCGACTGGGGCGACGTCGCCTACGAGAAGCCGCTCGACACGAACGCGGCCGTGACCCGCGCGTTCGCGAACGCCTTCCTCTACACCGGCGACGAGGCGTACCTCGACCCCGCGCTCGACGCCGTCTCCTTCCTCACCGACGAGCTCTGGACCGGCTACGGCGTCGGCGGCAGCCTCGGTCCCGGGCTCGGCCGCGCCTACTACGCCGCGCCGGCCGCGGACCGCGCGGACCTGGACGAACCGCGCCGCGACCTCACCGTCTTCGCCGGCGGCAACGCGCTCGCCGCGGACGCGCTGCTCGCGGTGGCCGCCTACACCGACGACGAGCGCGCCCGCGAGTACGCCGACCGGATCCTCGACGGCCTCGAACGCGACCTGCTCGACGCCGACAGCGGCGCGGTGACTCACTACCGCGGCAGCGACGACGACGGGGAGACCGACCTGCTGGAGGACGTCGCCCGCGTCGTCGGGGCGTACGTCCGCGCCGCCGGGGTGCGCGGCGAGGGCGCCGACGTCGCCCGCGCGGTCGCGGACCGGGCGATCGACCGCCTTCACGTCGACGGGTCGTTCGTCGACGGGCCGCGCTCGGGCCCGGGGCTGCTCGACCGGTCGTTCCGGCCGCTCGACGCCAACGTCGAGATGGCGTCGTCCCTGCTCGACCTGGCGGCGCTCACCGGCGCGGAGCGCTACCGCGAGGTCGCCCGCGAGACCGCCAAGGCGTTCGCCGGCGCCACCGAGCGGCTGAGCGTTCAGGTCGCCGACTACGGGAGCCTCGCGGGCCGGCTTCGGCGCGGGACGACCGTCATCGCGGTCGGGACAGAACCCGGGAGCGACCTCCACCGCGCCGCGTGGCGGGTCGCCGACCACGAGAAGGTGATCGCGCCGAACGCCCACGAGGCCGACGCGCCGGCGCCGCGGACGGTCCCGGAGGGGACGGCGGTCGTCCTCGCGGGCGACGGCGCCTCGGAGCCGGCGGAAACGCCGGACGAGTTGATGGATCGGGTCGGCGACGTCCTCGCCTGACGTCCGTCACCGCGCCGGACCGACGAGGGCGATGTCGGCGTCGCGGGCGACCGCCGACGCGACGCCCGACGCGGATCGTAAACGGACGATGCGTTTATACGGGTGCCGAGGCATCCCAGGGTATGGCATCTCTTCGCGACTTGGGCCTCTCCGAGTACGAGGCCCGGGCGTACCGCGCGCTGCTCCGGACCGGGCCGACGACGGCGAAGGACCTCTCGCGGGCCAGCGAGGTCCCGATGGGCCGGATCTACGACGTGCTCAACAGCTTAGAGCAGCACAGTCTGGTCCGCAGTCAGGCCGCGAGCCGGCCGAAGAAGTACGTCGCGGTCGAGCCGGACGCGGCGCTCGACCGCCTCCTCGACGAGAAGAAACAGGAGCTTCAGACGCAGGCCGAGCAGTACGAGTCGGTCGTCGACGACCTCTCGACCGAGCTCGACGCCGGCGAGCCGGTCGACGGCCAGTTCTGGACCGCGGCGGTCGGCGCGGAGGAGGCGACGGACCTCCTCTTAGAGCGGATCGCGGCAGCGGAGCGCCGGGTCGTCGTGGTCGCCGGCGCGCCCGCGACCGGCTTCGACCTCGGCACGATCGGCGAGCGCGTGACCGCCGAGCTGGAGGCCGCGCTCGACCGCGGCGTGGAGATCCGGGTGCTGCTGTCGCCGGCGACGGTCGACGAGCTCCCCCGGAGCGTCGGCCGGCGGTACACCTCGGAGCTGGCCGACATGGAGGGGTTCGAGGTCCGGACGATCCCGGGAATCGACGGGACGTTCAACGTGTTCGACGAGATCGAGGTGTGCATCGAGGTGCCGCACCCGCTGTCGGCGGACGAGCCGTTCGCGATGATCGACGTGAAGGACATCGAGTTCGCGACGAGCGTGAAAGACCAGTTCGAGCCGCGCTGGGCCGAGGCGGAGCCGCTGACGTTCGGGTAAGCGGCTGACGACATCTGTTTATAACCGGTAGTGCGGTGGCGCGTGCCGACGAGCGCCCGCAGGGCGCGAGTCGCACGCGCGAGGGAGCCGCGAGCGAAGCGAGCGGCGAGGCTGGGGAGGTGTGAGGCTGCGGTGCGGGGCGGGACTCAAAGGGGCTTTGGAGATGGTCGCAGTCGATCGGTCGTCGATCATTTATAAGCCGGCGGCTGGAGATCTGTCGATCTTCACCGCACCACCGCTATCCACTTATAAAAAGCGACGGAATCACCCAAATACATTTAAAAACGCTCAGCGACCACGTCTACACGCTCTTATCGGTCGAGTTCGTCCCGCAGGTCGCCCAGCCGGACCTCGCGCTCGGCGTGAGCGTTGTGCTGGTGGATCGACTCGTCGTTCGACTGCTTCATGTGGATCACGGCGTCGTCCGAGAGGTGCGGGAACTCCTCGACGGTCCCCTCGGCGAGCGCGCGGACGCAGTCCTCGACGAACTTCGCGTCGGCGTGGGCCTCGTAGGTCATGTGGTCCTCGTCGGGCCGCTTCGCCATGTTGTAGATGCGCGCGCTCATCGAGTCGCGCGCGACGTCGATCACGTCGCGGAGGTCGACGTCGGGGTGGCCGTCGGTCGTGATCGTCAGCGTCGCGTGGCCGCGCTGGGAGTGGCCCGGCTGGGGGACGGCGTCTAAGAACTCCTCCGTCGTCTCTTCGTCGACGCCCAGCTCGGCGAGCTTGTCGCGGGCCCGCGACTCGCTCATCCCCTGCGAACAGGGGCAGACGGTCATCCCCGTCACCTCGGCGCCGATCTCCTCGCGGGTCCCGTCCTCCGTCGCCTCGGCGCTGGCGACGATCGTCGCCGTGCTCTGCGTCTCGATGCCGGACGCCGGCGTGTCCTCGCGGGTGACCAGCTCCGCCGACATCGACACCTCGGCGGTGGTGGTGTAGTCGTGCTTCTCGAGGAGTCGCTCGGCGGCGTCGCCGCAGACGTCCTCCACGCGGTACGCCTCCTCGCGGGTGATGTCCTCGAGGATCTCGTCGACGGTCGCGAGGTTCCGCGACATGTCGATCCCCTTCCGGCCGCTCGGGAGGTCGACGAACACCTCGAACTCGGCCATGAGGACGATGGGTCGCTTGTCGCCGCGCGCCAGCTTGACGAGCTTCTCTACGCCGGTGACGCCGACCTGTGAGAGCCCGACGGTGACGTCGGGGGCCGAGGCCTGTACGTCCGGCAACTGATGACTCATTACGAACATGATAGGGACTGCCGGGATTAGCCCTTTCGGAAGGGGGAGGTGCGTCCGATTGTCGCGCGCGTGCGACCCGGTCGCGCGTGAGAACGGGGACACCCGACGGCCGCGGCGAGGGCCCGTCGATCGCGGGCCGCCGGAGCCGCGGCGCGCGCCGATCGCCGCGTGTGTGAGGGCTCCACGCCCCGCGGGCCGTAACGCACGATTTATAACGGCGGCAGCGGAAGGTGTCCCAAGACCATGCCGAGTTCCAATGGGCCGCAGAAGGCGACTCGCGACAAGCTCTCGAACAAACCCCGCAACCGCGGCACCTCCCCGCCGCAGCGAGCGATCCAGGAGTTCGAAGAGGGGTCGCAGGTCCACCTCAAGATCGACCCGAGCGTCCCCAAGGGGCGCTTCCACCCGCGGTTCGACGGCCGTACCGGGACCGTCGTCGGCAAGCAGGGCTCCGCGTTCAAAGTCGAGATCCCGGACGGCGGCAAGACGAAGACGCTCATCGTCACCGCCGCCCACATGAGCGCGCAGCAGAACTGAGATGACCATCTTCAAAGAGAAGCTCGACGAGGAGTACGTCACCACCTCCGAGGCGAAGGAGATCCTCGTGGAGATCGAAGACGAGCGCGCGGAAGACGAGGACCGCGACCTCCGCTACGAGCTGGCTCGCGCGATCGAGCACGTCAATCGGTTCGCGAAGCTCGACGCCGACGAGTCCCGCGAGCTCGTCGAGGAGCTGGCCGAGCTCGACCAGATCGACGTGCCCACCGCGGTGAAGATCACCGACCTGCTCCCCGAGGACCGCACCGAGCTCCGTTCGGTGTTCGCCCAAGAGCGCTACTCGCTCGACGGCGAGGAGCTCGACGAGATCCTCGACGTCGTCGCGAAGTACGCCTGACCGCGCATCCCACCCGGCCCGGCGGGACGGGTCGCCGACACGTTTTTTCAGATTTCCGCCCGTAGGTAGCCCCGCATGTACCAGACCACCCTCGTGCCGACCGGCGAGGGCGACGCCGCCCTCGACGCGGTCGACGACGCGATCGAGATCACGGCGGCGGACGGGACGGTACACGTCCTCGGCGTCGTCGAGGAGATACCGATGTACGACCGCTCCGGCAAGCCGGAGAAGTTCGACGAGGACGACCCGGAGCGCCGCGAGCGGCTGGCGGCGGCGGTCGACCGGGTCGCGACGGCCGTCGCGGACGCGGGCATCGACAGCGAGACCGCAGTTGAGTCCGGGGTCCCGGCCCACGAAATCGCCGCGTACGCGGACGCCGTCGACGCCGACGCGGTCGTGATGGGCAAGCGCGGCCTCGACGCCGCGGCCGACGACCTGCTCGGCAGCACGACCGAGCGGGTCATCCGGAGCGCCGACGCGACGGTCGTCTCCGTCCCCGTTTCCGGGTGACCCCGGACGACCGCCCGCTCCCGCGCGTCAGCCGTCGCGACCGGCCTCGACGACGATCGTTCCGAAGACGCGTCGGTCGCGCTCGCGGACGGGAGCGCCGTCGTCGAGCGCGCGCCGCGCCGCCGCGGTCCGCTCCGCGAGCCGGCCGAGCGGATCGTCGGTCCGGGCGTCGAAGAGCCGACCGTTCAGCGCCACGAACGCCCGGAGCGCGGCGTTCGCCGCGCGGTTCCCCTCGGGGACGAACGCCGCGACGACGACCGCGTCCGCCAGGTCGCACCAGCGGCGCACGACGGCGTACGGGTCGGCGAACAGCGACGTGACGAACGTCGCGAGGACGCCGTCCGCGGCCGCGACCGGCGGGCGCTCGGCGTCGGCCTCGACGAGCGAGACGTTCCCCCAGCCGCGCCGCTCGACCAGCCCCGCCGCCCGGTCGAGCATCCGGGCCGAGACGTCGACGCCGACGACGCGGCCGCTCGGCCCGACGGCGTCGCGGAGCGCGGGGAGGTTCACGCCGGGGCCGCAGCCGAACTCGACGACGGTGTCGCCCGGCGAGAGGTCCAACGCGTCAACGCAGGCCGCGCGGACGCCGCCGACTGACGCCGTGGCCCGCGCGAACCAGTCGTAGGCGCGGGCCCAGGCGTCGTAGCTACGCCGGATCCGGCGGAGGCGTCCCGGGTCCGAAGCTGCGGGGTCGCCGCCTGCCGCGGACCCGTCGCCCGCGGACCCGCTCTCGACGCCGTCGCGGGTCACGGGTCGGCGCCGACCGCGGCCGGCGGCGTCTTCGGCCACCACTGCTCCGGGCCGTCCCGGGCGACCGTCGACTGGCACTGCTCCGAGCCCGCACAGCCCCGCGGCCGCTGGTAGGCTATCCCGCGCTCCGCGAGGTAGGTCACGTACCCGTCGTCGACGCGGTCCAACTTCTCGTGGCACACCCACCGCTTCCCGCAGGTCCCGGCCGCGACGTTCCGGTACGGACAGGTGAACCGCGTCTCCTCGATCCCGCCCGCCGACGCGGTCTCGTCGATCCGCACGCCGACGGACCGGTACGCCAGTCGGAGCCGGCGGACGACCGCGGGCGGCGACGACGCGCCGAGGAACAGGAGGTGCGCGAGCGCGTACCCGAAGTCGTGGAGCAGCCGCTCCCCCCGCGTCAGCGACGCCCGATCGCCTTCCAGCCGCGACCTGAGGGTGCCGTACCACTCCGCTATCTCGCGGACCTCGTCGGTCAGCGCCGCCGCCCGCGCGAGCGCCTCGCGACGCCCCTCCAGCGTCGTCGGTCCGTCGGAGAGGCGGAACGAGGGCACCGCCTCGACGTGTTCGAGCACCCGTTCGCGGAGGCAGTCGCCGTCGGCGTGCGCCGCGGCGCGGCGGCGGAGCTCGGGATACCAGTTCCGCGTCAGAGCGCCGTACGCGCCGTCGAGAAGCTCGTCGGCCCGACCGATCTCCGTCGCCGCCGTCGCCTCGCCGCCGTCCGAGTCGCCCGCGTCGGCGGACGCTCCCGGGAACGCCTCGACGAGTCGAACCACCTCTTCGGGGTCCGGTTTTGCCATGGTAGCACGTCGCATCCGACGCTATTGAATCCGACCGTCGGCTGACGCGGACGCCTCCGCCTCGCCAGCGGTTTTTTCACCGCTCGGAGCGATAAACGATACATGAACAACGCCGACGGCGACGGGACGCCGGCCGACGATCGGAGCGGGGGCGACGCCGCCGCGGACGACGCCGCCGCGGACGACGGCCCGACCGCCGTCCTGCTCGACGTGCTGCCGAACGGGCGTCCCGACGACGACCGCCCGCAGTCCAGCAAGTCGCCGGTGGCGTACGGGCTGGGGGCCGACTCGTTCGCGCTGTACGAACTGTCGCTCGCGGGCGACGCGGACGTCTCGGTGGGCGACCGGATCGCGCTGGACGGGTCGGCCGTCGGCCGCTACCGCGAGGTGTCGTTCGACGATCTCACCCGGAACGCGGCCGCGGAGATCGAGTACGCCGCGGAGGCGATCGTCGAGGCCGACGAGAAGCGGTTCGTCGACTTCTACAACGAGGCGGGGCCGATCACCCTCCGGCTCCACCAGCTGAACCTGCTGCCCGGGATCGGCAAGAAGCTGCGGAACGACCTGCTCGACGAGCGGAAGCGAGGGCCGTTCGAGAGCTTCGACGACGTCGAGGAGCGCATCTCCGGGCTCCACCGCCCGCGAGAGGTGATCCTCGAACGGATCGTCGAGGAGATCCGCGAGGACGACCTGAAGTACCGGACGTTCGTCGGCCGCGAGGAGTGAGGCGGCGCCCTCCCTCGGAGGCCGCTCCGGTGACCCCGAAACGAGGCTTTTACCCGAACACCGCGTGTACCCCGGCTATGACCGACTCATCGACGGGTGAGGGCGCCGCGTACGGGAGCCGCGACCCCGACGCGCTCGCGAGGCGGGCCGGCGCGCGCGCCGACCCCGACCGCGACCAGCACTTCCTCGTCGACGACCGGGTCCTCGACCGGATCCCCGGCTACCTCCCCGAGGACGCCGACGCCAGTCACCTCCTCGAGATCGGCGGCGGCGCGGGCGCGCTCACCGACCGCCTGCTGGCGACGGCGACCGCGGACGCGACCGCCGACCGGGGCGCCGCCGACCCCGACCCCGGCCGCCTGACGGTGATCGAGCGCGACGGCGCCTTCGCCGAGTTCCTCCGCGAGGAGTTCGCGGCCGCGGTCGCCGACGGGCGCCTCGACGTGGTCGAGGGCGACGCGCTCGACGTCGATCTCCCGCCCTTTACCGCCTGCGTCGCCAACCTCCCGTACGGGGTCTCCTCGGAGATCGCCTTCCGGCTGCTCCCGGAGAAGAAGCCGCTCGTGTTGATGTTCCAGGCGGAGTTCGCCGACCGGATGGTCGCCTCGGCCGGCGAGTCCGAGTACGGGCGTCTCTCGGTGTCGGCGCAGCACTACGCCGACGTGGAGATCGTCGAGCGCGTGCCGAAGGAGGCGTTCGACCCCCAGCCGGCCGTCGAGAGCGCGGTCGTGCGCTGTACCCCCCGCGACCCCGACTACGCCGTCGGCGACGAGGCGTTCTTCCTCCGGTTCGTGAAGGCGCTGTTCACGCAGCGGCGCAAGACGGTGCGGAACGCCGTGCGGAACACGGCGCACATCTCGGGGCTCGGTGACCCGGACGCGGTCGTCGACGCCGCGGACGAGGAACTCATGAGCAGCCGCCCCGGCACGCTGGAGCCGGCCGCGTTCGCCGCGCTGGCGGAGCTGGCCCGCGAGCGCGGCTCCCCGACGGAGGCG
>NZ_AOJF01000047.1:0-19062 GCF_000337395.1 Halorubrum distributum JCM 13561
GGGATCGTCGCCGCCGTGGTGACGGTCCGGTTCCTGACGGGGCGGCTGAAGCACGGTGACAGGGACCTCACCTCCACGCAGCGACTCCTGTTGTCGGCGACGGTCGGCGTCGCGACCGCGGTCGGCGCCCTCACGCTGATCGCGGTGTGGGACCGGAGCGGCGCCCTGTTCAAGGCCGCGCAGTCGGCGCTGACCGCCAACCAGGTGTCGAACGTCGTCCTCGCCGTGATCCTCCTCGCGATCGCGTACGCGCTCACGGACTTCCTCGGGGGCGTCATCCGCGAGATCGGCGCCGAGAGCGCGTCGATCTCCCAACACCAACAGGAGGTGATCCTGCGGATCACGCAGCTGACCGTCTACACGTCGGCGATACTCGCGGTCGTCGGGCTGTTCACCGAGAACGTCGGCAGCCTCCTCGTCGGCGCGGGGTTCCTCGGGATCGTGGTCGGGATGGCGGCCCGGCAGACGCTCGGCGCGATCCTCGCGGGGTTCGTGCTGATGTTCTCGCGACCGTTCGAGGTCGGCGACTGGGTGGAGATCGGCGACCACGAGGGAACGGTGACGGAGATCTCGATCATGAGCACCCGGATCCGGTCGTTCGACGGCGAGGTGATCACGATGCCGAACGACGACGTCCGCTCGGGGTCGATCGTCGACCGCTCGCGGCGGAACCGGCTGCGGATCGAAGTCGAGGTCGGCGTCGACTACGACACCGACGTCGAACGCGCGGCCGCGGTCGTCGAGGCGGCGGCCGCCGACGTCGAGGACGTCGCCGAGATGCCCGAGCCGAACGCCGTGACGAAGCGCTTCGACGACTCGGCGGTCGTGTTGGGGCTCCGCTACTGGATCCGGAACCCGAGCATGCGGAAGCGCTGGCGGACCCAGACCGCCGCGATGAACGCGATGAAGGACGCGCTCGAAGACGAGGGGATCGTCATCCCGTTCCCGCAGCAGACGCTCTCCGCCCGCGCAGAGGGCGCTTCCGGGCCGCAGCTGGACGCTTCGGTCGAGGGGCGCGCGGCGACGCGAGACGGGTCCGCGTCCGCGGGCGACGGCGGCTCGGAAGACGCGGACGACGGAGGCTCTGTGAGTCCGAGCGACGGGGGCTCGGAGGGCGACGGCCGATGACCGGCGGCGGGGGCGAGCGCGACGCCGCGAGCGACCGCGGCGGCGACCTCGCCGCGCTTCGCGGCGCCGACGACGCCACGGTCTACCAGCCCGCCGAGGACTCCGGGCTGCTCGCGGAGGCGGCGATCGAAGAGGCGCACGGGCGCGTGCTGGAGGTCGGCACGGGATCCGGGTGGGTCGCCGAGCGGATCGCCGACGAGCGCGGCCTCGACGTGGTCGGCAGCGACCGCAACCCGCACGCGGCGCGGCAGGCACGGGCGCGCGGCGTTGAGGCCGCCGTCGCCGACCTGCTCGATCCGTTCCGCGCGGACGCGTTCGACGCGGTGTGTTTCAACCCGCCGTACCTGCCGACCGACCCCGACAACGAGTGGGACGACTGGATGGAACACGCGCTCTCGGGCGGCGAGTCGGGCCGCGAGCTCATCGAGCCGTTCCTCGCGGACGTGGGGCGCGTGCTCGCGCCGGACGGGGTCGTTCTCCTCTTGGTCTCCTCGCTCACCGGGTACGACGAGGTGCTCGAGCTGGTCGAGGACGCGGGGTTCGACCACGAGCCGGTCGTCGAGGAGTCGTTCCCGTTCGAGACGCTCACGGTGCTGGCGCTGCGGCGAGCGTCGCGCTCGACCGCTTAAAATAACTCAAAAGCATATTACACATTAGCAAATATTATACGACGGTATATCTAACGGACGGTGATGACCGAACGTGTCGCGGCGACGCCGGGGCTGTATCCGCTCCCGGACCGGGCGAAAGAGACGCTCTCCGACCTGAAGGGCCACCAGAAGGGTGACCTCCTGAGCGGCGACGAGAGCGAGGCGATCGCGGCGGAGTACGACGAGGTGCGCGCCGAGTACGTCGGCCACCAGCTCGACGCCGGCCTCGATCTGATCTCCGAGGGACAGGGCCGCTGGGACGACATGATCGCGCACCCGCTCACGGTCCACGACGCCGTCGAGACAGGCGGGATCGTGCGGTACTACGACAACAACAACTTCTACCGCGACCCGCGCGTCGTCGACGACCTCGGCTCCTCCGGCGACGTGGCCGGCGAGCTGTCCGACGCGGCCGACCTGCTCGCGGACGCCGACGGCGCCGCCGACGCGTCGCTCGCGGCGACGCTCCCCGGGCCGTACTCGCTCGCGGACCTCGCGACCGACGAGCACTACGGCGACGAGGCCGAGTTTCAGGCGGCGATCGCCGAGTTCCTCGCCGGCGAGGTCGAAGCGTTCCCGGCCCACGAGACGCTGTTCCTCCTCGAGCCGTCGCTCGTCACGAACCCGCCCGCCGAGGGCGACGAGTCGAGCGCGACGGACGCGATCGCGACGGTCGCCGACGCGACCGACGCCGACGTGGTCGTCCAGACGTTCTACGGCGCGCTCGGCGAGAAGCTGTACGCGCACCTCGTCGACGAGGCGGGCGCGGACGCGCTCGGGCTTGACCTCGTCGCCGGCGATCGCGACGACACCGTCTACAACGTTCAGGAGTTCGGCTCGACCGACTCGCTGTCGCTCGGGCTCGTCGACGGGCAGAACACGCTCGTCGAGGACGCGGAGACGGTCGCGGAGCGCGTCGAGTGGTTCGAGGAGCAGATCCCGCTCGAGGGGTTCGACCGGACCTACCTCACGCCGAACACCGAGCTGTTCTACCTGCCGACGAACAAGTACCGCGAGAAGCTGAACGCGCTCGCCGCCGCCGCGGAGGTGCTCGACTGATGGTCAGAAACCCCGAAGCCAACCGCGACCAGTTCCGCCCGCACGACCACCCGAACGACGCGTTCCTGCTGACGACCGTCGTCGGCTCCTACCCGAAGCCGAAGTGGCTCAACCGGGCCGACGAGCTGGTCGACGACCCCGACTCGAAGTTCGACGCGTCCGACCTCGAGGAGGCCCACGACGACGCCTGCCGGCTCATCACGCACGAGCACGAGCGTGCCGGCCTCGACACCGTCGTCGACGGCGAGATGCGCCGCAACGAGATGGTGGAGTTCTTCGCCGACCGCATCGACGGCTACGAGTTCAACGGCCCCGTGAAGGTGTGGGGCCACAACTACTTCGACAAGCCCAGCGTGGTCGAGGAGGTCGCGTACGACGAGCCGTGGCTCGTCGACGAGTTCGAGTTCACCTCGAACGTCGCCGAGCGCCCCGTCAAGGTGCCGATCACGGGGCCGTACACGCTCGGCTTCTGGGCGTTCAACGAGGCGTACCCCTCCACCGAGGAGCTCGTCTACGACCTCGCGGACCTCGTCAACGAGGAGGTCGAGAAGCTCGTCGAGGCGGGCGCGCGCTACATCCAGATCGACGAGCCCGCGCTCGCGACGACCCCGGAGGACCACGCCATCGTCGGCGAGGCGCTCGAACGCATCGCCGCGGGTATCCCCGAGGAGGTCCGCATCGGCCTCCACGTCTGTTACGGCGACTACTCGCGGATCTACCCCGAGATCAACGACTACCCGATCGACGAGTTCGACGTGGAACTGTGCAACGGCGACTTCGAGCAGATCCCGACGTTCACCGACCCCGAGTTCGAGCCCGACCTCGCGCTCGGCGTCGTCGACGCGCACACCGCCGAGGTCGAGTCGGTCGAAGAGATCAAGGAGAACATCCGCCAAGGCCTCCGCGTCGTCCCGCCGGAGAAGCTCACGATCTCCCCCGACTGCGGGCTGAAGCTCCTCCCCCGCGACGTCGCGTACGGCAAGACCGAGAACATGGTGACCGCGGTCCGCGAGGTCGAGGCCGAGATCGATTCCGGCGAGATCGACCTCGATAACCCACTCGCTGACGACTGACACGGCGCCGTCGAACCACTCTTCGTGAGCTCGCCGCTCTCAGTCCAGCGGAACATCCGGATTGCGTCCGAACGTTTACTACGGCGGGCACACTCGATGTCCATCGTGAGTCGCGTTCGGTTGCTAGAGAGCCCCCTCGTTCGATGGGCGATCGCCGCTCTCTATCTCGGGACGTCGCTGTTCTTACTGATCGTGGTCGGTGACCTGCCGAAGCCGGATCAGATCGCGGTGACGATCACCTGTGTGATCGGGTTCTTGGTGGTCCCGATAGCGCTGAATGGGTACGTGAATTCGGCGCCGGAAGAGCACTGACGGACCCGAGACGGTGTCGCTGCGCTGCGCGCGCCCCGACGAACCCGTTCTGAGCCCGGGACCAACGGGGAATCCCGACGCGGCACCGCCGAGCCGGCGACACCATTTATGCGATCGCCGCACCCACCGCCGACATGGACATCGGCGTGACCGTCGGCGACGACCTCGACCGCCTCGCGGCGTCGCCGGCGCGGTTCGACTTCTGCGAACTCGGCGTCGGCGAGCCGACGCTCGTCCCGGGCGAGATCGACCCCGACCGCCTGACGGACGCGCTCGCCGGCCGCGACCTGCTCGTCCACCTCCCGTACAGCCAGCGGCTGGCGACGTACGTCCCGGAGGTGAACGACGCCATCGTCGACTACCAGCGACAACTTTTAAATGCGGCCGGCGACCTCGGCGCGGAGAAGGCGGTCCTCCACGCCACCTCCGCCGACCGCGACGACGTGAACTTCCGGGAGACCGCCGGCGAGCAGCTCCGCCGGGTCGCGGACGCCGGCCGCGAGGCGGGCGTCGAGGTCGTCGTGGAGAACGTCGGCCACCAGCACGCGGGGCTCCAGCTCTCCGTCCTCGGCGACCTCGCTCGCGAGACGGACACGCCGGTCTGCTTCGACGTCGGGCACGCGTACATGGAAGGCGGAAACAAGGCGATCAAGCGGTTCCTCCGGAGCCACGGGGACCGGGTCTCACACCTCCACTGTCACGACGTCCGCCGCCGCGGCGACACGCACCTCCCGGTGGGCGCCGGCGAGGTCGACTACGACCTCGTCGAGTCCGAGCTCGCCGACTTCGACGGAACGGTCGCGCTGGAGGTGTTCACCGACGACGAGACGCTCCTCCTCGATTCGGCCGAGCGCGTCGCCGACCGGCTCGGGGCATCGTTTTAAAAGTGTGACTCAGTTCGGCCGGTCGTCAGAGTCGTCGCCGTCCGCGCCGTCCGCGCCGTCCGGGTTCCTCTCCTCGTCCACGGCGCCTTCCGCGTCGTCGTCCTCGACGGGAGCGTTCTCGCCAGCGTCCGGTTCGACCTCGTCGCCGTCGATCTGGCGCTTTATCGACTCCAGCTCGGACTCGACGTCGACCTCCGGCGGGTCGTCGGCGTCCTCGGCCGCCTCGCCCTCGGACGCGGCGTCCTCGGCGTCCTCGTCGGGATCGGTCACGTGAATCTGAACCGGGTCGGTGTCGTCGTCTCGGTCGGCGCCTCCCTCGTTCCGCGGTGGGTTCTCGTCACTCCGGCTCTCGTCGCGGTCCCGCCCGAGCCGCCGGTCTCGCGCCGCGTCCGCCTCCCGTCGCCCCTCGTCGATCCGGGACTCGATCTCCGCGGTGAGGTCGCGCGCGTCGGCGATGATCGAGCGCGAGGCGGCCTCTTCGGGGAGGTCGGCCTCCGAGAGCGCGGTCCGGAGCTCCGAGAGCGACCGCGAGAGCCCGGCGGTCGCGCCGTCGCGGACGTCCGCGAGGCGGTCGCCGGCGCCCTCCGCGCCCTCGGCGACGCTCCGGCCGGGGTCCGCGAGCCGGAGGGTGCCCTGAAGCAGTTCGAGCGACTTGATCGTCGTCTCCAGGAGGGCGATTATCGTCGGGATGGTGTACTGCTCGGTGAACCGCACGAGCTCCGAGAGCCGGGGCGGCCGCGGGGGCCCGCGGCGGTCGCGCTCGGTCTCCCGGAGGTCGGCGCGGAGCTCGCCCAGCACGTCTTCGAGCTCGTCGAGCCGCTCCTCGAGGTCGTCGTCGCGTGGGTCGCGGGAACTCATGCCGCGTCGTAGGCGGTCCGCGGATAAAAAGCCCGGCAGCGCAGCTGACTCAGAACCCTTCGCGCAGAAAGGTCCGCCGCGGCGGGAACAGGGCGGCGAGGTCGGCCGCGAGCCCGTCGGGCGCGCCGTCGGCGAGGTCGAGCGCGGCGTGCGCCCGGAGGTCGTCGACGTCGCGGTAGCCGGCGTACAGCTGCGAGAGCGCGCCGATACCGGCGCTCACGTCGGCATCGACCGAGCCGGAGACGTCGGGGTCGACCCGTTCGGCGTCGACTTCGCCGTCCGCGACGGCCACCCGGACCGGTCGCTCGTGCCAGTCGACGAGGGAGTCGTCGACCGCGAGCGCGAACGCCGTCTCGAGGTCGGGGTCCGGATCGAGCGCGGCCAGCGCGGCGGGCACGTCGACCAGTCGGAACATCGGGCCGGCGCGGACCTCCTCCGTCACCTCGCGCGGGTCGTCCACGCGGTCGAGGAGGCTCACGTCCGCGGGGAGCCGGAGCCGGACGCGCTCGGCCTGCGAGTCGTGGTCTCGGCAGAACCGAAACACCAGGTCCCAGTCGGCGGGGTCGGCGACGGCGGCGTCGGAGACGACCATTGCCCGCCCGTCGCCGTCGTCACGCTCCTCGAACGTGTACGACAGGAGCGCCTGGAGGTCGCCGTCGCGCTCGAAGCCGTAGACGTACGGGTCCGTCTTCCACCCGCGGAGGGTGCGCTCCCGCCACCACGGCTCCGTGCGGGCCAGCGTGAAGTCGTAGCGCTCCGCGGTCGCGGCCAGCAGGTCGGCGGCCGCGTCGTAGTCGTCCTCGTCGAGTCGGCGGAACTCGCCCGCCTCGTCGCCCCTGTCGCTCGCTTCGGCCGCGAACGCCAGCTGCTCGGGGGGCGTCTTCACCCAGCGGTACCGGTTCACGGTCGCCCAGCCGTAGCGCCGGTAGAACGGGTGCTCGAAGGGCCACAACACGGAGAAGCGCACGCCGTCGCCGCGGTACTCCGTTACCGACTCGCGGAGGAGCCGCTCGATGTGGCCCTCCCGCCGGTGTTCGGGCGGCGAAGCGACCGCGGAGAGGCCGGCGGCGTCCCGGTCGCGCCCGCGGATCCGGAGCGTGAAGTCGTGGTGGCCGCACACCGCCACCGGCTCGTCGCCGTCGAACAGGCCCCGGTAGTCCGCGAGGTGCTCGCGGTCGTCGTCGTCTTCCTCGGGGTCGTACGGCCCGTCCTCCGGCGAGAAGGCGTAGCGCATGAACGCGCTGAACTCGTCGTCGCGCTCCTCGGGGAAGGGCCGGTAGTCGAGGTCGCCCATACGCCGACGGCGCCCGCGAGCCCGATAAACCTTCCCGGCGCCTGCGTGTGGTTCTCAACCTCGCGGCGCCGGCGGTCGGCCGGGCGACCCGTCTCAGTCGTAGCGCCCGCGGCGGTACTGGACCGGCCACTCGGCCTCTTCGCCGAGCTCGTGGGCGGCCTCCAGCGGCCAGTAGGGGTGTCGGAGCATCTCGCGGCCGAGCGCGACGAGGTCCGCCCGCTCGTTTCGGACCAGCGCGTCGGCGTGGGTCGGTTCCGTGATCCCGCCGACCGCGGCGACGGGCACGTCGGCCCCCTCGCGGATCGCCTCGGCGTAGGGCACTTGGTACCCCGGGCCCGCGCTCGGGATCTCCTGGTCCGGGTGGATCCCGCCCCCCGAGACGTCGATCAGGTCGGCGCCGGCCTCGGCGAGGAGGGGCGCCAGCCGCACCGAGTCGTCCACGTCCCACGAGTCGCGGTCGGGGAGCCAGTCCGTCGCGGAGATGCGGACGAAGACGGGCTTCCCGTCGGGCCAGACCTCGCGGACGGCCTCGACGACCTCGCGCAGGAGCCGGGTGCGGTCCTCGAAGCTCCCGCCGTACTCGTCGTCGCGGTCGTTGGTGACCGGCGAGAGGAACTGGTGGAGCAGGTAGCCGTGGGCCGCGTGGACCTCGGCGACCTCGAAGCCGACGTCGTGCGCGCGCTCCGCCGCGGCCGCGAACGCGTCGATCACCTCGTCGATCCCGTCGCCGTCGAGCCGGCGGGTGTCGGCCAGCTCGCTCTGGTCGACGTTCGGGTGGGGGTACGGCTCGTCGGTCGCGGAGACGGCCTCCCAGCCCGCCGGCTCGTCGGCGGGGATCGGACCGCTCCCCTCCGCCGGCGGCCGGTGGGAGGCCTTCCGGCCGGCGTGAGCCAGCTGGATCCCGGGCTTCGCGCCCTGTGAGCGGACGAAATCGACGATCGGTTCGATCGCCTCGGCGTGGTCGTCCGACCAGATCCCGAGGCAGTTCGGCGTGATGCGGCCGCGGTCCTCGACGGCGGTCGCCTCCGTCATCACGACCCCCGCGCCGCCGGCGGCGCGGGCGCCGAGGTGGACGCGGTGCCAGTCGTTCGCCAGCCCGTCCTCGGCGGAGTACTGGCACATCGGCGAGAGCATCACGCGGTTTCGGACCTCGGTGTCGCGAAGCGTGAGCGGCGTGAACAGCGTGTCGGTCACGGATCGCCGAACGGCCGCCGCGACGTAAGTCCCACCGATCCCCCGCGCGGATCGCCGCCTGTGGTTTAGGCCGACCGAAATCTATAACACCGACGGACTCCGAGGGAGTCGTAATGACAACGGGAGACCGGATCGAGCGGGACGCCGAACCGGCGGCCGACGAGCGGCCGACCGTCGCCGCGACCCGCTGTTCGCAGGACCGGACCGTCTTCGCCGAACAGGGCAACACCGACGCGTGGATCGCGACCGACCTCACGGTCGATCTCGATCTCGAACGATAACGCGAAAATCCTCAGACCCCGCTGACGCCGCCCCCTCCACCTCTCCGCGTTCGCCGTTCAGCGGCGCTTCACTCCTCGGAGCGCAGCGTCTCTCCCGGCGTCCCGGATGCGCGCGGCGACGACGCGGATCCCGCGTTCGTCTCCGCCCCGCGCTCTCGCCGCTCGTCGACGAGCGCGCGGATCCGGTCTACGATCGCGTCGAACCGACCGCGGTCGGCCCCCTTCTCGAAGTAGGCGTCCGCGCCGGCGCCGAACGCCGCCGCCTCGCGCTCCTCGCTCGGACACGTGGTGTGGAAGACGATGGGAAGTCCCCGGCCCGCCTCGCGCAGCCGTTCGGTGAGGGCGACGCCGTCGCCGTCGGGGAGCCGCTGTTCGGTCACGACGCAGTCGACCGGGACGCGCTCCCCGCCGACCCCGACGCCCGTCTCGACCGCGTCGAGCGCGTCCGCGAAGCGGCCCACGGAGCGGACCTGGAATCGGTCGGTGAGCCGCGCCGCGAACGCCTCCAAAAGCTCCGCGGAGCGCCCGTCGGGCTCGACTTGGAGAACGGTTATCGGCGCGTGGCGCGCCTCCGCGGCTCCGGCTGTGGTCGGTTCTGATCGATCGGCGGCTGCGTTCGTGTCCGCGCGTGCGTCTGACGGCGGGGATGTGTGTTCGGTCATGCGTTGTGGCGGCGAGCGACGACTCGGCGAGGAGCGACTTACTACAACGGTGGTAACTTTCTTCGAAGAATAATTTCATCGCCGACGACATAATAATACCGCGATCACCGTTGTCACGGCGCTCAGACGCGATTATTCGGTGGTATTACCGCGAAACCACCGGACGAAAGTGGGGCCGGCGGGCGGTCGCGCGAACGCTCCGCGAGCGCGGCGAAGGTCCCCGAAACGGAGCCGCTCAGGCGAACAGGTCGCGCGCCTCGCGGACCGCGTCGACGAGGGCGTCGACCTCCTCGACGGTGTTGTAGAAGTAGAAAGAGGCGCGCGCCGAGGCGGCGACGCCCATCTCGTCGTGGAGGGGTTGTGTGCAGTGGTCGCCGGCGCGGATCGCGACGCCGTAGTCGTTGAGGATGCTGGAGAGGTCGTGGGCGTGGACGCCCTCGACGTTGAACGCGACGAGGCCGCCGCGGTCGTCGCCGGGCGGGCCGTAGATCTCGACGCCGCCGAGCGCCTCCAGTTCGTCGTAGGCGTACTCGGCCAACAGATCCTCGTGGGCCTCGATCCGATCCATCCCGACCTCTTCGAGGTACTCGATCGCGGCCGCGAAGCCGATCCCCTGCGCGATGGAGGGCGTCCCGGCCTCGAACTTCCACGGCAGGTCCTCCCAGGTGGAGTCCTCGAAGGAGACGCGACGGATCATGTCGCCGCCGTAGAGGTACGGTTGCATCCCCTCTAAGATCTCCTCGCGGGCGTAGAGGGCGCCGATGCCGGTCGGACCGCACATCTTGTGGCCGGAGAAGGCGAGGAAGTCGACGTCCAGTTCCCCGACGTCGACCGGGCGCGTCGGCACCGACTGCGCGGCGTCGGCGAAGATGTAGGCGTCGTGATCGTGCGCCATGTCGGCCAGCTCGCGGATCGGGTTCACGGTGCCGAGCGTGTTCGACACGTGGACGATCGACACCATCTCGGTGTCGTCGTCGACCAGCTCGGCGGCGTGGTCCATGTCGAGCCGCCCCTCGTCGGTGACGTCGATGAAGCGCACGTCGGCGCCCGTCCGCTTGCCGATCTGCTGCCAGGTGACGAGCGACGCGTGGTGCTCCATCTCGGAGAGGACGACGTTGTCGCCGGGACCGAGCTCCTCGAGCCCCCAGGCGTACGCGACGAGGTTCATCGCCTCCGTCGTGTTCTTCGTGAACACGATCTCCTCGCGCCCCGCGGCGCCGACGAAGTCGGCGACCGCGTCGTGGGCCTCCTCGTAGGCGACCGACGCCTCCTGGCTCAGCTGGTGGATCCCGCGGTGGACGTTCGAGTTGTAGCTCCGGTAGTAGTCCGAGATGGCGTCGACGACCGGGTCGGGCGTGTGCGAGGTCGCCGCGTTGTCGAGGTAGACGAGGGGGGTGTCGTCTCCCTCGCCCTCCCCGGCCGTCTCCGGGTCCCCGCCGACCTTCCGATCGAGGATCGGGAAGTCGGCGCGGAGCGCCTCCACGTCGAACGGGTACTGTTCTTGGACTCCCATTACCCGTTATCGGGCCCCGAGCACTAACACACCTTCGGTCCGGTACGTCTTGCCCGTATCGCTGACGCGCGGGATCGCGCGCTTCGCGGCGGTTCGCGCCCGAAATCGACCCGTGCTCGAGGCGCGCTCGACCCGCGCTCGACCCCCACTCGACCCGGCCCGGACCGCTCCCCGCCTACTCCTGCCAGTCCGGGTTCGCGCGCGGCGGCGAGAAGATGTCGAAGCCGACGACCGGCTCGTCGGTGCGGTTCTCGGCGGCGTGCGGCTCGCCGCCGGGGATCGCGTAGGTGTCGTCGGGGCCGACGACGCGCTCCTCGCCGCCGGCGACGAACGTCAGCCTCCCGGCCGTGATCACGCCGATCTGCTCGTGCGGGTGCTCGTGTTCGGGCACCGTCGCGCCCGGTTCGAGCTCGAACCGCTGGATGCTGGTATCCTCGGCGACGGCGCCCTGCGTGAGGAACACGCCGTCGACCGCCTCGACCGCTTCGACGTCCGCGTCGGGTACGACGTCCATACGACCTCCCGCGACCCGGAGGCACCTAAACCCGCGGGCACTGGCAGTCGACGCCGGAGCGAGCAGCCCGACCGGCGGGACGCCGCCCGGGCCGCCCCGTCACGGGAACGGGTGGTACGGCCGGTCGAGCGCGGGATCGAACCCCATCGAGCGCGGCACCTCGCTCGCGCGGTCGCCGAAGAACGGATCGCCGGTGAACAGCGGCTGGGCGTCCGGCACCAGCACGCGGACGGCCTCGAAGCCCAGCGTCGCGAGGTCCCGCGTCGTCACCCGCGCGACGTAGGGGTCGAGCCCGACGCTCTCGACGCGGTCGACGACCGCGGCGAGCTCGTCGGCTCCCGACAGCGCCGGCTCCCCCAGCCCCTCGGCCGAGACGGTCGCGTCCGGGTCGAAGAACGCGGCCGTCTCCGCGGGGCGGTCGGCGTGGTGACCGATCGCCGCGCCCTGCTCGTCGGCCGTCTCACGGCCCATCGAGCGGAGTTCGGTCCAGTTCTGGAGCGCCTCGGCGAGCGCGCTCCGCGCCGCGGCTGTCGGGTCGAGGTCGGCGCCCGACCCGGCGGCGAACCGCGGCCAGTCGCCGTCGCGGCCGACGCCGACCGCGACGACCGGCACGTCGACGTCGGTCGTGACGAGCAGGGAGGTCACCGACAGCGACTCCGCGCGCGCCCGCTTCTCCAGCTCGGCGAACCCGGGATCGTCCACGTCGAGTCCGAGCGGCTCCGTCGTGGAGTACCAGCTGGTCATCGTCGCGTCGCGCTCGATCGTCTCGTAGAGTCCGGAGAGCGCGGCGTCCGGCCCGGAGCTTCCGAGCCCGAGCCCGGTCGTGATCGGCGGGCGATACCGGTTCTCCGGGGGCGGGAAGTGAACGAACTCCGCGGGGAGGCTCGCGGGGTCGCCGGTCCCGAGCCGCTCGCTGCGGACCCACGGGAGCCGGTCGTCGCGGTCGTACGCCTCGGCGCCCTCGGGCCGGACGAACGCGTCCGGCGTGACCGGGTTCGGGACGTTCGCGGCCGGCGCGCGCGTGAAATCCGCCTCGCGGTAGACCCCGGCCGCGTACCGCTCTAACCCCTCGCCGAGCGCCTTCATGAACGCGGCGTCCCAGCCGGCGGCCGCCCCGCCGCCGAAGTCGGCCGCGTCGGCGTCGGAGAACGGGCTCGTGTCCGCGATCCGGGCGACGTAGTACGGCACCGGGAACGACTCCTGTTCGCCGACCTCGCTCAGCGCGCCGAGACGGGGGTCGACGGCGCGCTCCGCGCGACCGATCGCGTCGTCGAGGTCCCGCTCGACGTGCTCGCGCGGGAGCGCGTCGCCGGGGTCGGCGCCGCAGCCGCACCCGGGCGCGGGCAGCAGGGTCCGCTCGCCGCCCGGGACCTCGACGACGGTGTCCGCCACCGGGTCGCCGGCGAGCAGTCGGATCGCCCGTCGCCCGGCCACCGCGCCGGCGTAGCGCACGGCGGAGCGGCGGCCGGTCGGCGCGTCGGCCGGCTCCGCTCCGCCGCTCTCGACGCGGGCGCGCAGGCAGTCGTAGCAGGCGTCGTCGAAGGCCGTCACCGCGGCGTCGAGGTCGGCGAGGGGGACGCCGCCGAGCCCGCCGACCTCGACGGCGATCCAGCGGTCGAGCAGCTCGTTCGCGGTCGCGAACGCCGCCGACCCCGCGGTGTCGACGACGACCGCCAGGTCGAACCCGTCGAGCAGGTCGGCCTCGACGGGCATCGCGTTCACGTCGACGTCGCCGAGCGCGGCCTCTGTCGCCTCCGCCGCGGGCCCGTCGCCGACAAGTCCGATATCCATACCCGGTCGACGCGAGGCGGCGAAAAAAAGCCGCGGGGTCCGCGGCGGGCGGCGGCTCGCTCAGCGGTGCCGCGGCGAGGGTCGGAGCGGGCGTTCGCGAGTGCGCTCAGGCGGGCGTCGCGGCCATCATCTCGGCGGCCTCGGCGGCCAGCTCCGCGGCGTCGACGCCCTCGAGGCGCTCGTCGCCGAGCTTCAGGCGGAGCCGGGGGCGGCCGACGTCGATCGGGACCTTCTCGGTGTCAATGACCCCGAGGTCCTCGAGGCGCGTCTTCGTCCGGGAGAAGGTCGCCTTCGAGGCGATGCCGACGTCCTCGCCCCACTTCGAGATGTCATAGAGGAGCACGTCGTTCTTCGCCGCGACGAGCAGCGAGACGGTCACCTCGTCGAGGTCGGCGCCGCCGTCGCGCTCGGTCGCGTCGAGGACGGCGTCGAAGTCGGCGCGGGCCGCCTCGCCGATCTCCGCCTCCATCGTCTCGCGGACCCGGCTGATCGCCGGCGTGCGGAGCGTGTACGGCTCCGCGTCGTCGAACGCGCCGCGGTGGGAGTCGTACACCTCGTCGACGAACTCGCCGTCGTCGGTCGAGAGCGCGGCGACGCCGTCCCCCGCGGTGACCAGGGCGACGACCCGGGACGGGGAGACGAACAGCGCGTTGTCGACCTCCCCGTCGAGCACCCGGAGGTCCAAGGAGCCGTCGGCGACGAGGTCGGCCGCCCGGGACGCGACGACGAAGTCGTCCATCACGTCCTTGAGCGTGCGCTCGTCGGCGAGCATCGACAGCTCCGGGAGGTCGTCCCGCCCGACCGCGGTCTCGACCAGCGATACGATCGTCTCCGCGGAGGGGTCCACGACGAGCAGCTCGTCGTCGCCCCCGGCGAACGCCGCTTCGAGCGCCGCCTCGACGTCGGCCGCCAGTAAATTCGACACCATTTATCTCTCAGTATCAAGGCCGGTTGCGTATTTAATATTAACGGGGTTATTGGATCGAACAACACGGTTAGAGGGGCTCAAACCTCCGAAAAAGGGGGATGAGCCCTCGCCGATTGGAGGCCTCTCGAAGGGAGCGATCCCGAGGTGGCGACGCAGACGATCCCGAGGTGACGACGCAGACGATCCCGAGGTGACGACGCAGACGATCCCGAGGTGGTGACGCAGACGAGTCCGATGCGGAAGCGGGCGCGGAACCGCACCCTCGGGGTTCGGCCGAAGCGGCTCTCGCCGCCGACGGAAGGATTAATGCGCGGTCGCGCCCGCGTTCGCACATGGACCACGAGCACGTCCGGGAGGTCGACCCGGCGGTCGCCGACGCGCTGGCGGGCGAGCGCGACAGACAGGAGCAGACGCTCGCGATGATCGCGAGCGAGAACCACGTGAGCGAGGCGGTGCTGGAAGCGCAGGGGAGCGTCCTCACCAACAAGTACGCCGAGGGCTACCCCGGGTCGCGCTACTACGCCGGCTGCGAGTACGCCGACGAGGTCGAGGAGCTGGCGATCGAGCGCGCGAAGGAGCTGTGGGGCGCCGACCACGTCAACGTCCAGCCCCACTCCGGCACGCAGGCGAACCAGGCGGTGTACTACTCCGTCCTCGAACCGGGCGACAAGATCCTCTCGCTGAAGCTCAACGACGGCGGCCACCTCTCGCACGGCCACCCCGCGAACTTCACGGGGCAGCTGTACGACGTCGAGCAGTACGAGGTCGACCCCGAGACGGGGTACATCGACTACGAGGGGCTCCGCGAGGTCGCCGAGGAGTTCGACCCCGACATCGTCGTCTCGGGCTACTCCGCGTACCCGCGGGCCGTCGAGTGGGAGCGGATCCAGGCGGCGGCCGACGCGGTCGACGCCTACCACCTCGCGGACATCGCGCACATCACCGGGCTCGTCGCCGCCGGCGTCCACCCGTCGCCGGTCGGCGTCGCCGACTTCGTCACGGGCTCGACCCACAAGACGATCCGCGCCGGCCGCGGCGGGATCGTGATGTGCGACGAGGAGTTCGCGGACGACGTCGACTCGGCGGTCTTCCCCGGCGGGCAGGGCGGCCCGCTGATGCACAACGTCGCCGGCAAGGCGGTCGGCTTCAAGGAGGCGCTCGAGCCCGAGTTCGAGGAGTACGCCCAAAACGTGGTCGACAACGCCGAGGTGCTCGCCGAGACGCTTCAGGAGCACGGCCTCTCCCTGGTCTCCGGCGGGACCGACAACCACCTGGTGCTGGCCGACCTGCGCGACTCGCACCCGGACCTCTCCGGCGGCGACGCGGAGGACGCGCTCGCGGCCGCGAACATCGTCCTCAACGGGAACACGGTCCCCGGCGAGACGCGCTCGCCGTTCGACCCCTCCGGGATCCGCGCGGGCACCGCCGGGCTCACCACCCGCGGCTTCGACGCCGACGCGATCGAGGAGGTCGGCGACCTGATCTACCGCGTCGTCGACGACGTCGACAGCGAGGACGTCATCTACGAGGTCGGCGAGCGCGTCGTCGAGCTCTGCGAGGCGCACCCGCTGTACGAGTAGTGACCCGCGGTCGGCGGCGGTCCGCGTCGACGAGAATCCGTGCGTAAAAGTGGGGGCGGCTCACAGGAGTCGGTATGGACGCTCCGTCGTTTCTCGCCGCCCGCCTCGACCGCGGCGCCGCGCCGCTCGCCGTCGGGGACGTGATCGCGTTGATCCTCCTGTTGACCGTCGGGACGCTCAACCACACCACCGTCGAGTTCCTGACCGCGAACCCGCTGTACCTGCCGGGCGTTTACGCGCCCTTCCTGATCGCGTGGGCCCTGATCGCGCCGCTCGTGGGCGCGTACTCCGCGGGCGCGGCCGAGACGGCGAAGTCGTCGGTGCCGCTCGTCGTCCGGTCGTGGATCCCCGCCGCGGTCCTCGGGCTCGCCCTCCGCGCGTTCGTGTTCCGCGGCGGCGCCGAACTCACCTTCGCGGCCGTCATGCTCGTGACGGGATCGCTCGCGCTCGGCGGCTGGCGGGCGCTCTACTTCCGGCTCCGGTAGCGTTCTCGGCCGATTTCTGGGCTCGAAAGCCGTTTCTTCCACCTTTTGGCGATCTCGGCCCACGTCGACGACACCTCCTTCCGGCTCATAAGTTATGGGTTACATCTGCGTGTTCACGAACGAACCGCCTCCGAACCGCGGAAAAAATTTAATATGGATTTCGACGTTAGTATTCAACGGAAGCATGACTGGATACTACGACTACGTCCTTGGGCTCATCCCGGTAGCGCTGATCGGTGTGACCGCCTCGCTCACGCTGGTCGGGTTGTCCGTAACCTCGGCGCTCCCGTTCGGCGCCGTCGCCGCGGGGACGGTAATGGCTCACGCGATGTTCGTCCGAAATCCAGTCGCCAGCGACGCGCCCTCGGAGCGGTCGTTCGACGGCGACGCCGGCGAGCGCTCCGCGGTCGGGGGCTCGGCGGCGGGCGGTTCCTCCGCGGGCACCGCCGACTGAGCGGCGGCGGGGCGTTCCGCTCGTCGCGCCCCCGGGCCGCCGGCCGCGACCGATCGCCGCGTCCTGTACCGTTTAGTCCCCGCGCCCCGAGTGGGCGGATATGACGGACGCCCTGTTCCTGACGAGTTCCGAGGTCGACGACCTCGCCGAGCCGGCCGACTACGTCGCCGCCGTGCGCGACGCCTACCGGCAGGTCGGCGAGGGAGCGCCCGCCGAGCCGCGGACGAAGCTGTTCAACCGCGAGCCGCCGGGGATGTTCACGACCTACGCCGCCGTCCTCCCGGAGACGGGCGCGATGGGCGGCTACTCCTACTCCGCCGGCTTCGGCGCGGGGGACGCGTGGTTCATGACGCCGCTGTTCGACGCCGAGTCGGGCGCGCCGCTCGCGCTGCTCGACGGCGCGTCGATGAACCCCTTTAAGACGGGTGCCGCCGGGGCGGTCGCAGTCGACGCGCTCGCCCGCGACGACGCGACCGACCTCGCCGTGATCGGCAGCGGCGCGCAGGCGCGCGGGCAGGTCGCGACGACCGCGACGGTCCGCGAGTTCGAGGCCGTCCGCGTCTTCTCGCCGACTCCGGAGAGCCGAGAGTCGTTCGCCGCCGACTTCGACGAGCGCCTCGACGCCGACGTGTCGCCGGTCGAGAACGCGGGCGACGCGCTGGCCGGCGCCGACGTGGTCATCACCGCGACGACCGCGAGCGACCCCGTCGTCGACGACGCCGACGTAGAGCCGGGCACGCACGTCACGGCGATGGGGCAGTACCACCCGGAGAAGAACGAGCTCCCGCCGGAGCTCGTCGCGCGGGCGACGTACGTCCCCGACCTCCGAGCGCGCGCGACGCAGGACGCCGGGTCGTACCTCGCCGCGGTCGCGGCCGGACTGATCCCGGAGGGCGAGGGCATCGCGGCCGACCTCGGCGAGGTCGTCGCGGGCGACCACCCCGGTCGGACGAGCGACGACGAGGTGACCGTCTTCGACTCGGGCGGGACCGGGGTCGAGACGGTCGCGGCCGCGCACATGCTCTACGAGCGCGCGAGCGAGAAGGGACGCGGGCAGACGATCGACTTCGCGCCCGCGAGCGAGGCGCTGACCGGCGAGTAGGCGGACACGCGTCCGGGGCCACCGGAATTCAAGTGCCGCGCCCGCCTCTCCGCGCACATGCTGATCGGCATCGTCTCCGACACGCACGACGACCTAGACGCCGTTGAGGCGGCCGTCTCGCTGTTCGAGCGCGAGGGGGTCGACGCGGTCGTCCACTGCGGCGACTTCGTCGCACCGTTCTCCGTGACGCCGTTCGACGCGGAGTTCGACTTCCACGCCGTGCGCGGGAACAACGACGGCGAGTGGGCGGTCGAGTCGACGGTCGAGGCGTTCGGCGAGTACCACGGCGAGGCCGCCGCGCTCTCGTTCGACGGCGTCGAGGTCGCTGTTACTCACGGCACCAGCGACATTCTCGTCGACGCGCTCGTCGACTGCGGCGACTACGACTACGTGTTCCACGGGCACACCCACGCGCACGGCGTCGAGGAACGCGGCGGGACCGTGCGGGTGAACCCCGGTGGGCTTCCGATTCCGGTCGAGGGTGCGGACGACGCGTTCCGCGTCGCGACGCTGGAGACCGCGGAGTCCGGGGCGGACGCGGTGACGCACCACGTCCTCGACGACTGAGTGCGGATCGGTCGTTCGGTTGCTTATAAAACATCGCCTCCGTTCAAATAGTATTTCTGTGTCAACTTCTGGCCGGACCAGATCTGTCCGAGAAACTCACATATCGATACAGATCACTATCCTACGATATCGCGCCAGAAATTCGTTTAGACGGCCGATTCGGTACGGGATGAGACTCTTGTTCAGCAGCGTTCGTTCAAACCGGCTGATTAGTACGTAGCTGACAACTCTCGTATTGTGTCTATATGAGTAACATTTAATAAGATCCTATTGTCATCTCGTCGCATGCCAGAAACTGGCGCTGAACAATGCCCCAACTGTGGAACACTGAACGAATTCGGCTTGCCTTCTGAAGATGCTCAGGTTGAAAGAGTTATAAGTGCTAATAATAGCAACCACGGCGATAAAGTTATCAAATGCTATGAGTGTAGTGTCCGAATTGGAATTTTCTTCAAATAGATCTGACTGATACCTCTGGTCACCACACCTGCTGTGCTCCCCGGTGAACAGCCGTCTCACGGGAGAGTACATCTGAAGAGGATGTTTTACTAGACGCAAATGACTGCCATCGCTACGGTGGAGATCGGCAAAGTCCCAGCCGCTCGATTATAAACGTCTGCTAGCAGATCGACGGCGAACACCTCCAAAGCCCCAGCCGCGAGGCGACCGTACGCCCGCTGTGCTCCTCGTCACTCGCTTCGCTCGTTCCTGCGGTGCTTGCGTCGCCTACGGG
>NZ_AOJF01000048.1:0-29958 GCF_000337395.1 Halorubrum distributum JCM 13561
TCGCGGCCGCCGGGGGCGGCCGCTCGCAGGCACGCGCCTCCGCCTCGTTTATAAACAATCGCGCCGCCGCTAGCTGGTATTTAAATCGCGTCCCCACCCCGAGTTTTATCGCCGCTCGCTCGCTCCGTACGTCCATGAGACACGCGCAGGGGCCGCTCCTCACGATCGACCTGACCGAGCGGACCGCGTCGACGGAACCGATCGACGACCGGCTCGCGTCGTTCGTCGGCGGCCGCGGGCTCAACACGTCGCTCGCGTACGATCGGATCCCGTTCGACGCCGACCCGCTCGGCCCGGAGAACCGGCTGTATTTTTCGACCGGCCCGATGCAGTACTCGACGACCTCCTACACCGGCCGGATGGCCGCCACGGGGCTCTCGCCGCTCACGAACGGCCTGCTCTCGTCGAACGCCGGCGGGTTCCTCTCGCGGAACTTCACGGGCGCGGGGTACGCGGCCGTCGAGCTCGTCGGCGCGAGCGACGACCTCCTCGCGGTCCACGTCCGCGAAATCGCGCCGGACGGCGAGCCGAACGTGACCTTCGAGGAGGTTCCGGACTTGGCGGAGGCCGAAGTGTCGGCCGTCTCCGACCGGTTCGCCGAGACGCGCGACCTGGAGCCCGAACACGTCGCCTGCGTCGGTCCCGCGGGCGAGAACGCGGTCCGGTTCGCCTCGATCATGACCTCGGACACGCGGGCGTTCGGCCGCGGCGGGCTGGGGGCGGTCCTCGGGTCGAAGGGCGTGAAGGCGCTCACCTTCGACGGAGACGCGGACGCCGAAATCGAGGTCGACTGGCCCGACGAGGCGGGCGAGGTCCACCGCGAGGCGGCCACCTCCGACTCGATCATGAAACGGCAGGGGACGACGAGCGTGACGGAGCTGGCCAACGAGGTGGACGCGCTCCCGTCGTACTACTTCGCCGAGACCTCCTTCGAGGGCGTCGAGGGCATCTCCGGCGACCGCGTCGAGGAGAAGAAGTACAAGAAGGGGACCTGCTCGGGGTGCGCGTTCGCCTGTAAGCTCCCCACCCGCGACGAGGCGACCGGCGTCGAGACGGAGGGCCCGGAGTTCGAGACGGTGATGGCGTTCGGCTCGAACGCGGGCGTCGACGACGTGGTCGACGTGATGCGCGCCAACGAGCTGTGCGACGAGCTCGGGATGGACACCATCTCCTGTGGCGACGTCGTCTCGATGTTCCTCCAGAGCGAGGACGAGTTCGGCAACGCGGGGCTCGTCCGCTCGCTCGTCGAGCAGATCGCCTACCGCGATGGCGTCGGCGACAAGCTCGCGGAGGGCGTCCACCGCGCCAGCGAGGAGTTCGGCGCCGAGGACTGGACGGTGAAGGGGATGGAGTTCTCCGGCCACGACGGCCGCGCGCTCAACGGCCAGGGGCTCGCGTTCGCGACCGCGAACCGCGGCGCGGACCACATGTACGGGGAGTTCTACCCCTACGAGTACCCCCTCGTCGACCCCGACGACGCCCTCGATCCCGAGGGGCTGGAGGGGAAGCCGCCGAAGCTCGTCGCGAAGGAGAACCGCAACGCGGTCCTCGACTCCGCGGTGATATGCAAGTTCTCGCGGGGCACCGTCACGGACGACCGGCTCGCGGCGCTGCTCGACGCCGACTACGACGGCCTCCAGACGCTGGGCGCGCGGATCGTCGAGCTGGAGCGCGCGTTCAACAACGCCCGCGGCTTCGACCGGAGCGACGACACGCTCCCGTACGCCGACGCCATCGAGGGGTTCGACGCGGCGCTCTCCGAGTACTACGCGCTCCGCGGCTGGAACGACGACGGCACCGTCCCCGACCACGGCGACGGGCTCGACCCGGCGAGCGCGGCGCCCGCCGACGACTGAGCGGGCCTTACGCTCCTCCCTCGCTCGACTCGACCTCGACGCCCCGGAACTCGAACCGGGTGCCGCCCGTCTCGCTCTCGGCGAGCTCGACCGTCCACCCGTGCGCCTCGGCGACCTCGCCGACGATCTTCAGCCCGAAGCCGGTCCCGTCCGGGTCCGACGTCACGCCCGCCTCGAACACCGCCTCGCGGTCCGCGGGGTCGATCCCGGGGCCGTCGTCCGCGACGTAGAAGCCGTCGCCGTCGGGGAGCGCGCCCACCGTGACGGCGACGTCGGGGCCCGCGTGGGTGACGGCGTTGCCGAAGAGGTTCTCGAGCGCCTGCCGCAGGCGGCTCCGGTCTGCGGCGACGACGGCGTTCGTCTCGGCCGACAGCGTCGCCGACTCGGTGTCGACGGTCTCCCAGCACTCCGCGGCGAAGTCGGCGAGGGGGACGGGTTCGGTCTCGTCGATGCCGGTTCCCTGTCGGGCCAGCGCGAGCATGTCCTCGATGAGCGCGTCCATCCGGTCCAGCGAGCGCTCCACCGCGTCGAGCTCCCCGATGTCTATCGACTCGTCCGCGAGGCGGTCGCTGACGATTTCGAGGTTGCCGGCCGCGACGTTGAGCGGGCTCCGCAGGTCGTGCGAGACGAGGCTCGCGAACTCCTCCAAGCGGTCGCGCTCGCGGGCGACCTCGGCCTCGCGCCGGCGGAGCTGTCGCTCCCGCTCGATGCGGACGAGGACCATCGTCACCGTCGCCGCCCAGATCTGCGCCACCGCAAGATCCGAGTCGTCGAAGGCGTCCGCGGTCGTGGCGCCGATGTTCAACACGCCGTACCGGCCGAGCGGGACGACGAGCTCGCTGCGGATCGTCGCGTCGTCGCTGTAGCGCTCGGGCTCGTCGTCCACGTCCGCCACGTAGGTCGGCTCGCCGCTCTCGAAGGCCTCCCAAGTGATGCTCCGTCCGTCGGCGTCGAACGTCGGGTGGTCGCCGACCACCGCCTCGGCGGTGTCGGTCCAGACGATGGGTTCGAGCACGTCCCGTCGCTCGTCGTGCAGCCAGATCGCGGCGATGGGGTGGCCGAGCACGTCGTCGACGTACGACACCGCCGCCTCGGCCGCCGCCTCCCTGTCGGTCGTCTTCAGCAGCTCCCTGGTCGCGTCGTGAAGCGATTCGAGCGTCTCCGTGCGGCGCCGGAGCGTCAGCTGTCGCGTCCGCTCGTTCGAGACGTCGATGGCGGTGACGACCGCGTACGGCTCGCCGTCGAGGTCGAAGGCCCCGACGCTGACGCGGACCGGAACCGCGCCGCCGTCGCCGCGCCGCACGACGAGCTCGAAGCCGTCGGCGAGCGACCGCGACTCGCCGGCGCGCACCGTGTCGATCAGCGCGTCCACGTCGTGGGCGTCGTCCGCCCCCTCGGCGCCCGTCGCGTCCCGGCCGATCTCGGAGTCGTGGGCGTCGTCGCCCGAGCCGGTCTCGAGGGCCGGTATCGACGCGGACTCGTCTCGATCCAACCCGGCCGGGTCCTCGAACACGTCGGTAATGGAGCGGCCGGAGAGGCCGTCCGGGTCGAGCCCGAACACCGCCTCGACGCTCGGGGTGCCCGCGCGGACGACGCCGTCGCCGTCGACGACGAGCGTCGGGTCGGGGGTCGCGTCGATCGCCTCCGGAAACCGGTCCATCGTCACTCTTCGGTCGGTTTGTGGACGTGCCCGCACTCGGGGCAGCGCACCTCTTCGCCGCGGAGGTCCGCCGAGGAGGCGCGCACGTCGCGCATCACCTCGCTGATCTTATCCTCGGCCTCCAGCTCGTCGGCGACCGCGAGGTCGACGCCCTCGACCTCGAGGAGGAACTTCGCGACCTCCGTCACCTCGTACATCATCTCGTCGAGGTCCTCGGCGGTGAAGAAGCCGGACATCGCGCCGTAGAGGAACGTCGCGCCCGCCTTCGTCACCTTCTCCTCGAAGGAGTAGCGCGCCTGGTTGACCGCCTGTGGGGTGTACGTGTCTGTCATGAACGGGACGAGCTCCGGGAGGTTCTCGCCGATCTTCGTCATCTCGACGCCGGTCTCCGTGCGGAAGTCGGCGCAGAGCCGCGCGATCGCCCACTCGCGGGCCGTGATGTACGTCCGGTCGCGGAGGAACTCGTTGACGCGCTCGTAGCGCGCGCCGTCCATCTTCTTGAACCGCTCGTACTTCTGGACGTCCCGCGGCACGTCCTCGTCGGTCTCGCCGGCGGTCTCGTCGCCGGTCGCGGTCGTCTCCTGTTCGTCGTCGGTCGCGTCCGCCCCCGCGGCCGGTGTCTCCTCGTCCGTTCCGTCACCCGCTCGGGAGTCGGAGTCCTCGTCGCCGCCCTCGGAGGCGGGTCGATCCTCGGGCGGGGACCGGTCCGCGGGGGAGTCGCCGGTGTCACCGGCCGAATCGGCCGCCGAACCGGTGTGATCGCTCATACATCCGAAACTCCGCGGGCGGGCAAAAGCCTTGTCGGTGGTCCCCCGCTCGGAGATCCACTTTTGTATCGTCGCGTGAACGGATGGGGCATGAAGGTGCTCTGCGGGATCGGCGGCAGCGACGACTCGTTCCGCGCGCTCGACCGGACGGTCGACCGGGCGGCGGTCGCGAACGACGACCTGACGATCGCCGTGGTCGACAACGAGGACTCCTCGGTGTCGCCCGACGAGGTCGTCGAACGAGCCGAGGCGGCGGCCGACGAGGCCGAAATCGACGCCGAGGTGCGCCGCGTCGAGGGCGACCCGGGGAGCCGGCTGGTCGAGATCGCCGAGACCGAGGGGTTCGAGGAGATCGTGTTGGGCGGCGGCCACACGAGTCCGATGGGGAAGATCACGATCGGCCCGATCGCGGAGTTCGTCCTGTTGAACGCCAAGACCTCGGTCACGCTGGTCAGATGAGCGACCGAGGCTACCCGGACGCGGTGGCGGACGAGTTCCCGCCGCCGCCGACCGCGTTCACCGACCGCGAGGACCGCGAGATCGAGATCCGGCCGTACGAGGGGGACGACGAGACCCGCGAGGCGCTCGTCGAGATGTACGACGCCTTCGACCCGGCCGACCGCGCGCAGGGGATCCCGCCGGGCGGCGAGGACCGCATCCGCGAGTGGCTCTCGGCGATCCTCGCCGGCGACTGCCACAACGTGATCGCCTGGTGCGGCGACGAAGTCGCCGGCCACGCGACGCTCGTCCCCGACGGCGACGCCTACGAGCTGGCGATCTTCGTCCATCAGGAGTACCAGCGCGCCGGGATCGGCACCCACCTCATCCGCGGGCTGCTCGGGCACGGGCAGGCGAACGGCGTCGAGAAGGTGTGGCTCACGGTGGAGCGGTGGAACCGCGCCGCGGTCTCGCTGTACAAGAAGATCGGCTTCGAGACCTCCGACGCCGAGAGCTTCGAGCTGGAGATGGGGCTGCGGCTTCACGCGGCCGACGACGGGGACGCCGATCCCGACCCGGACGACGGCGGCGAGTAGCGTTGGCCGGAATCTTCAAGCCTTTAGGGGCGGCCCGCGACCGCTCCGGTATGAGCCACCGAATTCTGCTGTTGGGAGCGCCCGGCGCCGGAAAGGGGACGCAGAGCGCGAAGCTGGCCGACGAGTACGGCGTCGAGCACGTCACGACCGGCGACGCGCTCCGCGCGAACAAGGAGATGGAGACGGAGTACGGGACGCCGAAGTCGTTCATGGACGCGGGCGAACTGGTCCCCGACCCGGTCGTCAACGAGATCGTCGAGGCCGCGCTCGACGACGCCGACGGGTTCGTCCTCGACGGCTACCCGCGCAACCTCGAGCAGGCCGAGTACCTCTCGGAGATTACGGACCTCGACGCCGTCATCCTCCTCGACGTCGACGAGGAGGTGCTCGTCGACCGCCTCACCGGCCGCCGGGTCTGCGACGACTGCGGCGCGAACTACCACGTCGACTTCCAACCCCCCGAGGAGGCGGGCGTCTGCGACGAGTGCGGCGGCGAGCTGATCCAGCGCGAGGACGACACCGAGGAGACCGCCCGCGAGCGGCTCCAGGTGTTCTACGACAACACCGAGCCCGTCGTGGACCACTTCCGCGACGAGGGCGTGCTCGTCGAGGTCGACGGCGAGGCGACCCCGGACGAGGTCTTCGCCCGGATCCGCGACGTCGTCGAGAGCTAACCCGCGTCGTCGAGAGCTAACCCGCGTCGCCGGAAACCGATCGGCGTCGCCGCCGGAAGCCGATCAGCGTCGCTGCCGGAGGCCGACTCGCGTCGTCGAGGGAAGCCGATCCGAGCGGCGATCCTACAAGGTTCTTAACCGTCGACCGCTAACCGGCCGCTAATGAGCAAAGTCGAACGGCGAGTCCGCTCGCTGGTCCGCGATGACGGCGAGATGCGGGACGCCATTCAAGTCGTCCTCGACAACGCCAGCGGCGGCGAAGTCCGTTGGGTCGACGTTCGCGACAAAATATCGAGCGGGCAGTGGGGCCGGCTCATCGAGAAGGAGATCCTCGTGGACGGCGAGGAGGGGTTCGCGCTGGCCGACCGCGAGGGGATCGAGGCCGGCTTGGAAGATGACGACGATTCAGGCGGCGACGTGGAGACGCCGGAGACGACCACTTGGTCGAAGTGGGACAAGCTCGCCGGGGTGGCAACGCTCGGCGCGTTCGTCGGCTACGCGGTCGGCCCGGTCCGCAACGCGATCGCCGGCGCCATCGACGTGGTCCTCGGCCCCCTCCTGAACGTGGTCCCCTTCTACGTGGTGATCATGGTCATCGCGCTCGGAACGGGGCTCTATTCGACGCTGCTGCGCGCCGGGCTCATGGACATGGAGAAGATGGGCGCGTATCAAGACCGGATGAAGGACATCCAGGAGCGTCGGAAGGAGGCCGAGAAGCGCGACGACGACGAGGCGCTCGACGAGATCCAAGAAGAGCAGATGGAGGCGATGGGCGACCAGCTCGGCATGTTCAAAGAGCAGTTCCGCCCGATGGTGTGGATCATGTTCCTCACCATCCCCGCGTTCCTCTGGATGTTCTGGGTGATCGGCTACCGCGGGTCGGACGCCGCGTATCCGGCCGTCGCCGCACAGGAGCTCGTCGTGCCGCTCGCCGGCAGCGTCACCTGGGACACCGGCATCGTCGGCCCGATCCAGATGTGGATCCTCTGGTACTTCCTCTGCTCGATGGCGTTCACGCAGCTGGTCCAGAAGAGCCTCAACATCGAGATGTCGCCGTCCTCCTCGTAGGCGACGCGCGCCGATTTCGACCCGCTTTTTCGTTTACTCCCGCGCTTCGAGGAACGTCACTACCTCCTCCCGCGACGGGATCGATCCCATCCCGCCGACCGATCGGACCGACAGCGCGGCGGTCGCGTTGCCGAACGCGAGCGCCTCGCGGAGCGGGTCCCCGTCGGCGTCGCCGGCGGTCCGCCGCCCGGCGAGCCGCGAGAGGACCCCCGCCGTGAACGCGTCTCCGGCGCCGGTCGCGTCGACGGCGTCGACGGAGAAGCCGCCGTGCCGGACCGTTTCGGCCCCCCACGGCGCGGCGTCCGAACTGACCGCGAGCGCCCCCTCGTCCCCCATCGTGACGACCGCGGTGGGGGGCCCGAGCGCGATCAGGTCTCGGGCCAGGTCCGAACCCTCGCTCTCCGAGAATCCGGCCGCGGCCGCGTCCTCCCTGCTACACAACACGACGTCGCTCTCGCCGACCGTCTCGCGGACCGCGGTCGACACCGCCTCCGCGGCGCCGTCCGGAACGAGGTCGGACCGGTAGTTCACGTCGAACGAGACCGGGCAGTCGACGTCGGCCGCCACCGCGAGCAGCTCGCGGGTCGCCGCCCGGCCCCGCGGGTGCGTCAGCGCCACGCCCCCGAGGTGGACCCAGGGCGAGCCGTTCCGCAGCGCCTCCGTCGGAACAGAGTCGGGGGCGAAGCCGAACGTCGCGTCCCGGTCGCCGTAGAACCCGAACCGGGGACCGTCGGAGTCGGGCGGCGACACCACCGCGAGCGTCGTCTTCCCCTCGACACGCTCGACGTGCGTCTTCGGGATCCCCTCGGCCGCGAGCGTCTCCGCGAGGAAGTCGCCGAACGCGTCGTCGGCGAGGCGCGTCCAGAACGCGGGCGGCGAGCCGAGCCGCGCGAGCCCGACGGCGACGTTGGCGGGCGCGCCGCCCGCCCGGTGTGCGTAGCCGTCGACCTCGCGCAGCGTCTCCCCCGGGTCGGGCACGAAGTCGACGAGCGTTTCGCCGGCCACGAACACCTCCGCCATCGACCTATTCGGCCGCCGCGCCCCCCTCGCCGTCACCCGCTCCGGCCTCGACCTCCTCGGCGACCGCTTCGAACGCCGCGAGGATGACGCGTTTGCACGCCTGTCCCTCGGTGCTCCAGTGGTGGGCGTAATCGAGCATGTCGTCGTAGATGTCGGGCTTGCAGCCCGCGGCCTGCGGGTGGCCGCCGCCGTTCACCCGGCCGGCGACCTCGTGAGCGTGGCGGAAGTCGTCCGAGCCGCGGATCGAGGCCGACCCCGCGGGCTTGACGATCACGGCGGCGTCGGCGCCCGCCTCGCGGAGCCGCTCGGCGACCTCGTTCTGCGAGCAGCGGCCGTAGGTGACCGCGACGCGCCAGTCGCCGACCTCGTGGGTGACCGCGCGGTCGACCGCGAGGTCGATCCTGGCCTCCTTCTCGACGCGACGGTCCTCGACGAACGACCGCACCGTCTCGGGGAGGTCGACGCCGTACGCGCCGACCACGGCCGCGTACTCCTCGGCGCCGGCCCAGTAGGAGTAGTCGGCGAGGTCGTCGGAGCGCGGGTCCTCCTTGAGCCAGAGGTCGTGGTCGCGCGTGACTTCGGCGAGTTCGGCCCAGCGCTCGTCGAACGCGTGCTCCAGCGACCGGAGCGCCACGTCGGCGGTACACTCCTCGTCGGAGTCGCCGACGACGAGGTCGACGCCCGCCTCGCGGACCGCGGCGGCGGTCGCGTCGTCCCACTGGTGGTGGTCGAACCAGCGGATCGCGTCGGTCGACTCCGCGAGCGCTTCCAGCGGCTCCGCGACCCACTCGTAGTCGTCGGGACAGAGGTCGCAGACGAACAGATCGATGTCGTCGTCGGCGTACGCCTCGACGCGTTCGAGCGCGGTGTCGATCGAGTACGGCCCCGCCGAGAGCAGTCCGACCGGCGACTCGGCGTGGGCGTCGTCGAGGGGGTCGTCGTCGGACTCCTCGCTCTCTGCGTCGTCGGTCTCCGCGCCGCCCGACTCGTCGCCCTCGTCCGCCAGCCGCGCCGCGATGGCGTCCTCGAACGGTTCGACGTCGAGCGCGGCGTCGTACGCCTCGCGGATCATCGCCGCGCAGGCGAGACCGTCGGCGTCGCCGTCGGCGATCACGACCGCCTCGCTGCCCTCGATGGACTCCCTCGCCCGTCGCTCCGCGCGTTCGTCGTCCAGCGAGTCCGGGTAGAAGAACCCCTTCCCCGGAAGCTTCGTGTACCGCGATCGGGGGGCGTCCCCCGTCTCGATGAGGTCGTCGTCCATACCGTCGAGGCGGGCGGCAGCCGGAAAACTCCGCCGCTCTCACGTCGGTCGCGTGGCGTCGGCGCGCGTTCGGCGGCCGCCTCCCCCGCCCACTCAGACGGTCGTCCGCCGCGGGTCCTCCTCGGTCAGCTGTCGCACCGTCAACACGGGGACCGGGCAGGTCCGAACGACGCGCTCGGCGACGGAGCCGATGAGGAAACGGTTCTCGCCGTGCCGTCCACGCGTGCCCATCGCGATGAGGTCGGCGTCGACCGACCGGGCGTAGGCGTCGATCTCCGAGGCCGGGCGCCCCTCGCGGACCTCGATGGTCACGTCGAGGTCGCCGTCGCGGTCGTGCGCCGCGTCGGAGACGCGGTCGAGCGCGTCGCGTCCCTCGTCGTCGAGCGCGTCGCGGAGGTCCTCGCGGACCGTGTCGGGCGACGACTCCACCTCGCCGGCGTCGACGACGTACACCGCGTGGACCTCGGCGTCGAACCGCGCCGCCACGTCGACCGCGACCGAGACGGCCCGCCGCACGCTGTCGGAGCCGTCGGTCGCGACCACGATGGTGTCGAACATGGCCACCCGTTCGCCGCAGCGGCACCTAAAACCCGGCGGTCGGGGGAGGGGAGACGGTGCGAAGCGGGGCGAGCGCGACGACGGCTCTATTTATAACTGGCCAGACTGGACGGCGGCGCGTGCCGACGAGCGCCCGGCGGGCGCGAGTCGCACGCGCGAGTCCTCGCGGCTGGGGCTTTGGAAGTGTTTTCCGTCGTTTCGCAGTCGACTGTGTATAAGCGAGCGGGTGGGGTTTGGAGGAATTCTCTGCCGACCCGCCGTACTTATAAAAGACTGCGCGCGTCCAGTCCCGTTACGCTAAGAAGACGTGTCGCGGGCGGTCGGCGAGCACGTCGCGGCCCCACTGGACGGTCTCGGAGAACTCGTCGGAGCGGAAGAACGCCATCGCGTCCTCCTTCGCGTTCCACTGGCTGGCGATGAACATGTCGTTCTCGTCTTCGACGTTCACCATCAGATCGGTCTCGACGTGGCCGTCCATCTCCCCCAGCAGGTCGCCGACGTCGTCGAACGTCTCGACGAACTCCGTCTGGTAGTCTGGCTTGACGGTGTAGAACATCCCCATCGTGCCGAAGCCGGACTCCTCGCCGGCGCGCGCGACGATGTCGGGCAGCTCCGAGAGGAAGCCGCCCGCGGTCTCCGCCGCCGACGCGGTGTCCCAGATGGAGACGACCGCGGCGCGGTCGGTGTGGCGCCCCTCGTACACCGCGGTCTTGACGTGCGTGCCGTAGTGGTCGAAGTTGCCGCGGAGCCCCTCGACCTCGTCGAACAGCTCGTCGACGTCCGCCTCGCTGTACAGCACCGTGGCGTACACGTCCTCCCCGTGGGGCTTCCCGGCGTAGATGTCGAGGTCCGCGAGCTCGCCGCGGATGTCCTCGTCGGAACTGCCGTCGCCGCCGCCGCCGTGGCCCTCCTCGCCGCCGTGACCGTCGCCCTCGCCGTGGGGATGGTCGCCCTCGCCGCCGGCCTCCCCGTCGCCGTGCGGGTGGTCGCCGTGCGCGGAGCCGCCGCCCGAACCCGAGCGGTCGTGTCCCTCGCCGCCCCCGTGCGCGTCGTCGCCGTGATGACCGCCCTCGCCGTGATGACCGCCCTCGCCGTGGGAGTGGCCGGCGCTGTCCTCCTCGGGCTCGCGCCCGGTCGGGACCGTCTCGCCCGCGAGGAACGCGTCGAGGTCGCGCGGCGGGAACCGGCGCCCGACGTAGAAGTCGCCGAACTCGCCGTACCGCGAGGAGGCCGGGTCGAACCGCATCTCGTAGACGATGTCCTTGATGTCGGTCGGGTCCGCGCCGAACAGCGTGACGCCCCACTCGTGGTCGTCGAAGCCGACGGAGGAGGCGATCACCTGTTTGATCTTCCCCGCGTACTCCTTGCCGACCTCGCCGTGGCCCGCCATCAGGTCGGCGCGCTCCTCGAAGTCGAGGTCGTACCAGTTGTGCTCCTCGCCGCGGCGCTTGCTCATCGGGTAGAAGCTGACGTACTCCTCATCCGGGATGTCGGGCTTCAGTTTCCCCTCGATGTACCGGCGCAGCCCCTCGTCGACGGCGTCGGCGCCCTCCTCGAAGTAGTCGTCCGAGACGTACCCGGACACCTCGGTGACGGAGACGTAGGAGGTCTCGCGCTCGGTGAACTTCGCGAGCGCGGTGTCCTCGAACCGGCGCTCGATCGCGGAGAGATCGTCGAGCGACGGCCGGAAGTGTAAGAAGAGGAGGTCGGCCTTGTGCCCGAGCACCGAGAACAGCGCGGACTCGCCGGCGTCGGCGTCGGCGACCAGCTCGCGGTGTTTCAGGAAGGCTTCGCCCTCCTCGATCGCTCGCCGTCGCTCGGACTCGGGCGCCTCGCGCCACGCGTCCCAGTCGATCGAGCGGAAGTCGTGCAGCGAGAACCACCCTTCGGCGGTCTGTGGAGCCTCGACCATACGTCGGGTTCGGGCCGCGCGACTTAGGGGTTTGCGGGTCGTCCCGCTACGTGGTAGTCCGCGGAACGGTCGGTGGTGGTCCCGGGCTTTGGGACAGTCTCAGGAGCCTCGAATCTACTACCGCTCGGCCGTGCGTAGCTGTTTATAAGTAGCCGACCGGCACGGACCGCTCCGAAGCCCCAGCCGCTCGGCTGTACGCGTCTGCTTATAAAACCCTGACCGACACGGACCGCTCCGAAGCCCCAGTCGCGAGGCGGGCAGACGCTCGCTGTCGCCCGAAAATCGTAGATTTTCGGGATGACGAGACGCCTCCGGCGTCTCGAACCACGCTCCTCGCTCGCTCGCTTCGTTCACTCGCTACGGTGCTTACGTCGCCTCTGTCCGCCTCGCGACTGCCCCTTCGAGTCCCGCCCCGCACAGCCCCGCACCTCACACCTCCCCAGCCTCGCGGCTCACGCTCGCGGCGTCGCCACTCGCGTTCGCCGCGTCCCTCGCGCGTGTTCCTCGCGCCCGGTGGGCGCTCGGAGGCACGCGCCGCCGCACGTGGCTATCCGGTCGGGTTCCGGAGCCATCGAAACGCCTAATTCGCCCGGATCATCGTGGCTCGCGTCAGCAGTCACCGTGACCGAAACCCTTTCGACGCGACCCCGAAAAGTCGGGACGATGCGGAAAAGCGGCCCGCCGAAAGGACTGATCTCGTATCTCGTGTTGGAGCTGTTGGACGAGCGCCCGCGGTACGGGTACGAGCTGCTCGGCGAGATCACGGAGATTAGCGGCGGCCACTGGGAGCCCTCCTACGGCTCCGTCTACCCGATCCTCTACAAGTTCGAGGAGGAGGGCGTCGCCGAGCGCGTCGAGCGCGACGACGAGCCCGACCGCAAGTACTTCGCGCTCACAGATGCGGGCCGCGAGGAGCTCGCGGAGAAGCGCCGCGAGATCGGCGGCGAGGCGAGGGACTTCGGCGACGTGGTCCTCGGCTTCTATCACCTGTACGCCGCGCTCGCCACGGACGACCGGTTCGAGGTCGACGACGCGGACGCCGACTGGGGGTACTCGGAGCGATACAGCGCGTGGATCGTCGAACAGATGATCCGCCACCACGAGCGCGACTTCGGCGAGTTCGAGCGGATCGACGCCTCGCCGGATGAGTTCCACGCCGAGACGGGAGCGACCGACGCGGACGCCACCGACTCGGACGGCGCCGGACCGGAGGGCACCGAACCGGACCGGACGGAGCCCGGATCGTCCGAGTCGGTGCCCGCGGACGACGCGGAGGAGTCCTCCTCCGGGGCCGCGGACGACTGACGGGCGCCGAAGTTCTCGATGCGGGCGGGCTCCTCACCGATGGAGCAGCCGCCACAGGAGCCCACCGGGGAGCCCGGCGCGGACGAGCCGGTCGTACAGCCGGTCGGGGAGGACGCGCGCGAGCCGCGGCAGCCACCGCGCCCGGCGGCTCACGCGGTAGCGCGTCCGCGGTCGGTCCGCGGTCGTCGCGGTCACCACGCGCTCGACGACCGTCTCGACGTCGGTGGCGGCCGGCGAGTACCCCTCGAACGCGCGGTAGGCGCCGGCGTAGGGCCCGTCGGGGTCGCTCGACTCGGCCGCTGCGGCCGCTGCGGCGGCCCGCTCGTTGAACCCGGTCGGGACGGGGCCGGGCTCGACAAGCGTCACGTCGACCCCGTGCGGATCGACCTCTCGGCGGAGCGCGTCGACGTAGCCGTCGAGCCCCGCCTTCGCGGCGCTGTACGCGCCGTGGTACGGGAGCGCGACGGAGCCGACCATCGACCCGACGACGACGATCCGACCGCCGCGCTCGCGCAGCGTCGGGAGCGCCGCGGAGACCGTCACGTGGACCGCGGTCAGGTTCGTCTCCAGCTGCCGCCGGAACGCCTCCGCGGAGGTGTCCTCGACCGCCGCGATCTCGTAGCCCCCGATACAGGAGACGACCGCGTCGAGTGGGCGGTCCGCGAGCAGGTCGCTGACGGCGGCCTCGTCGCGGAGGTCGACGACGGCGGTCTCGACCGCGTCGGGCAGTCCCGCGAGGCCCGCCGCGTCGCGGTCGACCCCGAGGACGTCGTGACCGGCGGCCGCGAGCGAGCGCGCGACGCCCCCGCCGATCCCGCCGGCGGCCCCCGTCACGAGAACGTGCATGGCCGGGCGTTCGCGACGGAGTCAATAGACGGTGGCGGTTCGGCGGGCCGGCGGTTCGGCGCGATGCCGACGACCGACGACGCGCCCGAAGGCATATATCCGCCACGGGCGATTGTCGGCGTAATGTCCACCGACGAGCCGTCCGTCCCGATCGTGTGCGACGAGTGCGAGACGGAGACCCGCGTGCCGCTCGACGACCTCGCGGACGCGCTCGAGAAACACAACGCCCAGAAGCACGACGGCGAGTCCGTCGCCGAGGTCGACCCGGCGATCAAAGACCGCCTCGCCGACCTCGTCGCCGAGGACCTCGGGCTGTTCGACGAGGACGCGACCGAGCGGCCGTGAGCCCGCCCGCCGGCCGGCACCGGTGACCGGGTCGCCGCCGACAGACTCCCGCGTGCGCCCCGCGAGACCGCGACCGAGCGCTCCCGACGGGGGAACCGCACCAGCAACATTTGCGTCGTTCGATGACGAGCTCTGCTCCGAAATGTCCCTTGAAACCCGTTTTCAGTCCCGAGCGGCTGCGAATTTCGAATTCGTCGGTGTCACCGGAACGCGCTTCCGTTGCTGGTGACGCGAGGGTGTTGCCCGCGGAGCCGCTTCCATGCGTATGTACGAACCAACGCGGACAGCGTCGCGGCGGTCGTTCCTCGCGGCCGCGGGCGGAACCGCGACGGTCGGCCTCGCCGGCTGTCTCGGCGGCGGCGGTGGCGGCGGCCTCGACGAACTGACGGTCGCACACATGCCGATCTACCCGGACCTCCAGTGGTACGTGATGGAGGGCGAGGGGTACTTCTCGGAGATAGACGCCGAGGTCACCGGACAGGAGTTCGGCAACGGCCCGGACATCGTTCAGGCGCTCGGCGGCGGCGACATCGACGTCGCGATGTTCGGGATCGTCCCCGCGATGATCGCGATCGACCGCGGCATCTCGGCGCAGGTGACCGCCGCGAACATCCGCGAGCCGATGGGGATCATGGCCGAGTCGTCGTTCCACGAGACGTTCGAGCAGCAGGGCGCAGACGCGTTCGCGGCGTGGGCGGACGAGCGGGGCGAGCCGTTCACCTTCGGCACGTTCCCGCAGGGGAGCGTTCCTGACGTGCTGCTCCGCTACTGGCTCCGCGACGTCGGCGTCGATCCCGCCGAAAACGACGCCGTGGAGATCATCGAGATCAGCGGCGCCAGCTCGGTCTGGCAGGCGATCGCCAACGACGAGATCGACGGCACCTCGATCATGGAGCCGGTGCCGACCATCGCGCAGGCGGAGAACTCGTCCGTGACGATGCTCCGGACCGCCGCCGACGTGCTCCCCGGCCAGCCGGCCGCGGTCACGCTGATGAGCGACGCGGTCCGCGACTCGCCGCTCGCCGCGCAGTTCCTCGAACAGCACGTCCGCGCGACCGAGTTCATCGACGAAAACCCGGACGCGACCGCGGGCCACGTCGAGGAGGGCATCGGGATGCCGGTCGACCGCGCGCGGAAGGCGCTCGACTCGCCGCTGTCGAACTTCATCACCGATCCCAACCAGATCACCGAGGCGACGCAGGTGTTCTCCGAGTTCGCGGCCGGGAACGGCCAGATCGACGAGCAGCTGCCGAACGACCAGATATTCGACCTGGAGGTGTACGACTCGCTCTGATGGCGACCGAAACCGCATCGCCGGTCGGCGAGGGCGACGCGTTTGCGAGCGCCGGGCTCGGCGACGGCCGGCGGCTGCTCCGCGGGGCGGTCGGGGTCGCGGCGTTCCTCGTCGTCTGGCACGCCGTCTCGCTGACGCAGGACCCGTTCGTCCTCCCCTCGCCCGTCGCGGTCGCGGGGGCGTTCGCGAGCGAACTCGCCTCCGGCGACATGACGGCGGCGCTGTCCCAGAGCGTCCGCCACTGGGTCCCCGGGACGATCGCCGGGACCGGCCTCGGGGTCGCCGCCGGCGTCGCGTTCGGGTGGAGCCGCTTACTGGACGACCTGACGGCGCCGCTCGTCCGGACGCTGCGCCCGGTGCCGCCGCTCGCGCTGATCGGCTTCGCGATCGCGTGGTTCGGGATCAACGACTGGGGCGCCGCGTTCATCATCGCCGTCGGCGCGTTCTGGATCAACTTCTACGCGGCGTACGGCGCCGTGGAGGGCGTGAGCGAGGACCTCCTCGACGTGGGGCGGACGCTGGGCGTCCGCGGCGACCTCGACGCGGTCCGGTCGATCGTGCTGCCGGCGTCGCTGCCGGGGATCATGACCGGGATCCGGACGGGACTGGGCCGGTGTTGGATGCTCGTCGTCGCCTCGGAGATATTCGGCGTCCCCGGCGTCGGCCGCGAGATCATCCGCGCCAGCAACAACCTCCGCGTCGACCGGGCGATCGCGTACATCCTCGTGTTGAGCCTGATGTACCTGCTCGTCGACGTGGCGTTCCGCGCGGTCGAACGGAGGGCGTTAGCGTGGCGGGCGTGAACGGGAGCGACGCCGGCGACGCCGGCGACTCACCTGGGCGAGCCGACGGGCCGCCCGAACCCGAGGCGGCGAGCGTCGCCCTCGACGGGGTCGGCAAGACGTATCCCGGCGACGGCGGCGCGGTGCGCGCGCTCGACGACGTGTCCTTCTCGGTCGCGGACGGGGAGTTCGTTTGCCTCGTCGGTCCCTCGGGATGCGGGAAGACGACGCTGTTCCGGATCGCGGCCGGGCTGACGACGGCGACCGACGGCCGCGTCCTGCTCGACGGCACCGAGGTCACGGGCCCGACGACGGACATGGGCGTGGTGTTCCAGGAGTACCACCTGTTCCCGTGGCTGACGGTCGCGGAGAACGTCGGGTTCGGCCTCGAACGGAGCGACCGCTCGCCGGCCGAGCGCGAGGCGCGCGTCGACGAGATGCTCGACCTCGTCGGGCTGACGGAGTTCCGCGACGCCTATCCGAAGTCGCTGTCGGGCGGGATGAAACAGCGCGTCGCCATCGCCCGGTCGCTCGCCGTCGATCCGAGCCTCCTGCTGATGGACGAGCCGTTCGGCGCCGTGGACGCACAGACCCGCGAGATGCTCCAGCGGGAGCTGCTCGACGTGTGGGCCTCGACGGGGAAGACCGTCCTCTTCGTCACGCACGACGTCGCGGAGGCGGTGACGCTCGCGGACCGGATCGTCGTGATGGCCGCCGACCCGGGACGCGTCCGAGAGATCGTCGACGTCGACGTCGAGCGCCCGCGCGAGCGCGGCGACGCCGCGTTCGCGGAGTACGTCGGCCGCGTGCGAGAGCTGATCGGGGCCGGGCCGTAGTCGGCCGGGGGACGCTCCGTGGTCTCCGCCGTCTCAGCTCTCCTCGACGCTCTCCGACAGCTCGTCGACGTGGGTGCGCAGCGTCGCCAGCGTCGCGTCCGCGTCGGCGTATCCTTCGTCGTAGTCGTCGAGCGCGGCCGCGGCTCTGTCGAGGAACCGTTCCACCGCCGCGTCTGTCGGCTCGTCGGGCATACGAAACCGTCCGCCCGCGAGCGGTTTATGTCTCCCGGCGTCGAGGCCGTGGCCGCAGAACGAGTCGCCCTCTCAGCGCCGACGGAGCGCGTACGTCGTGTAGCCGACGGCGGCGACGAGCGCCGCGGACAGAAGGGTGCCGAAGACGGCCGGCGACGCGGTGACGTAATCGCCGAACGGGTTGGTCAGCGCGAACACGGCGACGATGAGCGCGAGCGAGATGGCGATGCCGACCGCGCCGAACGCCTTGAACGCCGCGTCGAGGTCGAATCCACGCGATCCCGATTGGTGGCTCATACCCCCTCGTACGGGCTCCGTATATAAACCTACCTGAGCGGATTCTCACGTCGGTGGAACGGCGGCGGCGTCCCGGGCCCCCGACGACGAACTTCTGGGTTTACTATTGGTGTTGATAATTTGCTCCGAGCGCTTTTATCTCCCTCAGGCCGACGCCGATGAGATGACAGAAACGCGGACGAAGACGCTCTCTCGCAGGCGAGTCGCCGTCGGTCTCGGCGGTGCGCTCGCGGGCGCAACGGCAGGCTGTCTCGGCGGTGATAACTCCGGGACGGCGTCGATCGATACGAACGAGACGGCGACCGAAGAGACGGACGACGTATCGGACGCGGCCGACGCCAGCGCGACGGTCGGCATGATCTACGCGCTCGGCGGGCTCGACGACCGGTCATTCAACGACGCCGCGAACAGGGGCATCCAGCGCGCTCGACTCGACTACGACGTGGCGTTCTCGAACGAGGAACCGGCATCGATGCCGGACTTCGAGACCACGCAGGCGACGCTGTCGGCCTCGGAGTCTCCCGACTACGATCTGATCTGCTGTATCGGCTTTCTCCAGGGGGACGCGCTCTCGACGGTCGCGGGGGAGTACCCGGACCAGCAGTACGCCATCGTCGACTCGGTCGTCGACCGCGACAACGTGGCGAACTACGTGTTCCGAGAACACGAGGGGTCGTTCCAAGCGGGCCATTTCGCCGGGCTGGTGACGAGCCGCGACCTCTCCGTGGGTGCCGGCTCGACGCGCCCGGACGAGCGGGCCGTCGGCTTCGTCGGCGGCGTTGACTCGGGCCTCATCCGCCGGTTCGAGGCCGGGTACCGAGCGGGAGTCGACCACGCGCCGACCGACGTGTCGGTGCGCTCCACGTACGTCGGCGCCTTCGACGACCCCGAGGCCGGATACGCCGCCGCCGCGGAGATGTACGAAGGGGGGGCCGACGTGGTGTATCACGCGGCGGGCGGCAGCGGACTCGGCGTGTTCCAAGCCGCACAGGAGTACGGCCGGTACGCGATCGGCGTCGACTCGGACCAGTCGCGGAGCAACCCGCGCTACGCCGACGTGATCCTCGCGTCGATGGTGAAACGCGTCGGGACCGCCGTCTACGACGCCACCGAGCGGACGATCGACGACTCCCTCGAGACCGGCTCGACGACGGCCCTCGGACTCGCCGAGGACGGCGTCGCGCTCGTTTACGGCACGTCGCTCGGTCCGGTCATCCCCGACGACGTGCGCGCGGCCGTCGCGGAGTCCGGCGAGCGGATCACCAGCGGCGACCTGACGGTCCCGTCCGAGCTGGAGGAGTCCGACCAATGACGGACCGGCTGACCGACCGACTGGCGCGGGCCGTCGGCGGACTCCTCCCGGACGCGGTTCGACGCCGGTACGCCGCCAAGTTCGCGCTCGCGTTCCTCGTCGTCGCCGCGGTCGTCGTCGCGGGCGGCGCGTTCACCTACCTCCAGACCGAACAGACCGTCGAATCGGACGCGACGGCGCAGCTGGCCGAGACCAGCGGCCTCCAGGCCGACGCCATCGGCTCATGGACCGAGCGAATGAGCACGGAAACTCGGTCGATGTCGGCGGCCGACGCCCTGCGCTCCGACCGACGGGCGCCGGCGTACGTGCTGTTGAAAGACCAGCTCCTGTCGGACGACATCGTCAGCATTCACCTCGTCGACGCGAGCGAGGACCGAGTGGTGGCCAGTACGGAACGGCCGCTCGAGGGGCGCGCCCCGAGCGAGTTGGACGCCCCGTGGAGCGACGCCGACGTGCCGGAAGGGGTCGGCGAGGACGACCGCGTCTGGCGGTCGGTCCGCTCGTACCGGTCGCCCGTGCTCAACGACCGACCGGTGATGGCGTTCGCCAGCTCCGTGCCGCGGGCGGACGGCCGGTACCTCGTCGTCGTGACCCGGATCCAGCCGCAGCTCGAACGGATCCAGAACACCGACACCGGCGAGGAGACGACGATCCTCAACGCCGCGGGACAGACCGTCCTCGACATCGACCGGACCGTCGACGGGGAGCGACACGCCGACAAGGTCGAGGCGATCCGGCAGGGCAACGCGACGACGGCGAGCCAGATCGGCGACGACCGGGTGTACGCGTACGCGTCCGTCCCGGACACCGACTGGGTGGCCGTGACGAGCGTCGACCAGTCGACGGCGTTCGCGGTCCGGAACGACGTTGGCAACTCCGTGTTGCTCCTCATCTTGCTCACTCTCGCGTCGCTGGGCGCCGTCGGCGTCGTGTTGGGGAGCCGGACCGTCATGCCGCTCGCCCGGCTCCGAGACCGCGCGGAGCAGATCGAGTCCGGAGAGCTCGACGTCGATCTCTCGACCGGCCGGATCGACGAGATCGGCCGCCTGTTCACGAGCTTCGGCGCGATGCGCGACGCGCTCCGCGAGCGGATCGCCGAGGCCGAGACCGCCGCCAACGAGGCCGAGGAAGCGCGGCGGGAGGCCGAGGCCGTCACCCGCGACATGGAGGCCCGCGCGGCCGACTACAGCGAGGTGATGGGCGCGGTCGCGGACGGCGACCTCACCCAGCGGATGGACCCCGACGCTGACCGGGAGGCGATGCGCGAGATCGCCTCGGAGTTCAACGGCATGGTGGCACAGCTCGAACGGACGACCGCACGGGTCGCCGCCTTCGCCGGCGAGGTCGACTCGGCGAGCGCGGACCTCGCGGCCGGCGCCGACGAGGTCGAGACCGCGAGCGGGACCGTCAGCGAGCAGATCCAGGAGATCGCCGACGGCGCGGTGCGACAGGACGAGCGGCTCGACGCGGTGAGCAGCGAGATGAGCGACCTCTCCGCCAGCATCGAGGAGGTGGCGTCGTCGGCCGCGTCCGTCGCCGAGACGGCCGAGGCCGCCGCCGAGCAGGGGTCGAGCGGCCGCGAGGCCGCCGCCGAGGCGCTCGACGAGATGGACGCGATCGAGGAGCGCTCCGCGGCCGCGGTCGAGCAGATGGAGTCGCTCGACGAGCGGATGGACGAGATCGACGAGGTCGTCGAGTTCATCACCGACGTGGCCGAGCAGACGAATATCCTCGCGCTGAACGCCTCCATCGAGGCCGCCCGCGCCGGCGAGGCGGGCGAGGGCTTCGCGGTCGTCGCCGACGAGGTCAAGGACCTCGCCGAGGAGACGCAGGAGGCCGCCGCCGAGATCGAATCGCAGATCGAGGCCGTCCGCGAGGAGGCCGACGAGACCGTCGACGACATCCGCGAGACGAACGCGCGGATCGACGAGGGCTCCGACACCGTTCGGGAGGCGTCGTCGTCGCTCGAAGCCGTCGTCGACGCCGTCGAGGAGACGAACCACGGCGTTCAGGAGATCAGCGAGGCGGCCGAGGACCAGGCCCGGTCGACCCAGCGCGCGGTCGAGGGGGTCGAGGACGTCGCCGAGGTGAGCGGCGAGGTCGCCGCCGGGTCCGAACAGGTGTCCGCGGCCGCCGAGGAACAGACGGCGACCGTCACCACCATCGCGGAGAACGCCGACCGACTCCGGGGACAGGCCGAGGCGCTCTCGGCGTCCGTCTCGGCCTTCGAGGTCGACGTGGACCAGGACGATATCGAGGACGCCGACCCCGGCGACGACGCGAGCCGGCCGGACGCCGACGACCCGGCGACGGGCGACGGTCTCGCCGCCGACGGCGACGGCCGGAACGCGTCGCCGGACGACCGCTAGTCCCCGCTTTCGGGGTGTCCCTCGACGATGGCGACGCCGGAGGAGGCGCCGATCCGGACCGCGCCCGCGTCGAGCATGTCGACCGCTTCCTCGTAGGAGCCGACGCCGCCGGACGCCTTCACCGGGAGGTACTCGCTCATCAGTTCGACGTCCGAGAGCGTCGCGCCGCCGTCGGCGAAGCCGGTCGAGGTCTTCACCATGTCCGCGTCGGCGGCCACGGCGGCCTCGCAGGCGCGGCGCTTCTCGGCGTCGTCGAGCAGCGCGGTCTCGATGATCACCTTCACCGGGACCGGCACGGCCGCGACGACGTCCGCGAGCTCGTCGGCGACCGCGCCGTCGTCGCCCGCCTTCAGCCGGCCGACGTTGATCACGAGGTCGATCTCGTCGGCGCCTGCCTCCCATGCCGCGACCGCTTCGTCGCGTTTGACCTCGGGCGCGTGCTGGCCGTGCGGGAACCCGACCACGGTGGCGATCGCCTCGGGATCGGCCTCGTACGCGACCGCCTCGGTGACGTAACACGGCGGGATACAGGCGTTCATCCCGTGGGCGGCGGCCTCGTCGAGAACGGTCCGCACGTCTGCCGGGGTCGTCTCGGGGCCGAGAACGGTGTGGTCGATGCTGGCGGCGAACTCCTCGCGGTTCATGCCTCGTCCGTGGCGGCGGAGTACAAAAGGCGTGCGGGGTCGGGGCGCTCCCTCCGAGACGACGCGATCGGTCGAAAGAGCGAACGGGATCGGAAAGCGGGAACGCGGTCGAAAAACGAGTGACGGAACGCGAAGGGGGCGACCGGCACCGCGCCGGTCGCTCGAAACGGGGGTCGGAGACCGAAGCGGTCGCGACCGAGGGCGCGGTCAGCCCTCGATTTCGATCTCCCTGCCGGAGACGGCGCTCTCGACGGTCACGGGGAGCCGGACCGTCAGGATGCCGTTCCGGTACTCGGCCTCGATGCCGTCCTCGTCGATCGCCTTCGGGAACCGGAACCGCCGGTGGTACGTCCGACGGGTCCCGCGCCGCTCGTCCTCGTGTTCGCCGGCGACGTTGAGCACGCCGTCGTTCCACGAGGCGGTGATCTCCGCGGGGTCGAACCCGGGGAGTTCGACCGAGAGGACGAACTCGCCGTCCTCCTCGTACAGTTCGTAGTCGTTGCTACCGGGTTCGAACAGTCGGCTCGGGAAGTCGAGTCCTTGCGTCCACGTGTTCGCCGGTTCGAGCATGGGCATTGCTGACCACCTCGAACTCAGCTGTCACTATGGTTGCGATTCTATAAAATCTGTCGAATAATGTGGGTATATAACATTCTCACCCGGTCACGACCCGGTCTCGGACGCTTCGCCCGCGGCGTCGACGGGGGTCGAGACGCTCGCCCTCGTAGCCCGGTCGACGGCGCGCTGTTGAATATTTCTCCAACGTTCTCGCGATCGCCCCGGATTTATTTCACCTGCGTGCCACCACGGCGCATGGATCGCGACACCGCCACGCCCGCCGTCGCAGACCTCCCCGGCGAGCGCGCTCGCGAGTGGGTCGACTACCACCACGAGTCGGCCGCGCCGAGCACCTACGTCTACGAGTTCGTCTGGGACCGCACCGCGCCCGCCGAGGGCCCGTTCTGTACCGACGTCGACGGCAACGTCCTCATGGACTTCACGAGCCACGTCGCCGCCGCGCCGCTCGGGTACAACAACCCGCTGATCATGGACCGGCTCGAAGAGTTCGACCTCGTCGACCCGCTGAAGATCGCCGGGCAGGACTTCTACGCCGCGGGCGGCCCGACGCCGGACGACGGGATCCCCGGCGCCTCGGGGCTCATGGACCGCCTGACGGATCTGACGAGCCACTACGACATGGACACCGTCTTCCTCTCGAACTCAGGGGCGGAGGCGGTCGAGAACGCGATCAAGATCGCCTACGACGAGTCGGACGGCGCGAAGTACGCGATCACCTTCGACGGGGCGTTCCACGGCCGCACGCTGGGCGCGCTCTCGCTCAACCGCTCGAAGGCGGTGTACCGCCGCGACTTCCCCGAGGTCAGCGGCGTGATGGAGATGCCGTACTGCGACGACCGAACCTGCTCGCCCGAGACCTGCTCGTGCGGCTTCTTCGCGGACGGCGTCTCGCGGCTCCGGAAGAAGCTCGACCCGAAGCGGGGGAACGTCCACCCGGACGACGTGGCCTACCTGATCATGGAACCGATCCAGGGCGAGGGCGGCTACCGGTTCCCCTCCGAGGCGTTCACGGACGAGATCGCGGCGATCACCGACGAACACGACATCACCCTGATCGCCGACGAGATCCAGTCTGGCGTCGGTCGCACCGGCGAGATGTGGGGCTCCGACCACTACGCGTACGACCCCGACGTGATCGCGAGCGCGAAGGGGCTCCGCGTCGGCGCGACCGTCTCGCGGAGCGACGTGTTCCCCGAGGAGACCGGCCGGCTCTCCTCGACGTGGGGCGCCGGCGACCTGATCGCCTCGGCGCAGGGCGCGCTCACGCTCGACGCCATCGAGGAGGCGGACCTCATGGACAACGCCGTCGTCCGCGGGCGACAGTTCAAAGAGACGATACGCGACGCCGACCTCGGTCCCGTCGAGGACGTCCGCGGGAAGGGGCTCCTGCTCGCCGTCGAGTTCGACACGAAGGAGCGCCGAGACGCGGTCGTCGAGAACGCCTTCGAGCGCGGCCTCCTCACGCTCGCGTGCGGCCACAAGGTCCTCCGGATCCTCCCGCCGCTCGACGTCACCGAACGCGAGATCGACCTCGGCTGCGACCTGCTCGCGGCCGCGATCGAGGGCGCGGCGTAGGTTCGCCGTCGTCGCTCGCTACCGGTCCGCGTACCACTCCGCGAACTTTTCCAAGGCGCGGCCGCGGTGTGACACCGCGTTCTTCCGGTCGGTGTCCATCTCCGCGAACGTCTCGCCGTCGTGTTCGAAGATCGGGTCGTAGCCGAACCCGCCGTCGCCCCGCGGCGCGACGATCCGGCCCGGGACGTACCCCTCGAACAGCTTGACCGGGAGGGGGTCGGTCCCGTCGGATCCTCCCGCTCCGCGCTCCTCGTCCGGGCCCGCCGCCGCGGCCGCGTCGCGGTCGCCCCGGTCCACGGGGTCGGGGCTCGCGGCGAACCCCTCGCCGTCGCAGTAGCCGAGCACGCACCGGAAGGCGGCGCGGCGGTCGTCGAGGTCGGCGGCGATCTCGTGGACGCGCTCGATCCCGAGGGTGTCCTCGACGTACGACGAGTACGGGCCCGGGAAGCCGTCGAGCCCCTCGACGAACAGCCCCGCGTCGTCGACGAGGACGGGCGCGTCCGCGTGGCGGTACGCCTCGCGGGCCCCCCGGGCCGCGATCGGGCCGAGCTCGTCGGCTTGGACCTCCGCGTAGTCGAAGTCGAGCCGCTCCACCGAGCCGTCCGGGAGGTACCGCTCCGCCTCGCGTACCTTCCCGGGGTTCGTCGTCACGTACCTGAGCACGGATCGCCGTGGGCGCGCGCCCGAGGAATAGGCGTCGGTCGCGGGCGGGCGGCGGCGGACCGCCCGCCGCGCGCCAGTACGTTTTTGTCAACGCACCGGAATCCGTTGCGTATGGCCCTCCCTACGTTCGAGAAGAAGCGACTCATCGGGCTCATCGCGATCCTGTCGTTCGGGCTCACATCGCTGTCCGCCGTCCTCCTCCCGGCTCCGCTCGTGACGCTGGGGCCGGCCCTGTTCATCACCGGCTTCTTCATCCTCATCCCGCTGGTGTTGGTGCTCGGCGAGCAGTTCCCGCTCGTTGCGTCCGACGAGGACGACGCGGCCTCTGCGACCGCCGAACGGCCGGTGGCGGCGCTGCGCGACCGCTACGCGAGCGGCGAGATAGACGAGGCGGAGTTCGAACGCCGGCTCGACCGCCTGCTCGCGACCGAGGACCTCGACGAGCGGTTCGACCAGGTCGAGTCCGACGGGACGGGGTCCGTCGAGGCCGGCGACCACCGGGAGCGCGACCTCGAACTGGAGTGAGTCGCCGCGCGGCTCAGGGGTCGACGCGGACGAGCCACGCCTCGGGGTCGTCGATCTCTCCGGCGGTCGGGAGGTTCTCGGCGCGCTCCCAGACGGCGCCCGCGGCCTCGACGCCGCGCGCGTCGGCGACGTGCCGGAAGAAGGCGGCGCCGCGCTCGTACTGCCGCCGCTTGAGGCCGAGGCCGAGCAGGCGCCGCGCGAGCCGTCGGACGGGACCGCCCCCGCCGCGGCGCTCGTCGAGCTTCCGTCGGAGGTCCGCGTACTCGCCGTCGAACGCGCGGTCCATCAGCACCTCGGCGTACCCCTCGACCGCGGTCATCGCGGTCTGGAGCTCCGCGAACGCATCGGGGTCGAGCCCGCGGCCGGTCATTCCCTCGACGCCGCCGACCATCCCCTCGACGCCGCGCTCGACGCGCGACTCCAGGTACTTCGGCAGCCACGGCGCCGCGCCGAACTCGGCGGCGTGGGTCACCTCGTGGAACGCGATCCACCGGCGGAACCGGGGGTAGTCGACGTCGAGCGCGCTCGCGACAGCGACGATGTTCGGATGGACGAAGTAGAGCCCGTGGTCGGCGTCCGGCTCGTCGGCCAGCAGGAGCGGGTCGTACTGGCCGAGGACGTTTCGCGCGAGGAAGCCCAGCGCGAACGCCATCGACCCCGTGTTGGCGACCCGCGAGAGGTCCTGTGCGAAGGCGGCGCCGGCCGCGGGTCCGCCCGGTCCGGGCGCGCTGTCCGGCATCACGTCGATCGAATCGGTTCCGGGGTTCCCGACCGCTCCGGCCTCCGCGCCGTCGCCGGCCGCGGCCGCCTCGATCGGGTCCATCACGCGCCGGAAGGTACCGACGCTCGCGTCGATCCAGTGGTGGCGGTTCTGCACCTCGACGGTGTCGGGGACGTCGAACTCGATCCCGGCCACCTCGGCCAGCCGCGAGCGCGCGTCGCGGACGTCGGCGGCGTACCCCGCGCGCTCCGCGTCGGAGAGCGCGATCGACCCGGGGTCCGTGGCGTCCTTCGCGGCCGCCGCGGCCCGGTCCCAGTCGACGACGCCCGGCCCCTCGGCCTCGGCGACGGTCCGGACGCTTCGGAGGATGTCCATACGGATCCGACGGGCGGCCGCCCCAAAGCGCTTGTGTCGACCGGTCCCCGCGCCGACGGGCTCGCCGCGACCCCCAGCGCTGAGAGCGCGGCGTCGAAGGTCCCGGCAACGAGGGTCCCGGCGCCGAGGGCCCCGGCGCCGAGCGCGGACACCGACGTTTTCTTGTCGGCCGCCCCACAGCCTCGGAGCATGGACGACGAGCGCAGCGCGTTCCTCGACGACCTCCTCGCGACGCCGAGCCCCTCGGGCTTCGAGACGGCCGTCCAGCGGGTCTGGACCGACTACGCCCGCGAGTTTGCCGACCGGGTCGACACCGACGCGTACGGCAACGCCGTCGCGGTCCACGAGGGCGACCCCGACGCGCCGGCGATCGCCGTCACCGGCCACGCCGACGAGATCGGGTTCATCGTCCGCGACGTGCTCGACGACGGCTTCCTCCGGATCGGCCGGATCGGCGGCTCCGACCGCACCGTCTCGAAGGGCCAGCACGTCACGGTCCACGCCGACGAGCCGGTCCAGGGCGTCGTCGGCCAGACGGCGATCCACCTGCGGGACGAGGCCGACGACGAGTACGAGGACGTCGCGTCCCAGTTCGTCGACATCGGCGCCGAGGACGCCGACGAGGCGCGCGCCCACGTCGAGGTCGGCGACCCCGTCACGTTCTCGACGGGCCGCCGCGACCTCGTCGGGGACCGGATCGCCGCCCGCGGGGCCGACAACCGGGCCGGCGCGTGGGCGGCCGCTGAGGGGCTCCGCCGCGCCGCCGCGGCCGATGTCGACGCCACCGTCTACGCCGTCTCGACCGTTCAGGAGGAGGTCGGACTCCAGGGCGCGCGGATGGTCGGGGTCGACCTCGACGACGTCGACGCGTTCGTCGCGGTCGACGTCACCCACGCGACCGACAACCCGGACGTCGACCGCGAGCGACGCGGTCCGATCGAGCTCGGCGCCGGTCCGGTGATCGGTCGGGGCAGCGCGAACCACCCGGTCCTCGTCGACCTCGCACGCGACGCGGCCGAGGACGCCGGCGTCGAGGTCCAGCTCCAGGCGGCCGGCATCCGCACCGGCACCGACGCGGACGCGTTCTACACCGCCCGGGGCGGCGTGCCCGCGCTCAACGTCTCGATCCCGAACCGGTACATGCACACGCCGGTCGAGGTGATCGACACCGGGGACCTCGACGCGGTCGCCGACCTCCTCGCCGCGATCGGCGCGGCGGCGGGCGATCTCGACGCGGCGGAGTCGCCGTTCGCCGTCGACGTCTGAGCGCGCCTCGCCACGACAAACCGGGGCACGGCGGCGTCAAAACGGAACTGTTTTACTACCGTCTTTCCTACCGTAGATTGCGACGAACGGACGTGCTCTGGTGGTGTAGTCCGGCCAATCATATCACCCTCTCACGGTGATGACCTGGGTTCAAATCCCAGCCGGAGCATTTCTCCCACGACGCGACCAACCGACGAGGAGTCCCATCGTCGCTTCGATCGCGCCCGCCGAACCGCGTCGCCCGGCTTCGGTCGGGTCGGTACGGCTCCCCACACTTATCCGAAGGCCGGCCGTCCACCGACACAGATGCCCGACGAGCCGAGCGGCCGTAACCTCGACGGCGACGCCCCGGTCGCGGAGTCGGTCGTCGAGACCGAGTCGGCGACGATCACCGACGACGCCGAGCTCGAACGCACCATCGGGCTGACCGGCGGCCTCGCGATCGGGATCGGGACGATGATCGGCGCCGGGATCTTCGTGTTCCCCGGGCTCGCGGGCGGAGCGATCGGGACCGCGGCGGCCGCCTCGTTCGCCGTCGGCGGGGTGATCGCGCTCCTCGTCGCGCTCCCGACCTCCGAGCTCGCGACGGCGATGCCGCGGAGCGGCGGCGGCTACTACTTCATCTCGCGGGGGCTCGGGACGCTCGCCGGGACCGTCATCGGCCTTTCGCTGTGGCTCGGGCTCGTGTTCGCGACCGCCTTCTACCTCGTCGGGCTCGGCTACTACGCGCTCGACGCGCTCGCGCAGGTGGGGCTCGCGGTCGGCGCCGGTTCGGACGCGATCGTCTCCGTCATCGCCGTCCTCGCCGGGGTCGCGTTCACCGTCCTGAACGTCACGGGAACCGAGAACGCCGCCAAGCTCCAGAACGGGATCGTCGCGCTCCTGCTCTCGATGCTGGTCGCGTTCCTCGGGTTCGGCCTGCTGGAGGCGTTCGGGGTCGTCGCCGCCGACACGCCGCCCGGGCAGGCCGCGAACGTCTGGGGTGCCGGACCGGTCCTCTCGGTCGCCGCGCTCGTGTTCACCTCCTACCTCGGGTTCGCGCAGGTGGCGACTGTGGCCGGGGAGATGAAAGACCCCGGTCGGAACCTCCCGCTCGCGATGGTCGGCTCCGTGGTGATCGTCACGGTCCTGTACGTGCTGACCATCTTCGTCGCGACGAACATCTTCACGCGGGACGCGCTGCTCGCCGCCGGCGAGACCGCGATGGTCGAGGTCGGCCGCGCGCTGCTCGGCCCGGCCGGGGCGCTCGTGATCATCGTCGGCGGACTGTTGGCGACGATGTCGTCGGCGAACGCCTCGATCCTCAGCACCTCGCGGGCGATCTACGGCGTCTCGAAGGACGCGCTCCTCCCGCGGTGGGCGAGCCGGATCAACCTGCGGTACGGCACGCCGCACGTCGCCCTCGGCATGGCCGGCGGTCCCGTCGTCGTCCTCGCGGCGACCGGACAGGTCCAGCTGCTCGCCGAGGTCGCCTCCTTCCTCCACCTGATCATGTACGGGCTGATGTGCGTCGCGCTCGTCGCCATCCGCCGGGACCGGCCCGCGTGGTACGACCCCGACTTCGTCGTGCCCGGGGGGCCCGTTATCCCGGTCCTCGGCGCGCTCGCCAGCTTCGGGCTGATCGCGTTCATGAACCGGCTCTCGATCCTCGTCGGGATCGCGGTCATCGCCGCCACGGCCGGGTGGTACTTCTATTACGCCCGCGACGTGTCGCTCAAGGGGGCCCTGTAAATGACACGCGTACTCGTACCCGTCGCGGTGCTCGAGGGAGGGAGCGTCTCGCCCGGCCTGATATCGCTGCTCGGCGCCGTCGACGTCACCGTGCTCGGCTACCACGTCCTGCCGGAGCAGACGCCGCCGGACCAGGCCCGGCTCCAGTTCGGGGAGCGCGCGACGTCCGCCCTGGAGGACATCAGTCAGGAGTTCGCGGCCGCGGGCGGCGCGGCCGACCACCGGCTCGTGTTCACCCACGACCGCGAGCAGACGATCGAGCGGGTGACCGACGAGGTCGACGCCGACGCGTTCGCCGTCCCCGGAACGACCGGCGACGTCGACCGGGTCCTGGTGTCGCTTTCGGGCGACGTCGACGCCGACCGGATCCTCTCGTTCGTCGGTGCGCTCGTCGGCGACCGCGACATCGGCGTCACCCTGTTCCTCGCGGCGGGAGCCGGAGTGCCCGACGACGACGCCGCAGACGCCGCCGCGTCCGAGAGCCCCGCTCC
>NZ_AOJF01000049.1:0-55989 GCF_000337395.1 Halorubrum distributum JCM 13561
AGATGTGTATAAGAGACAGGAGTAGGACGGGCCGGCGCGGCGTCGTTCGGAGGTCCTACCGCTCGCCGCTGACCGACACCGTCTCCCGTTCGAACCCCGCCTCGTCGCCGCGCCAGCGCCACGAGCCGACGAACGGGGAGCCGTCGAGCGCACAGATCACGTACGAGTAGCCGGGCCACGTCGCCCGCGAGGCGTCCGTCTCGCTCGGGCGCGCCGGTCCCGCCGGGTGCGAGTGGTAGAAGCCGACCACCTCGCGGCCGTCGGCCTCGATCGCCTCGAACAGTTCGAGCTGCTCCTCGGGGTCGATCCGGTACCGGACCGCGGGCGCGTCGGCGACGTTCTCCGCCTCGTGGGCGCGCGCGACGACGCTCGGCTCGTCGCCGTCGCCGCGCGTCCCGGCTAGCACGCCACAGACCTCCTCGGCGCCGCCCGCGTCGGCGTGCCGGACCACGTCGTCGTAGGCCTCCCGAGCGAACTCGATCATACGCGGACAACGGAGGGGCGCCGGATAAGTCCGTCTCGACCGGGGGTCGGCGCGCCGCCGAAGGTCGCGAGGCGGAGCGACGTTGAGTCGGAGCGGCGGCGAGGTGTCGATGCGGTGGCCGTCGTCACCCGTTCAACCGCCAGCGGATCGCCGCGGCGGCGACGAGGACCGTCCCGAACGTGACGGCGCCGGAGATCAGCGCGCCGCGGACGCTCGTCGCGCCGGTCGCGAACGCGCTCGCGGAGGCGGCGCCGCCGACCGCCGCCGCCCCGCCGGCCAGCCCGCCGAACCCGATACAGCAGAGGCTCAGCAGGCCCACGGCGGACAGCGACCCGAGGATGCCGTCGTCGCTCATCGTCGCTTCGCCCTTTCGCCCCGGACTACCAATAGGTGTCGCCCCCGCGGCCCAAGCGAGGGTTTAATTCGGCCAGCCCGCGAGGGCGTCGTGTGGACCCGAGCCGGATCCCCGCCGAGTTCCCCGCGCCGAGCTTCCGCGGGGCACAGGAGCAGGCCCTCGCCGACATCCGCGACGCCTTCGCGGCCGGCAACCGGGTCGTGCTGGTGCGCGCGCCGACGGGCAGCGGCAAGTCGCTGCTCGCCCGCGCGATCATGGGCGCGGCCGCGACCGCCGGCGAGGCGGCCCCCAGCGAGGCGACCGGGGCCTACTACACGACACCGCAGGTGTCGCAGATCGACGACGTCGAGGCCGACGACCTCCTCGACGACCTCGCGGTGATCCGCGGGAAGTCGAACTACGACTGCGTGCTCCCGGGCGAGCACGACACGCCCGTGAACCGCGCGCCCTGCGCGCGCCAGCAGGGGTTCGACTGCTCGATCCGGCACCGCTGCCCGTACTTCTCCGACCGCGCCATCGCGTCCGGCAACCGCTTCGCGGCCATGACGCTGGCGTACTTCATGCGAACCGCGGGCTCCGAGGTGTTCCGCAAGCGCGACGCCGTCGTGATCGACGAGGCGCACGGGCTCGCGGAGTGGGCCGAGATGTACGCCACCATCGAGATATCGCCCGATCGCGTCCCGGTGTGGGACGACGTCGGCGTCCCCGACGTCGCGGCCGACGCCGGCCCCGAGGAGGACGCCCTCGACCGGACCGCGCGGTTCGTCGAGGCGCTCCGCGACGTGGCGATCCGGGCGAAAGACGAGCTGGTCGGCCGCCCGGAGCTCGACCGCGAGGAGGTCGCCCGGCGCGACAGGCTTCAGGAGCTGATAAGCGAGCTCGGCTGGTTCCTCGAGGACTACCGCGAGCCGGAGTCCCCGACCACGTGGGTCGTCGACCAGTCGGGGGGCGAGGGGTCCCCCATCGACATCAAGCCGCTCGACCCCGCGCGCTACCTCAGACACACGGTGTGGGACCGCGGGAACCGGTTCGCGCTGCTGTCCGCGACCATCCTCTCGAAGGAGGCGTTCTGCCGCGGCGTCGGCCTCGACCCGGCCGACGTCGCCCTCGTCGACGTCGAGCACACGTTCCCGCTCGCGAACCGACCGCTGTACGACGTGACGCAGGGGTCGATGACGTACGAGCACCGCGACGAGACGGTGCCGAAGATCGCCCGCCTGATCGTCCGGCTGATGGCGGAACACCCCGACGAGAAGGGACTGATCCACGCGCACTCGTACGACATCGCGGAGCGGCTCACCGAACGCCTCGGCGAGTTCGGCGTCGCCGCGCGCGTCAGGCGGCACGACCGACAGAACCGCGACGCCGAGCTGGAGGCGTGGAAGGCGAGCGCCGACCCGGAGGTGTTCGTCTCCGTGAAGATGGAGGAGGCGCTTGACCTGAAGGGCGACCGCTGTCGCTGGCAGGTCGTGTGTAAGGCGCCGTACCGGAACACGAACGACTCGCGGGTCGCTCGCCGGCTGGAGGACGGCCAGTGGGCGTGGTACCACCGCACGGCGCTGCGTACCGTCATCCAGGCGTGCGGCCGGGTCGTCCGGGCGCCCGACGACCACGGCGCGACGTACCTCGCCGACGACTCACTGCTCGACCTCTTCGAGCGCGCCGAGGCCGACACGCCCGACTGGTTCCGCGATCAGGTCGACGCGATGACGACCCCGTCGCTGCCGGCGTTCGACCCGGAGGCGGCGCTGGCCGGCATCGACGCGTCGCCGTCCGGCGGTGCGGGGGCGGGACGGCGACGGGGTCGCCGCTCGGGCGGGTCGGAGAGCGGGAACGCGGGTCACTCGTCTCGCGGCGCGGGCGGCTCGAAAGCTGGCGACGGCGACGCGACCGGCGACAGCGGAACGACGGACGACGCGTCGGTCCGGACCCGCTCCGAGCGGGACGCGGAGCGCCGGCGGGACCACCCGCTGTCGGACGTGTGGGGCGACGGCTGACCGGAGTTACCGCGAGGCGGCCGTCACAGCAGCGAGACGCCGTACGCGACCATGGAGCTCACCATGAGAAACGCGAAGAACAGCGCCATGACCTGTTGTCTGTCCATGTCGCCGTGTCGACCGCAGAACCGTATAACTCCTGCGGGCGAGGGGTGGCGGCGCGCGAGTCATATTATCACTCCCGCGCCGATCATCCGTCAATATATATCGTATAAGGTGTATCAGGGCCCTCCATGAAGTAGTAACCTTCATAATCCCTCACGCGACTACTGGATGTATGGCCACGAACGGGCTGTCGAGTGCGCTGACGCTGTACGGTGCGCGAACCCTGACGCTGTCGCAGGCGGCCGCACAGGCAGGGCTCAGCGAGGCCGAATTCATCGAGCAGCTCGAACGCCGCGGCATCGAGGTAACCGAGTCCGAGCGGGCCGCAGCGCTCGGCCACGAACAGCCCGCCCGCGCCGACTGAGCGTCCCCCGTCCCCGCCGACCACGTCGACGCGTCGACCGGAACCTTCGGCTCACTCCCACGAACGATCAGTTCTTCTGCCGAAACGACCCGCGAGGAGCGTCAGTCTCGACTCGGAGCCGACTCCGCGGCCGGTTCGGTCCCCTCCTCCGGCACGAGGTGAACGTCGCCGCCGTGTTCGAACGCGAGGACCGCGTCGGCGTCGTCGTCGACGAACGCCGGGTTCGGCACGGTCTTCGCCTCGTAGGTGACGGGGTCGAGCACCTGGATCGCGTTCTCGTCCTCGACGGTCACGACCGTCGTCTCCGCCGCGTCGTCGCGGGTGCCGAGCCGGGTCGCCTCCGGGGCCTCCCCGTCCGCGAACGCGGAGGCGTACGCCGCGCCGCTCGCGAGGCGCACGCCCCGGAGGCGGTCGGAGACACCGGTGACGAGGACCGGGCCGTCGCCGTCCTCGGGGTCGACGATCTCGCCTTCCGCGTACTTCGGCAGCCGGACCGCGAAGGTGACGCGGTACACCTCGTTGCCGTCGCCGTCCTCGGTGACGAGCGTCGGGTACGACTCGAAGCTCCCGCCGAGGGACTCGGTGATCCGCGTCGCGACGTTCTGCGCGAGGCGGTTCGAGGAGAGCTTGATGTTCGGCCCGTCGTCGGTCTCTTTCACCTCCGTGATGAACGCCTCGCGGTCGCCGTCGGCCTCCTGGTCGGCGACGTACGTCTCGGCGATGTCGAGCGCTTCGGCACGCTCCGCGGGCGTGAGGTCGCGCTCGTCGGCGCGGACCTGGACGATCCCGGCGTAGTAGCCGCCGGCGATGCGCCCGCAGCGGTCGCAGGTCCCCCGCGAGATCTTGACCGGGACCGTCACCTCGGCGGACCGGAGGGTGCCGCGCACCACGCCCGAGAAGCGGCAGTGCATCCGCACGTTGTTCTCGTCGACCTGCTCTGGCTCGACGCCCCACTCGACGTCCGCGGCGTCGACGTGGACCCCGAGCGCCTCGGCGACCTCGTCGACGGCGACGTCGGTGTAGTCGCGCGCGCCCACGTCGCGCCACGACTCGCCGCGCCTGACGGCGCCGCAGCCGGAACAGACCAGCACCTCGATCCGGTCGGGCGCGTCGACGAGGTCGAAGTCCTCGAAGTAGCAGTCGTCGCAGAGCAGCGCGTCTCGCCCGCGCGGCTCGCCCGGAAGGGGGTCGCGCCGCTCGGGGACCGGGTCGCCGCAGCGCGGACAGAACTCCCGCGACTCGCTCATTGCCCGCGGCTACGCCGAGGATCCGTTTAAACCGCGCGGACCGCACCCGTCGGCGTCGACGGGCTCGCCCGCGGTTCCGGCCGGGCCCCGCGTGTCGCGACCTCCGAAATGGTTTTTCGCACGGACCGAGAACAGACGCCCATGAGCGGCAACCCCGACGACGAACGGCTCGAGGAACTGCGCGAACAGAAGATGGAGGAGCTCCGCGAGCGACAGGGAGGCGAGGGCGACGCCGCCGAGGCCCAGCAGGAGGCCCAGGAGCGCGCCGAGGCCCAGCAGGAGGCGGTGTTGAAACAGCACCTGACCGACGGTGCGCGCCAGCGGCTCAACGCGGTCGAGATGTCGAAGCCCCAGTTCGGCGAGAAGGTGAAAAAGCAGGTCGCCGCGCTGGCGCAGAGCGGGCGGATCCAGGGACAGATCGACGAGGACCAGATGCGAGACCTGCTCAAAGAGCTCCAGCCCGAACAGAAGAGCTTCGACATCCGACACCGGTAGATGGAGCTCGCGCTGCTGTACAGCGGGGGGAAAGACTCCTCGCTCGCCGCGCACCTGCTCGACCGGTTCTACGACGTCCGCTGCGTCACCGGGAGCTTCGGGCTCACCGACGACTGGGAGCACGCCGAGCGGGCGGCCGCCGAGCTCGGGTTTCCGTTCGAGCGCGTCGACCTCGACCGCGACGTGGCCGAGCGCGCCGCCGAGACGATGGTCGCGGACGGCTACCCCCGCAACGGGATCCAGCGCGTCCACGAGCACGCCTTGGAGACCATCGCCGCCCTCGACGTCGACGCCATCGCGGACGGCACCCGTCGCGACGACCGCGTCCCCACGGTGTCGCGGGCGCAGGCGCAGAGCCTCGAAGACCGCAACGGGATCGACTACATCTCCCCGCTCTCCGGGTTCGGCCGCCACGCCGTCGACCAGCTCGTCGACGCCACCTTCGACGTCCAGCAGGGCCCCAGCGAGGAGGTCCCGAAGGCGGACTACGAGGACGAGCTCCGGACGCTCATCGCCGACGAGTACGGCGAAGAGACCGTCGGCGACGTGTTCCCCGACCACGACCAGACGTACGTTCACGGCCGGAACGACTGATCGGCCGGAACGACAGATCGGCCGGAACGACAGCTCGACCGGTGCGTCGCTCCGTCTCCGGTCGGCGATCTCCCGTCGACCCGGAACCGCCGGAACTCCTTTCGACCCCGCGGGCGTAGCGTCGGGTATGTCATCCGAACGAGTCGTCGACCTGCTCCGGACGGCGTACGCCGACGAGATCGAGACCGTGATGAACTACCAGACGAACGCGATCGTCCTCGACGGCGTCCGTGCCGAGGAGATCAAAGAGAGCCTCAAACAGGACGTCCAAGAGGAGCTCGGCCACGCCGAACAGCTCGGACAGCGGCTCAAACAGCTCGACGCGCGCCCGCCCGGGTCCGCCGAGTTCACGGCCGGCCAGGAGTCGCTCCAGCCGCCAGAGGACTCGACGGACGTGTTGGCCGTCATCAACGGCGTGCTCGACGCCGAGGAGGACGCGATCGCGACGTATCGTGACCTGATCGACGCCGCCGAGGAAGCCGACGACCCGGTCACCGAGGACCTCGCCGTGACGCTCCTCTCGGACGAGGAGGCCCACCGGACCGAGTTCCGGGGGTTCCAGAAGGAGTACCAGCGCGAGTAGACCGGGCGCGGGGCCGCGCTCCCCGACCGCGAGTCGCGCGACCCACGCACCGACGCCGGCGAGCCCGCCCCCGAAAGGATGCTTTCAAGCGGGCGCTCGCCGAAGCGACGCCCATGTACGACGGCCTCAAGGGATTCCGAGATTTCTACCCCGGCGAGCAGTCCGCTCGCCGCGAGGTGACCGACGCGATCGAGGGCGCGGCGAGCCGGCACGGCTTCCGCGAGATCGCCACCCCCGCCCTGGAGCGGACGGAGATGTACGTCGACAAGTCCGGCGAGGAGATCGTCGAGGAGCTGTACGCCTTCGACGACAAGGGGGGCCGCGGGGTCTCGATGACGCCGGAGCTCACGCCCACCGTCGCCCGGATGGTCGTCGCGAAGGGCCAGGAGCTGTCGAAGCCGATCAAGTGGATGTCCACCCGGCCGTTCTGGCGCTACGAGCAGGTCCAGCAGGGCCGCTTCCGCGAGTTCTACCAGACGAACATCGACGTGTTCGGCTCCTCGGCGCCCGAGGCCGACGCCGAGGTGCTGGCGGTCGCCGCCGACGCCCTCACGGACCTCGGGCTCACCGGCGACGACTTCGAGTTCCGCGTCTCGCACCGCGACATCCTCGGGGGCCTCGTCCGGTCGCTCGCAGCCGATCCCGACGCGGTCGACACCGCGGCCGCCATCCGCGCGGTCGACAAGCGCGCGAAGGTCGACGACGCCGAGTACGTCGGCCTCCTCTCCGACGCCGGGCTCGCCCGCGACACCGCGCGCGACTTCGACGACCTCATCTCGGACGTCGAGACCGTCGCCGACCTCGACGCGGTCGCCGAGGCCGGCGACGAGTCGGTCGAGGCCGCCGTCGAGAACCTCCGGAACGTGCTCGCCGCCGCCGACGACTTCGGCGCGGGCGAGTTCTGCGAGGTGTCGCTGACCACCGCCCGCGGGCTCGACTACTACACGGGCGTCGTCTTCGAGTGCTTCGACTCCACCGGCGAGGTCTCCCGTTCCGTCTTCGGCGGCGGGCGCTACGACGACCTCATCGAGTCCTTCGGCGGCCAGCCCACCCCCGCGGTCGGGGTCGCGCCCGGCCACGCCACCCTCAAGCTCCTCTGTCAGCGCGCCGGCGTCTGGCCCGACGAGGAACTCTCGACCGACTACTACGTCCTCTCGGTGGGCGACACGCGGAGCGAGGCGGCCGCGCTCGCGAGCGACCTCCGCGCGCTCGGCGACGACGTGGTCGTCGAGCAGGACGTCTCCGGCCGCTCGTTCGGCGCGCAGCTCGGGTACGCCGACTCGATCAACGCCGAGACGGTCGTGGTCGTCGGCGAGCGCGACCTGGAGAACGGCGAGTACACGGTGAAGGACATGGAAAGCGGCGACGAGACGACCGTCCCGGTCGAGGAGTTCCCGCCCGAGGACGGGCTGCCGACGTACGAGGACTACGCGTAGGCTCGACGTACGAGGACTACGTGTAGGCTCCGAGTTCCCGTCCGCTCTCGCATCGTTTCCCGTTCTCGACCATTTTTAAGTTCGAACCGAGATCGGTGAGACGATGATCCCGCTCGCGACGACGATGCCCCCGACCGAGGTCGCCCTCCGCGTGGCCGCGGGCGTCCTCCTCATCCTGATCAACGCCTACTTCGTGGCCGTCGAGTTCGGCCTGACGCGCCTCCGGCAGTACCCCGAGTCGGAGATGGACACCCCCGGACTCCGGCGCGCCTGGGAGATGACCGACGACCTGGAGTTCTACCTCACCACCTGTCAGGTGTGGATCTCCGGCACGAGCATCGCGCTCGGCATCGTCGCTGAGCCGGGGCTCGCGGCGCTTTTCGCCCCGCTGTTCGAGAACACGACCCTCGCGTCGGCCGGCGCGGGCTCGCTCCTGGGATTCTTCCTCATCAACATGGTCCACCTGACGCACGGCGAGCAGACGCCGACGTACCTCGGCGTCGAGCGCTCGAAGCAGGTCGCCAACTACGGCGCCCGACCGCTGTACTGGTTCGCGTGGGCCATCTCCCCGCTGATCAAGTTCGGCGACTGGGTCGCGAAGGCGACGCTCCGCCTGTTCGGCGTCGAGATGACCGGGTCGTGGACCGAGGCCGAAGAGGAGGTGTTGGAGACGCGCGCGGAGCTCCGCAACCGCCTCGGCTCGATGATGGAGGAGGTCGAGCTTCCCGAGGAGCGCCGCGACGAGGTGCTCAGCGCGCTCGACGTAGACCGGATCACCGTCGGGGACGTGATGACCCCGCCCGACGAGATCGTCTCGCTGACGACGACCGTCTCCGTCGCGGAGAACCTCGACCGGATCCGCGACACCCCGCACAGCCGCTTCCCGCTCGTCGGCGACGACCTGACCGAGTTCGAGGGAATCGTGTACGCCCCCTCCATCGTGAGCCGCTTCGACGAGCTCCGGGACGGCGACCTGACGTTCGCTGACGTCGCGGCCCCGCCGATGACGGTGCCGGCGGACGCGAGCGTCAGCGACGCTTACGACCGGTATCAGGCGGAGTCGCAGGAGCTCGCCTTGGTGACCGAGGACGGCGAGGTCGTCGGGCTGCTCACCGCCACCGACGCGATGGAGGCGGTGATGGGACAGCTGGAGGACCCGCTGGACGCCGGCAATTTATAATAGAACGGCGCGGTGGCGCCGCCGGCGCGTCGCGCCGGCCGTAAGAGGCGTCGCGCCTCCCCGTCGCCGCCGGCGCTGCCGCCGCCTATCCGCCGAGGAAGTCGCGGCGCACGTCCTCGTCGGCGAGCAGCACGTCGCCGCGGTCGGTGTAGCGGTTCTCGCCGTTCACCAGCACGTAGCCGCGGTCGCATCGGCGGAGCGCCTCCTTCGCGTTCTGCTCGACCATCAGCACCGCCGTCCCCGAGTCGTTGATCCGGTCGATCCGGTCGAACATGTCGGAGACGAGGTCCGGGGCGAGCCCGGCCGAGGGCTCGTCGAGCAGCAGGAGGTCGGGGTCGAGCATGAGCGCCCGCCCCATCGCGACCATCTGCCGCTGGCCGCCCGAGAGCGTCCCGGCCTTCTGGTCGCTGCGCTCGCGGAGGATGGGGAACCGGTCGTAGATCGTCTCGATCTGGTCTTCCGGCACCTCGTCGAGGATGTACGCGCCCATTTCGAGGTTCTCGCGGACGCTGAGCCCGGGGAACACGTTGTCGTTCTGCGGGACGAACCCGACCCCCTCGCGGATGATCCGCTCGGGCGCGAGCCCCTGGATCGACTTCCCCTCGAACTCGACGGTGCCGCCCATGTGGGTCGTGAGCCCGAAGACGGTCTTCATCACCGTCGACTTGCCGGCACCGTTGGGACCGACGATGGTGACGTACTCCTCGTCGGCGACGTCCAGCACCACGTCGGAGAGGATCTGGAGGTCGCCGTAGCCGGCGTCGAGGTCCCGAATTCTGAGGATCGCATCGCCGTCGATCGCGTGTCCGGTGCCGGCGTCGGCGGTCATAGGTCCTCCCCCAGGTACGCCTCGATGACCCGCTCGTCGTTCCGTATCTCGTCGCCGGTCCCCTCGGCGAGCACGCTGCCCTGATGCATGACGATGACGCGTTCGCAGTTGTTCATGATGACGTCCATGTCGTGTTCGACGAGCAGGAAGGTGTAGCCGTCAGCGCGCAGGTCGTGGATCCGATCCAAGAGCTTCTCCTCGAGGGTCGGGTTGACCCCGGCGAGCGGCTCGTCGAGCAGCACCATCTCGGGGTCGGTCATCAGCGCGCGGGCCATCTCCAGCAGCTTCCGCTGGCCGCCGGAGAGGTTCCCCGCGTGCTCGTGCGCGAGGTGGTCGATCTCGAAGAACTCCAGCGTCTCCCACGCCCGCTCGCGGAGCGCGGTCTCCTCCTCGACCACCCCGCCGCGAAGCCCGGGCGTCACCGCGCGGATCGCGGACTCGCCGAGCTGGCCCTGCGGCGCGAGCATGAGGTTCTCCAGCACGGTCATCTCGGAGAGCTCCCGGGCGATCTGGAACGTTCGGACGAGCCCTTTCCGGGCGATCTGATACGGCTTGAGCCCGGTGATGTCCTCGCCCTCGAAGTACACCTTGCCGGCGGTCGGCTCGTGGACGCCGGTGATACAGTTGAACGTCGTCGACTTCCCGGCGCCGTTCGGCCCGATCAGGCCGGTCAGCGACCCGGACTCCACCTCGAAGGAGGCCCCGTCGACGGCGGTGACGCCGCCGAACCGCTTCACGAGCCCCTCGACGCGGAGCGGCGGTGTCCCCGAGGGGGGCCCCGACGGAATGTGCTTCGCCGCCTCTTCGACCGCGCTGTCGTTCGACTCCGGTTCGTCGCCGGGCCCGTCCGTCGCCGCGACGGTCTCGGCAGCGCCGAGCTCTCCCGGGCCGGCGGCGTCGTTCGCGTCGGCGACATCGACCGCCTCCGACGCGTCGTCTACGTCAGTGGCGTCGTTCGCGTCTCCGCTGTCGCTCCGGTCGGGCGCGTCACTCATCGGACTCACCTCCGGTCGGCCGCTCCGAGAGGTCGACGGCCGCGGCCGTCTCGATCCGGTCGCCGAGGATCCCCTCGGGCCGACGGTGGATGATGAACACCAAGACGAGGCCGAGGAAGACGAACTGGAGCGGCGCGATGTTGTCGGTCGCGTACGCGAGGAACGTCACCGGGTCGAGCGAGACGAGGGCGTCGCCGAACGACGGCGGCGTCTCCGCGCCGATGAGGCCCCGCACCGTCCCGCCGACGCGCCGCGGGCCCTCGAACAGGACCGCGGCGAAGACGATGCCGCCGAGGACGGAGCCGGTGTTCGACCCGGACCCGCCGATGATCACCGCGATGAACACGTAGAACGTCAACAGCGGCCGGAACTGCGGGGTCGGCGAGACGTTGCCCTGGCTGCCGAACCAGAGGATGCCGGCGAGTCCCATCAGCGCGCAGCCGATGACGAACACCTTGATCTTCACGAGGTTCACGTCCTTGCCGAGCGAGTTAGCGACGAGCTCGTCCTCGCGGATCGCCTTCATCGTTCGGCCGAACGGCGAGCGGCCGAGGCGTTCGAGTATGAGGTAGAACGCGACCAGGAACGCCGCGAGGACGGCGATGTACCCCCAGCCGATGAGGATCGGGTGCGAAATGCCGAGCCCGCCGTTCCCGAAGACGCCGAAGACGAGGTCGCCGAGCGCGGTCGGCGTCCCCGCCTGTCCGTCGACGAGGAACAGTTCGCGGACGGGGTTGTCCGGCATCCCCATCCCGCGGCCGCCGCCGGTGCCGGCGCCGATCGTGTCGCGGAGGAAGTTGTCGAAGGCGCTCGACTGGAGCGACAGGCGGACGATCTCGGAGAGCCCGAGCGTCACGATGGCGAGGTAGTCGGCCTTGAGCCGGAGCGCCGGAAGGGCGGCGACCGCGCCGAGCAGCGCCGCCATCCCCATGCCGGCGACGATCCCGACGGGGAGCGGCAGCCCGAGTCCGGGCGGGCCGAACGCGGGGTCGGGCGACCGGACGACCATCCCCATCGTGTACACGCCGACGGCCATGAAGCCGGCGACGCCGATGTTGAAGAGGCCGGTGTACCCCCACTGGAGGTTGAGGGCGAGCGCGGTGAGCGCGTAGACGAGCCCGAGGAACGTCAGCGTCTCCATGAGCCCGACGACGCTGTTGAGCCCGTCGGTGAACGTCAGCAGCGTCGCGGCCGCGTAGATGGCGAGCAGCGTCCCGACGACGAGGCCGAGGTCGCTCTCTCGGGCGGCCTCGACCACCGCCGCCGTCGCGCTCTCGGGCGGGTCGGACGTGCCGTCGGACGGTCCGGACGCGGAGCCGTCGGGGGCGTTCGCGTCGCTCATGTGGTCGTCACCCCGCCGAAGAGCCCCTCGGGGCGCAACAGCAGCATGAGGATCATCACGCCGAACGCCGCGGCCTGGTTGAAGTCGGACGGGATCCAGATCGTCGAGGTGGTGAACACGACGCCGATGACGAGGCCGCCGACGATCGCGCCGTAGACGGAGCCGATCCCGCCCAAGATCACGGCCGCGAAGATGAGCAGCAGGAGGAGCCACCCGAAGTCGAACTGTATCGTCCCGCGGAGCAGGACGTAGAGGTAGCCCGACGCGCCCGCGAGCCCGCCGCCGATGATCCACGTCGCGGTGACGACGCGCTCGGCCGGAATCCCCGTGATGAGCGCGAGGTCCTTGTTGTCGGCCATCGCCCGCATCGCGGTGCCGAGCTTCGTGTGCTGGAGCATCCCGTGCATCGCGAGCATCAGCCCGACCGCCGCCACGAGGATGGTGAGCTCGTGGGCGTTCACCGAGAGCCCGAGCGGGTCGAACGCGAGGTTCGACGCGTCGACGCTGGCGGTGATCCCACGGCGATCGGAGCCGTAAACGAACTGGAGCAGGTAGCGCACGATGAGCGCCGCGCCGATGGAGGCGATGAGCAGCGAGATCCCGTCACGGTCGCGCATCGGCTTGTAGAACGCGCGGTCGAGCGCCACCGCGAGCAGCGCGGTGACGACGAACGCCGCGAGCAGTCCGACGAGGATCGCGCCCGGCGTCGTGAGGATGTGCGCGCCGATGTCGCCCGGCGAGGCGTTGCCGGCGTCGCGGACGGTCAGGAGCGCCCGGACCGACACGTCGCCGAAGCCGGCGATCAGGAACGCCACGCCCCAGCCGGAGAACGCGCCGACGCTGACGAGGTCGCCGTGCGCGAAGTTCGCGAACGAGAGGATGCTGTACGTCATCGAGAGCCCGATGCCCGCGAGCCCGATCACGAGCCCGATCACGACGCCGTTCCAGAGGTTCGAGCCGAGCCGGTCGACCGAGATCGACCCGCCGATCGGGCCGAGGCCGACCCCCGCGAGCTTCGCCGCGAGGTCGACGAGAAGCAGGCCGCCGAGGAGGGCGACGAAGAGAAGCCCCGGCCGGGCCCGCGCCGAGTCGACGATCGACGAGTCAGTTGTTCCCATGTGTACGTCTCACTGACGCAGGGTGAGTCACCGAGAGGTAAATAACTCGCTGTTCGGACAAAAGTCGAGACCTCGAAACCCCCTGACAGCTGTGACGGTCCCGGCGGAGTCCGCGGTCGAACTCGGTGGGGTTTCTAATTCGCGTCAGTCCCCGCCCGCGGCCCGCGCGTGGCGCCGCGCGTCCTCGGGCGACCGGCCCTCGCGCACCAGCGCCTCGACGAACAGTTCTCCCGCTTTGTACGACGACCGGACCATGGCGCCCGACGCGCAGTAGAGGAAGTCGAACTCCTCCTCGGCGACTCGCCGCCACGTCTCGAAGACGTCCGGGTGGACGTACTCGAACACGTCGAGGTGCGACCGCGACGGCTGGAGGTACTGGCCGAATGTGACCACGTCGACGCCGACCTCGCGGAGGTCGCCGAGCGTCCGGTACACCTCGTGGTCGTACTCGCCCACGCCGAGCATGAGGCTCGTCTTGGTGTGGATGTCGGACTCGCGGTCGACCCGGTCGAGGACCGCGAGCGACTGCTCGTAGTTCGCGCGGCGGTCGCGGACCGGCCACTGGAGCCGCTCGACCGTCTCGACGTTGTGCGCGATCACGTCCGGCTCCGCGTCGACGATGCGGTCGATCGCCTCGGGGTCACCCTGGAAGTCGGGGATGAGCGTCTCGACGAGGATATCCGGGTCCCGACGCTTGATCGCACGGATCGTCTCCGCGAAGTGCGCCGACCCGCCGTCCGCGAGGTCGTCGCGGTCGACGGACGTGAGGACGACGTAGTCGAGTCCGATCTCCGCGACCGCGTCCGCGACGTTCGCCGGCTCCTCGGGGTCGAGCGCCTCCATCCCGCCCGTCTCGACGTCACAGAAGTTACAGCCGCGCGAGCAGCGGTCGCCCATCAGCATGAACGTCGCCGTGCCGGGGCCGTCCTCTCCCGACCAACACTCGCCCATGTTCGGGCAGTTCGCCTCCTCGCAGACCGTGTGGAGGTCGCGGTCGCGGAGGGTGGACTTGATCTCGGTGAACCGACTCCCGGACGGCGGGCGCGACTTCAGCCAGTCCGGCTTTCGGCGGCCGCGTTGCATGATCGATCCTTGGCGCCCGAGCGCAAAAGCGTGCGGGTCGGGTGGACGGACGCCGCGGGGTCGACCCGTCCCGACGATCCTACGCCTCCGGGACGAACACGTTCATCGACGGCGTCTGGATCCCCTGGAACTTGTTCTTCCAGTTGTACGCGATGTTCAACACGCGGCGCCGGTTCCCGGGCGGCCCCGTCACCACGCTCACGGAGGTGCCGTCCTCCGGGATCTCGACGCGCGTGTCCGCCCACTCGAAGCCCGCGAGCAGCTCCGAGGGGTTCTCGACCGACACCGTCCCGCTGTTCTTGTCCACCTCGTACAGCCGGTAAGAGTCGTTTTCGAGCAGCCGCTTGATCTCGTCGAGGTCCGTATCGAAGTGCTCCCGCAGCGCGTCGGCGGTGTGGTAGCCGCAGACGATCAGGTGCGCGAACGTCTCGACGTTGCGCGGGTTCTGCTCGGCCTCGCGCAGGTGGTCGAAGTACGCCAGCTTCTCCTCGCGGTCGAGTTCGAGGATCGCGTTCACGATCCGCGCCGCCTCCCGCTCCGTCTCCGTCGCGTCCGGGTCGGCGAGGACCTCGTCCGCCCGGGAGCCGGTGTTCTGGCCCCGCGACACGTCGAGGACGTTCTTGAGGTGTTTCGCGCGGTCGTACACCGCCGACTTGTACGACCAGTCGCGGACGTCATCGGGGTAGTCGTCGAACTGGCGGAGCAGTGCCTCCCGGTCCTCCGGAAAGCCGATCTCCTCGCGGAAGTCGCTCCACGCGGTGGCGTCCTCGAAGAGCTCGAACTGCGTCAGGGTGTCCTGTCCGAGGTTCGCCCGCGTCCCGCCGCTGGCGACGAACTTCGCTTCGAGGAACGTCTCGCTCCCGTCGGCGGCCTCGACGATGAGGTCGCCGAGCGAGTCGTAGGAGTTGCCGGCGTGACGCACACCCGTCCGGTCCGGGAAGTCGGCCCGGATCCGGTCGGCGAGGGCCTCGGCGAGATCGGGTCGGCCCTGTTCTTCGAGGTCGGGGTCCGGCTCCGCTCCGTTCGCGAGCCGCGCCGTCAGCTTCTCCGTGGCCTCGACCCAGCCGCGCTCGTGTTTACCCATGTGTCGTGTGGGTCGAGAGGTGATGATAAAAGAAACGTGTACCCGCGGCGGGTTCGAAAGCGAGCCGGGAGTGATGTCGAGCATACATTCTTAGGCGTACGGGCTCGATGTCCAGGTACGATGGCGTCGTCCACCAGCCCCGAAGGGAACGACGAGTTAGCGACCGCCGTCGGTCAGTACGTCCTCGGCGAGCGGTCGCTCGCGAAGGCGGCCGAATCGGTCGGGCTGTCTCGATGGGTGTTCGAAGAACTCCTCGAAGAGACGGGATTCACCGCGTTCTACGGCCCTCGAACGGACGACGATCTGCGGTCGGAAATCGAGGTTGCGCGCGACCTCGACGAGTAAATGTCGGCCGGGTATCCGCGGCCGGTCGTTCTCGACACCACCGTCGTGAGTACCTTCGCAAGTACGGATAGCGTCTCGGTGTTGACGGCCGTTTTATCGTCGCCGCTCGTGGTTCCTACCGTTCGGGATGAACCGGAACGCGGACTGGAGTAGGGCCACGAGTACCTCGATACCGCGGTCGACGCTCTCGGGGACAATCTGTCCGTTCGATCTCCCTCGTCCGACACAGATACCGCCGAGGTTCGGGATCGATTGGATCCGGGCGAAGCGGAATCGCTGCTCGCCACGATCGGAGCCAGCGGGACCCTCGCGACCGACGACCTCGCTGCGCGTGAGTTGGCTAAACAATGAACCGCCCCAGTCACAGTCGTGTGTCCGTAACGGGGGGAGAAAACTCCGTGAGTCACAAGGTTAGCGGTTAGTAGGCGGATACTTTGGATATTCAGATATTTGCTCAATTACCTCCTGACGACTTCCAGAGGTCGGCCCGGACATATCCAAGAACTCGCTTAGTGAATCATACTCCACTAAGTCAAAAGCACGTCCCGTAATTTGCTTCACACGGATATCTTCAGTTGTTGGATCAGTCTTTTCATTACAATAAATCAGGTCAAAGGTGATGTGAACTGATTCAATTCCTACCTCTCGCAAATCAGCCATTAGTTGGTTGATTCGGATTCCCGTTGCACCCATTCCCGGAGGATATCGGTACACCTTGGGCGTCCCGATGAAGGCCTGTACCTCTTCTGAACCTATTGAACCACCTGCAACTCGGTTTGTAAGAGTATCAATCGAGTTCTGGCGTTGAAGTGACCCAATCCCGTTTACGTATTCTGTACCGTCATCATCTCTGTAAAAGAGAGCATCTTCTGAATGATGCCACGCATTCTCAGGAATTGTTGATGGGTCGTGTCCCCGATTTTCGGGCGCAAGCGAGCCAATATGAACATCCGTGTGAACATAGAGGTGTTTAGCAATACCTCGACCAATATTCGAAATATCAACACGTATCTGTGAGTTCGTAAACGAGCAATCCTCTATTACAATCTCCGGCTCGTATTCAAGTTCCATTAGTGCCGTTTGATTATCCAATATCTCGGTCTGGCGCTCTTGGATACCCTCCTGTGAAGACATAATCTCCGTTTGAGAATCCTGTGTCTTCTTCTGCCCTACCAAAACCTCTGCCTGCTTATTTTGAACTTGATGTTGTTCCTGCATGATTTCCGTCTGGTCTTCCACCAGTTCAGACTGGTCAGATTGTAGGTTCGTCTGAATAGAGTAGATTACAATCAGCGCCGCAGTCAGCGCAGTACTTACGATGATATCTATGAGTGAGACTGAAATTCTCCCCAAATAGAGGAGGGTAGAAAGCCCAGCAACGATTAACAAAAAGACGCTGCCGAGAAGAAGATTTCTTAGGTCAAATTCGTCCGGACGAATCATAGAGAGCTTTTCTCCTACGCCCCTGTAAACGTTCCATCAATCGATGTTTCTGTGTTTGAGCGTTACCAGTCGAGGTCGTCCTCGGCGGTCGAGGAGAGTTCCCACGTCCACTCGTCGTCACTCATCGCTCGTGCCGAACCGCTCGCGGGCTTCCTCGGCACTCGTCGTTCGGCCTTCACGGATGTCCTCCTCGGCTTCGAGCAGGGCGACGAGTTCGTCGCGGTCGAACGTCGGGAACTCGACGGCGTCCCGAAGCGTGTACCGAATGAACTCGCTCCGACTGTTGAACCCGCGTCCCTGCCACGTATCGTCTATCTGTTCGAGGAACGACTCGGTGAGTTTGAAGTTCACCGTGGCGATGTCGTCGCCGCCGTCTTCGTTCGTAGTCGCTTCAGACATATAGACGTAATACGCTGGTCTTACCGATAGTCGTTTCGGCGGGACCACATTCACCACCTAACCGCCTTGGAGAGTCACGTCGCGCTGTGTGTCACGAGAGACTGTATCTCGGTACGAGCTACGCTGCGTAGCGAGAGGGCCGACTCGAAGACAGATCTTGTCGAGACAGGTAGACGCGGACAGAAAGCAAACGCAGAGAAAGCCTAGGCCGAGATGTCAACCGTCCCGCGAATGATGACGCGAAACTTGTCAGTGAACTCTGCCTCCATCGACGGTCAGTCGCTCGGGACGAATCCCCGATTCGGCGTCACGGTTCCTGACTTCAGGGCGAGTTGACTGTCGCCCGTCCGCCGAGACGACTGTAGGCCCCGACGGACGTACCTCCATCCGACGTTCTTCGCGCCGACGTAGTCCGCGTTCCCCGTCTCACCACACGATTGGCACTCGAACTCCGAGCGCACGATTCGGTTCCCTTCACTCGTGTGACCGCATTCCGGGCACCGCCGACTCGTGTTCTCCGGTGACACGTACACGACACGGAGCCCCTCCGCGTCCGCTTTGGACTCTACCATGTCCACGAGCTGTCGATGCGCCCACTGGTGGAACTCCTTCACCCGAGGCGCACAGTCTCGGATGTGCCGGAGGTTCTCGAAGGCGATGTACTCGCAGTCGTGTTCAAGGGCCTCGTCGATGATGTCGTTGGCGACCTCGTGAAGCGTGTTCCGGACGTGTCGCGATTCCCGCCCACTCATCTGTTGAATCGTTCGGTGCGCGGACTGTGTACCCGTCCGTTGGAGCCGACCGCGGATTCGCTCAAACTCTCGGTGTCGGTGCCGGAGTTCGTCACCGGATGCGAAGTACGCTGTCGAGGTGGTCGCGATGTTTGCGATACCGAGATCGACGCCGAGAACTGTCCTGTCCTCGGTGTCATCCCGTATCTCGGCTCGTTTCTTGGGCTTGGGTTTCCGGAACCCCAAGTGAATGTAGTACCCACCATCGCGCCGTGAGAGTGTGGATTCAGTGATCTCCCACGCCTCGCTGTCGAGGTACTGGTATTGGTATCCGTTCTCGTCGTCCGGCAGCACGAGTTCACATCGGATACGGTCTCCGACTGTAGAAAGAGAGACGGTTCCGTCGTCGAACAACGTCATCGTGCGCGTGTCGTACTTCACCGTGTCTGCCGTGAACTCCGGCCGAGAGGTGGCGTAATCCTCTTCAAGAGCTTCGATATCATCGATGCCGCTGAGTGCCGCTGCGGCTTGATGAGTGGCGAGTATCGTGTGTTGGCTCCCGAGACGTGTCTCTTCTCGCACCTCGTCGTAGGCGAGCTTTTGAAGACGTGTTTTCCGCGCTTCATTTGCTCTCCATCCGATACGACTGCTGATGTTACAGGCGCGTTTCCACTCAGAGATGGTGGTGTCGAGCAGCGTTCTCTGCTCGCTGGTGAGAGTTAGGCGAGTAATTGCGGTACGTCTCAGGTACTCGTCCGCCACGTCTCTCGATACCGCAGTATGGTACTTAGTGATTATCTCGTGTCACAGGAACTTCACTGCCCTCACCGAGTTCGCTGATCAGAACTCTTCGCGAAACGTACTCTCGAGGACGTGAAAGTGCGGAGAATAAGAAAAGCCTGAGGGGGGATTTGAACCCCCGGTCTCGTCCTTACCAAGGACGCGCTTTACCGCTAAGCTACCCAGGCACGCAAACTGTCGTTGACCGGATTCGACTTTATGGGTTTCGATTCCCCGGCGCGGCGTCGGGGAATCCGAGGGGTGTCGTCCGTCGTCACCGCACCGGTCACCGATCGGTCGCGCTGACGGCCCGCTCGGAGATGTCGGCGATGCGGTCGGCGGTCGCGTCCGGCAGCGCCCGACCCGCGGGCGGGAACTCCCCGTCGCAGTCGGCCGCGAGGTCGCGGGCGTATTCGAGCAGCTCCTCGGGCGGGTCGCCGCCGACCGCGGTGGTGCCGGCGACGACCGCGAGTTCGAGGGCGTCCACCTCCAGGTTGCGGTCGAGTCCCGCTGCCGTTTCGGCGTCCGTCCCCTCGCGGTCGCGGAGCGTCTGGTCGCGGCCGAACGCGCGCACCACGTCGACCGCGGGCCGGGCGGCGTCGGTACAGGCCAGAAGCGAGAAGCCGCGCGAGACGAGCACGTCGGCGGCGAGGATCTCCATGTCGGCGTCGATGTCGGCCGCGGCGGTCGGCGCGGTCACCCACGGCTCCTCGCGGGCCACCGTGCGGGTGAGCCGCAGGCCCTCGTAGATGAGCTGCACGCCCGCGGCGCGGTCGGCCACGTCCGCGAGGTCGACCTCCGGCTCCAGCGCGCGAGCCGTGACCAACGCCAGCACCCCGGGGGTGACCGCGGCGTCGACGAGTCGGGCGTCGAGGGCCTCGCGGAGCTGTTCGGGTTCCACGTCCGCGAGCGCCTCGCGCGCGGCGTCACGCGCTCGCGCGGCATCGTCCATTGCTGTTCGATAGACGAGCGAAGGGCAAAGACCTTTGGAAACGAACGGAATCCCGTACCGTGATCCGGACCCGAACCGACGGCGACGTGCGCGTCGTCACGCTCGACCGCCCCGAGGCCCGCAACGCGCTCCGCCCCGCGGACCTGACCGCCCTGCGCGAGGCCCTCGCGGAGACCGAAGGCGGGGGCGACGCGGGCGACCGCGACGCGGGTGACCGCGACGCCGCGCACCCGCCGGTGACGCTCCTCCGCGGCGCGGGCGACGCCTTCTGCGCCGGCGCCGACCTCGACGCGGTCGCCGGGCTCGACGACCCGCAGGCGTTCGCGCGGCGGGGCCAGCGCGTCGCGGCCGCCATCGAGGAGTCGCCGTCGGTCGTCGTCTGCGGGATCGACGGCCCGGCCCGCGGGGGCGGCGTCGAACTGGCGCTGGCGGCGGACGTCCGGGTCGCGACCCCGCGGGCGACGCTGGCCGAGCCCGGCGTCTCCTTGGGATTGTTCGGCGCCTGGGGCGGGACCGTCAGGCTCCCTCGCGTCATGGGCGAGGGCGACGCGCTCGACTTCGCGCTCTCGGGGCGGGTCCTCGACGCGGACGCCGCGCTGCGGACCGGGCTCGTCTCGCGCGTCGTCGACGATCCGCGCTCGGTGGCCGACGAGATCGCTGCCGGCGAGGCCGACGCGCTCGCGGCGATCAAGCGGCGGATCCGTGACCGGCGTGAGAGCGGGACGCAGGAAGATGCGGAGGCCGCCGCGTTCGCCGATCTTCACGACGCGCACGCGGACGAGATCGCGCGACTGCGGGGAGAGTGAGCGACGAAGCGGCGACGAGGGCAACGACGCACCGCAGTCCCGATGTGACAGGTTTAAGTGAGTCTCCGACCAACTGCGAGATGCGAAGCACGCACCGGTAGTGTAGTGGTATCACGCAACCTTGCCATGGTTGCAACCCGAGTTCAAATCTCGGCCGGTGCACTCCTTTCAGTCGTGCCCCGGCCTGACTCCCGTTCGCTCCTCTCGCGGGAGTCTCGGCCGGTGCATTTTCCGAGCGAAGCGAGGAAAATCGCCGAGAGAGATTTGAACGCTATCAGTTATTTATAAATCGGCGGCAGATCGGCGGAGCACACCTCCAAAGCCCCAGCCGCGAGGCGGACGCACACTCGCTGCGCTCCTCACTCGGTCGCTACCGCTCCCTCGTTGCGGTGCTTGCGTCGTCTGCGCCCGCCTTGCGGCAGCGTGGCGCTACGCGCCACGGGCAGCCGGCGGCGAAGCCGCCGGCGACTGCCCCTTTGAGTCCCGCCCCGTACCGCTCCGCACAGCGCCTCACGCCTCCCCAGCCTCGTCGCTGGCGGCCTTCGCTGCGCTCCGGCCGCCAGCAACTCCCTCGCGCGTGCTCCTCGCGGCCGCCGGGGGCGGCCGCTCGTCGGCACGCGCCACCGCCTCGTTCATTTATAAGTAAGTCGCACCGGATCGCACCGTCATTTAAATACCGTCCGCGTTCGCGCCCGTCTCGCTCGTGACCACCCGCGGGCGCAATGCGTGCGCGGCCGACGGAGACAGACCCCGTCCGTTTAACAGCGCGTGTGTCCTCTGTTCGCGTATATGATTGAGCTTCTTCTTCTCGTCGGCGTCGCGGTGGCGGCGTTCGTCGGATACAACATCGGCGGGGCGACGACGGGACCGGCGTTCGGGCCGGCGGTCGGCGCGGACGTGATATCGAAAGCGGGCGCGGCGGCGCTGATGTCGGTGTTCTTCTTCATCGGCGCGGGGACGCTGGGCCAGCGCGTGGTGACGACGCTGGGCGAGGACCTCGTCACCGGCGCGAACGTGTTCACGCTGGAGACGAGCATCATCGTGCTCTTCTTCATCGGCGGCGCGCTGTTCGTCGGCAACTTCGCCGGCGTGCCGGCGTCGACGTCGATGACGGCGGTCGGCTCCATCGCCGGGCTGGGGATCGCGACGAACACCCTCGACTGGGCGGTGATGGGCGAGATCGCGATCTGGTGGCTCGTCGCGCCGATCATCGGGTTCTGGGTGTCGGGCGTCGTCGGGCGCTACTTCTACTCCGCGATCGACCGCTGGGTGGCGATAGAGAGCACCGAGGGCGCGCTGTTCGAGTTCGACCGCTCGGGGCTGATCCCGCGGCCGGTCCTCGGTCCGAACACGACGCGGCGCGAGCTGACGGGCGGGATCGTCGTCATCTCCATCGGCTGTCTGATGGCGTTCTCCTCGGGCACCTCGAACATCGCGAACGCCATCGCGCCGCTCGTCGCGCTCGACGGCGTGGAGATGACGCCGATGATCCTCCTCGGGAGCGCCGCGGTCGCGGTCGGCGCGTTCACCATCGCCCGACGGACGCTCGACACGCTCGGCAACGACATCACCGACCTCCCGCTGACGGCCGCCATCGTCGTCGCCGTCGTCTCCTCCGGGATCGTCATCAGCCTCTCTGCGGTCGGCATCCCCGCCTCGTTCGTGATCATCGCGACGATGTCGATCGTCGGACTGGGCTGGGGGCGCGCGACGCGCACGGTGACGGTGCGACAGGGGATCAAAGGCGAGAAGGAGCCGAAGGTCTCCGTCGGCGCGCTGACGGCCGACGAGATGCCGGAGATCGGCGAGGGGGACGCGAGCGACATCCCCTCGGCCTCGGACCTGTTCAACCCGGGCACGAGCGCGCGCGTCGTGTTGATGCAGAACATCGTGCCGATCCTCTCGACGGTGGGCGCGCTGGTGACGTTCACCCTGCTTTTCACCTTCGTCTGGCAGGGTCAGTTCTGAGAGGGCAGTCACCGACCGAACCGACGCAACCTACCGGCCGAACCGGCGCTGCCGGTTCTGGTAGTCCAACACCGCCCGGAGGTACTCGCGCCTGCGGAAGTCCCGCCAGTTCACGTCGGTGAAGTACAGCTCCGCGTACACCGACTGCCAGATGGCGAAGTCGGAGAGCCGCTCGGCGCCGGTCTTGATGACCAGGTCGGGCTCCTCTGGGAACAGCAGCCGCTCCGCGACGTCGGTCTCGTCGATGGCCTCGGGTGTTATCTCGCCGGCCGCGACGTCGCTCGCGAGTTCGCGGACCGCGCCGGCGAACTCCGCTTTGCCGCCGAGCCCGACCAGGATTCGGACCGGGGCGTCGTCGGACTCCGTCGCCGCGTCCGGGCCCCCCTGCTCCGGCGACCCGTCGACTTCCGGACCGCGGACCACGGTCTCTGCCGGTATGTCGAGCCGCCGTAACTCACGGACGAGCGTCGGGGCGACCGCGCGGTCGAGGACGGAGACGGAGACGGTGACGCGCTCCGCGCCGTACTCGAACGCCCAGCCGATCGCCGACGAGAGCGTGTCGAACGCGCCGTCGGCGAGGAGGTCGCGCTCGGTGAGCACCAAGGCGACGTGTGCCGGGGGCTCGGCGTCGTGGAGGCGGTGGCGCGTCGCGAGGTAGGCGTCGTAGAGACCCACGTGGGGAGGATCCGGTCGCGCCTATAAATGGCTTCCCGCCGACGAGGGGTTTAATTCGCCGACGCGCCTACCGCGTGTGATGGCAGAGAGCTACCGCGGGGTGTTCGGCGCGATCCCCTACGCGTTCCGCGCGACCGAGTCGTGGACCATGCGCGCGTACGCCGCGCTCGGCGCGCTGGCGGCCGCGTTCGCGGCGCTGTTGTTCACCTCCGCCTTGGTCGTCTGGATGGCCGAAACGGTCTCGGCGCAGGGTGGGACCTTTCTCTTCTCTCGATCGCTGTTCGTAGTTGCCGGGCTGGCCACCGTCGGCCCGCTGCTCGCGCCGATCCTGTTCGTCGCTCGTCGCCACCGCCGCGGCGACCGCGTCGCGCCGACGTACGACCGGTGGATGGGGATCGCCGGCTTCCTGTTCCTCGTCTCGCTGTTCGTCGCACTAGTTATCTCTACGCCGCAAGACCTCCAGCAGACCGATTCCGCCGTTGTCGGCGCGCTGTACGCGCTCCCGCAGTTAGCCGGGTTCGTCCCGCCCGTGGCGGCGGCGCTCGCGATCTTCGCAACCCATTTCAGACTTCGGGGCGGGTCGGACGCCGACGCGGCGGTCGACGAGGCGTCCGCGTGAGCGACGAGTCGCCGGCCGCGGCTCGAAAGCCGGAAGTCGTCGGGGCGACTACCGCGGCGCAATGACCGACGAGAAGGAGAGCACGTTCCTCGTCACGCACGTCGAGAGCGACTCGGCCGTGCTGAAGGACGTCCACGACGGACAGGTACACACGCTGAGCTCGAACCCCGGCCTCGACGTCGACGACGCCGTGGAGGCGACCGTCGCCCCCGACCCCCCGATGGAGGTCACCTACCAGGTGATCGAGGTCGCGGAGCGCCGGCCGCTGTCGATCGAGGAGAGCCCGGAGCCGCCGACCGTCCACGAGCGCGAGCTCGCCGCGGAGACCGAGACCGGGGAACTCGCCCGGGAGGAGCGCGCGGGCGTCGGCCAGGTGCACGTGCTGACGCCGCCGGAGTCGGAGACGGAGGCGGCGGTCGCCGACGTGATAGACGACCGCGAGGGGACGCTCTCGCGCGCGGCTCGGCTCGGCGTGAACCGCGTCGAGATACGCGCGGAGCCGGGCGTCGTGGCGGTCCGATACCTCCCGTAGCGAGGGCGACCGAGCCGCCGCGGCCTCGCAGATAAGAAGGCTTATTCGCGCCCGCGGAGGAAGCGGTGGTTATGGTAGCGATCGAGGTGCCGGAGGTCAACTACACCGACTACTCGAACCGGCAGCTCGCGGCGGTGCCGCTCGCGTTTCTGGTCCTCGCGCTGGCGATCATCGGCGGCTGGGTCGTCGCCACCGGTGCGCCGGCGAACATGGGGCTGGAGTTCACCGGCGGCGTCGAACTGCGAGTCGCAGCCGACGGAGGCGATGTCGAACAGCAGGTTCAGACGGCGTTTGACCGCGAGCCCGACTCGGTCCGGACGATTCTGAGCGACGACGTCGACGAGGGGAGGGTCGTCGTCGTTACGTTCCAGGCGACGGAAAACGATCCGGAGGGGTTCGCGAGTAACCTCCAAGACCAAGCCGACGCGGCCGGGTTTACCACGTTAGCGGTCGATCAGGTGTCGGCGAGCTTCGCGAGCGACACCGCGCGGACTGCGCTCTTCGGCGTGGCGCTCGCGTTCCTCGGGATGAGCGTGCTCGTGTTCGCGCTGTTCCGGACGTTCGTCCCCTCGCTCGCGGTCGTCGCGTCCGCGTTCTCCGACCTCGTCATCCCGATCGCGGCGATGAACCTCCTCGGCATCGAGATGACGCTCGGGACGATCGCGGCGCTTTTGATGATCATCGGGTACAGCGTCGACTCGGACATCCTGTTGAACGACTCCGTGCTGCGGCGGACCGGCGAGTTCTACGAGTCGGTCAGCCGCGCGATGCGGACGGGGGTGACGATGACGCTCACCTCCATCGCCGCGATGGTCGTGATGGCTATCGTCGCCTCGGTGTTCGGCGTCGGACTCCTCCGTGACATCGGGATCATCCTCTCGATCGGGCTCTGCGCCGACCTGATGAACACGTACCTGCTCAACGTCTCGCTGCTTCGCTGGTACAAGTTCGAGGGGGTGGCCCGGTAATGCTCGAACCGATCAAGGAGAACTGGCGGATCCTGCTGCTGGTCGTCGTCGTGCTCGGGTCGACGGTGGCGCTGTTCGGCCCCGGGTTCGGTCCGGAGCCGGCGCCCGGCGAGAACGCGAGCGAGGCCCGACAGGGGATCACGAACCTCCAGTACGGCCTCGACTTGGCGGGCGGGACCCGCGTCCGCGCGCCGCTCTCGGGGTACACCGCCACCGACGTGGCGCTCGGGGGAGAGAGTCCCGAGGCGGTCGCGGATGCGGTCGCGGCCGAGTTGGACAACGCCTCGACCCGGAACGTCGGCGTCGTCCCCGACGAGAGCGCGGTGGAGGTCACGGATCCCACCGTGACCGAGTCCCAGTTCCGGGCCGCGATGGACGCCGCCGGCTACGAGTACGGCGGGATCCGCTCGGGCGTCACGCAGGAGACGCGCGACGAGACGATGAACGTCATCCAGGGGAAGATCAACGAGGCGGGGCTCTCCGGCGGGAGCGTCCAGCAGGTCCAGTCGATCACCGGCGAGCACTTCATCCTCGTCGAGGTTCCGGGGCAGGGTCGGCAGGAAGTGATCGACCTCCTCGAAGAGCGCGGGACCGTCCGGATCGACATCGCGTACACCGACGGGAACGGGACAGCCGTTCAGGAGGGTGCGCTGATCCAGGGCGACTTCGACGAGATCGGGACCGCGACGCAAAGCGACCGCGGCCCGGGGGCGTACGTGCCCGTCACCGTCCGCAACAGCGACGACGACGGCCAGTCGCCGGCGCACGCCTTCCAAGACGCGGTCGCGCAGCGCGGCTTCCCGGACGCGTACGAGACGCAGGCGGACCAGTGCGGGTACAACTCCGAGACCGGCGAGATAGAAGAGGTGAACGGGGATCGGAACCCGTGTCTCCTGCTCGTCGTCGACGGCGAGGTCATCAACTCCTTCGGGATGGACTCCGGCCTCGCGGACGACATGGGCACCGGCTCGTGGGCGGAGACCGGGCGGTTCCGGCTCACGACCGGGGAGTTCGCAGAGGCCCAGCAGATCTCGCTGAACCTCCGCGCCGGCGCGCTCCCGGCCGACCTCGACATCAGCGGCGAGGGCACCTCCTCGTCCATCTCGGCCTCGCAGGGGGAGAACTTCCGGACGTACTCGCTCATCATCGGGGTGCTCTCGGTGTTCGCGGTCGCCGGGATGGTGTTCCTCCGCTACCGCGAACCGCGGGTCGCCCTGCCGATGATCGTCACGGCGCTGGCCGAGGTGTACACGCTGCTCGGCTTCGCGGCGCTGCTCGGCTACCCGCTCGAACTCGCGGTGATCGCGGGCTTCATCGCCGTGGTCGGGACCGGGGTCGACGACCTCGTCATCATCGCCGACCAGGTGATGAGCGAGGGCGACGTGAGCTCCCGGACGGTGTTCGACTCGCGGTTCCGACAGGCGTTCTGGGTCATCGGCGCGGCCGCGGCGACGACGATCATCGCGATGTCGCCGCTGATGGTGCTGTCGCTCGGGGACCTCTCCGGGTTCGCCATCTTCACCGTCCTCGGCGTGCTGATAGGCGTGCTGATCACCCGCCCCGCGTACGGCGACATCCTGCGCCGCCTGCTGACGGTCAGGTAACCCGGCTCGGGCTCCGCGGTCACCCGTTTTCCGGTCAAATGCGACGTTCGATCAGTTGTCACGCCTCCGGAGCGCTATTTTTCTCGTTCGTGATCCCGAAGGGGCCGCCGCCGGAGCTCCGTCAGAGACTGAACGACGACCCGACAAACTATTAATTTAGATCCGTCAAAAGCAGGTATGCCGACCGACGCCGTCGAGGACTACCTCAAGGCGATCTACCGGATCGAGTCGCGGGCGGGGCCGCCCGTCTCCACCTCGCAGATCGCGGGGGCGCTCGACAAGACCCCCGCGACCGTGACGAGCATGGTGGAGACGCTCTCCGAGCGGGGCCTGCTCTCCCGCGAGAAGTACACGGGCGTCGAGCTGACGCCCGCCGGCGAGGTCGCCGCGCTGGAGGTCGTGCGCCGGCACCGGCTCATCGAGGCGTTCCTCGCCGAACAGCTGGACTACGAGCCGACCGAGGTGCACGACGAGGCCGACGCGCTCGAACACCACGTCAGCGAGGAGTTCACTCGGCGCGTCGAGCGCCTCCTCGACTACCCCGCCGCCGACCCGCACGGGGACCCGATCCCGCCGGCGGACCTGTCGACGCCGGAGGACGCCGGCACCGCGCTCGTCGCGGCCTTAGCGCCCGGCGAACGGGGCACGGTCGCCCGCATCAGCGACCGCGACCCCGACGTGTTGGAGTTCCTCGTCGACGCGGGGATCACCCCGGGCACGACCGTCGAGGTCGTCGACGTGACCTCCTTCGGGCTGGTCACCGTGCGGACGAGCGACGGCGACGAACACGGACTACCGGAGGCGGTCGCGGACCGCGTGTACGTCCGCCGCGCCGCGGAGTCGAGCGCCGCCGGCGACGGCCAGGAGGCGAGCGACGCATGACCGGCTACGTCGAGATCCTCGTCGTCGCGTTCGCCGCCCAGCTGGCGGTGCTCCCGGGCGAGAAGGTCCAGCTGATGATCGCCGGGCTCGCGACGAAGTACGACCCGAAGATCGTCGTCGCCGCCGCGGGGTCCGCGTTCGCCGGGTGGACCGCCGTCGAGATCGCGTTCGGGCAGGCGCTCCAGTCGGCGCTGCCGCCGCTCGTGCTCAACGCCGTGACGGCGGTCCTGTTCTTCGTCTTCGCGGTCCTCCTGTACCGCTCCGCACCGCCCCGCGGAACGAGCCCCGAGGCGGAGCGCACGGACGGCGGGATGGCCGCGTTCGACGACCTCTCGCTGCCGGGGCGGCTCGACCGGTACTCGGGGTCGCTCGGCGGCTTCCTGCCCATCTTCGCGCTCACCGCGACCGGCGAGTTCGGCGACAAGACCCAGCTCGTCACGATCGGCTTAGCGGTCCAGTACGGGGCGACATCCGCCATCTGGTTCGGCGAGATGTTCGCGATTATTCCGGTGAGCCTCGCGAACGCCTACTTCTTCCACAAGTTCGCCGGGCGGGTCGACATGCGGCTCGCGCACCTGGGCTCCGCGCTGCTGTTCGCCTTCTTCGGCGCGGACACCGTGCTGGCGATCGCGACCGGCTTCTCGGTGTGGGAGGCGTTCGTCGGGGCGGTCGGCGGCCTCGTCGGCGGGCTGATCTGAGAACACCGCGGCGCCGGCCCCTCGAACCGGCTCAGAACTCGTCGAGCGCCGACTGCTCGGCGGCCGCCAGCGCGTCCTCGCAGGTGCTCCACGACGCGCGCGCGCAGTCGGGCAGCGTCCCGTGGTCGCCGACGTACGCGGCGAGGAACGACCGCGTCGCCGGGTCGCTCGGGTAGCCGCTCCCGAGGTCGTCGTATCCCGGATACGCGGCGTCGATCTCAGCCATCGCGGCGTCGCGGACCGTCTTGGCGACGACGCTCGCCGCGCCCACGACGGGGTCGTCCTCGTCGGCGCCGTGGGCGGCCGTCACGTCGACGGTGGGGAGGTGATCGCCCTCCTCGGAGGCTCCGTTTTCATCGTCCCCCGCGGCCGCTTCTCCCCCCTCCGCGACGAACCGCGCGAGCCGCTCCGCGAACCGCTCCTCGCTCGTGTCGCCCGCGTCGGCGACGACGCGGACCGGTTCGTCGACGCCGGCGGGGAGGGCCGCGAGCGCGTCGACGACCGCCCGCGCCTGCCCGCGGACGGTGAGCGTGTTCATGTCGGTGTCCGGACGGTCGATCTCGGCGGGCTCGACGCGGGCGACGCCGACCGCGACGTCGGGGTCGCCCCTGAGAGCCGCGGCCATCTCCTCGCGCCGCGCCGGCGCGATCCGCTTCGAGTCGTCCACGTCGGCCGGGAGGCTCGCGGGGGCGGCGATCACCGCCGCCGCGACCATCGGTCCGAGCGCGGGCCCCTTGCCGGCCTCGTCGACGCCGAGGTACACGCGTCGCTGGTCGGCGTGCGTGCGGAAATAGCTTCAGAAAGGACGCGCTCAGTCGAGCAGGACCGCGTTGACCTGGCCGGTCTGGCCGGGGCGGGAGGTGACGCGCGCGCGGCCGGCGGACGTCTCGATAATGGCGCCCTTCGTGACGATGTTCCGGCGGGCGTAGTTGACGTTCGCGGGGTTGTCGGCGACGTTCTCGATCTCGGCCTCGCTGACCTCGCCGTCGTCGGCGACCTGCGCGACGTTCGTCGAGAGCGCGCGGACCTTCTTGTCCGTGCCGCGGGCGTCGATGTACTGGAGGCGCGTCTCGCCCACCGTGGTCTCGGCGGGCTCGCGGCCGAGCTGGTGGCGTTTCTTGTTCGAGGCGTGCTTGAGTCGGCCGCCGGTCCGCTTGCGCGCGGAGCGTCCCTGGTCTTTCATACGGGTACGAACAGCCAGCGAATACTTGAACCGTTCGACTCGTCCCGGCGGGATCGGCGGCGCGAGCGGGGGCAGCGCCGCGACCCCGACGGGTGGCCTGGGCCGAATTCGCGAGGGGACCCGGCTCAGGCGAACGCGCGCTCGAACGCCCGGACCCCCTCGTCCGTGCCGGCGACGACGAGCTCGTCGCCCCGCTCGATCCGCGTCTCCGGGCCCACGTCGGTGACGAGGCCGTCGCCGCGCTCGACGGCGATGACGGTACAGCCGGTGGTCTCGCGGACGGCCGCCTGCCCGATCGTCCGGCCGTTCAGGGCGGGCGCCTCGCTCTTGACGACCTCGACGTGGGTGTCCAGCGAGAGCACGTCGCGGTCCGTGAGGACGGCCGACGCCGACATCCGCCCGGTCACCGTCGAGAGGGAGAGGACGTAGTCGGCGCCGGCCCGGTGCATCTTCGGCACGCTCTCGGGGTCCTCGACCCGCGCGAGCAGCTCCACGTTCGGCGCCAGATCGCGGACCACGAGCGTCGAGAACTCGGCCGTCGTGTCGTCGGGAAGGGCGAGGACGACGGTGCGCGCGTCGGCGACGCCGGCCTCCCGCAGCGTCTCCGGGTCGGTCGCGTCGCCGACCACGTCGATCGCCTCGCCGCCGTCGCGGTCGACGACGGTCACCGGGAGGTCGGCCGCTTCGAGGGCGTTCACGACGGTCTTCCCGACTTGGCCGTACCCGACGACGAGGGTTTCTCCCGCGCCGAACCGGCGGGCCGCCGAGTTGGTCAGGTCGACGAGCCGCTCCACCTGCCCCTCGGTCCCCGAGACGAGCAGAACTGTCCCCGCGGACAGCGTCGCGTCCGGCGGCGGGGCCGCCTCGAACGCCCCGTTGAACCACGCGCCGATCACGTCGACGCCGGTGCGCTCGCCGATCCGGCTCCCCGCGAGCGTCGACCCTGCGAGGCCGCTCCCGTGGTGGATCGACACCTCGGCGATCCGCAGGTCGCCGACCGCCACCGCCTCGTCGAGGTCGGTCCGCACCGCCGTCGTCACCTTCGAGGCGAGGCTCTCGCCGAGCAGCGACCGCGGGGAGAGCACCTCGTCCGCGCCGGCGAGCCGGTGGTACCGCTCGCGGCTCGGGTCCTCGACGACGCTTATCGCGCGGACGTCCGTCGACAGCTCCTTCGCGGCGAGGACGATGCTCGCGTCCACCCGGTCGGAGACGTCGGTGACGAGGGCGCGCGCGTCCGTCAGCCGCGCGCTCGAGAGCCCGTCGGTCGTCTCGGGGTCGGCCCGGATGACCGTGTGGCCCGCCTCGTACAGCGCCAGCGCCCGCTCGGGATCGGGCTCGACGACCACGTACGGGACCGCTTCCGACTCGAACTCGTCCAAGAGCGCGTCGGAGCGCGTGGTGTCGGAACAGACCACGACGTGCCCCTCGGCGTCGCCCTCCAGCGACCGGGGAACGCTCGTCGCGAACGCGGACTCGAGGAGCGGGGTCGCGACGACCGGGAGCGCGCCGATGAGCAGCATCATCCCGACGAGGTCCATCACGGCGACGAACGCGTGCATCTGCTGGCTCTGCCACGACGACGAGTCGCCGCCGAACCCGGTCGTCGTGAACATCTCGATCGCGAACTGGAACGACTCGATCAGGGTCCGGGGGTCGTCCTCGAAGGCGCTCATCCCCCACTGGTAGGCGACGGCGGTGAACGTGAGCATGACGCCGAGAAAGACCGCGTACAACACGACCCGCCGCTTCCACGTGTCCATCGAGCCGCGATACGTCGCGGCCGTACAAAAACGGGGGGACTCGTCCGGCTCGGCCGTCGCGGACCGGTCGGCCGGGTACTCGACCGTCGGCGGTCGGCCGATCGGACCGCCCTGGCGTCGGACAGAAGTTCGATGGTTTAAGTTCCGGGGGCCGAACCGTCACCCATGGTGCGGGACCCGTCGCGAGACCCGGAGCCGCCGTCGGTCGACGAGGTGCTCGACGCGCTGGCCGACGACGCGGCCCGTCGGATCGTCGCGGCGCTCGCCGAGCCGAAGACCGCGAGCGAGCTCTCCGAGGAGTGCGACATCCCCCTGTCGACGACCTACCGGAAGCTGGAGAAGCTCACCGATGCCTCCCTGCTCTCTGAGTCGACCGACATCCGCCGGGACGGGCAGCACACGACGCGGTACTCGGTATCGTTCGACGCCGTCACCGTCTCGGTGGACGACGGCGGCGAGGACGGCGCGGACCGCCGCGAGTTCGACGTGGAGTTCTCTCGGCCGGACCAGACCCGAGACGAGCGACTTGCCGACCTGTGGTCGGAGCTACGAGAGGAAACATGAGCCCGTACATCGACCTGACTATCATCGTCGCAAAGACCGCCATCCTGCTACTCGGTGGCAGCATCACCTACTACGCGCTCCGCGCGTACGACCGGACCGGCGACCGCTCGCTACGGGAGCTCGGCGTCGGCTTCGGGATCGTCACCGTCGGCGCGCTGCTGGGCGGCGTCTCCCACCAGATCATCGGCGCCGACCTCGCGGTCGGTATCGCCATCGACGGCCTCCTCACGGCGGTCGGGTTCGCGGTCATCGTCTACTCGCTGTACCTGGAGTAGGCTGAGCGGCTTTCGACGCGCGACGAACGGTACCCTTTTGCGGCGCTCGGCCGTCCGTTCACGGCATGAGCGACGCACGCGAGGAGCTCTCCCGCCGGATCGCCGGCGAGATAACGCTGAGCGACGACCCGGGCGCGACGCTCCGGAAGTGGCGGACGGACTTCGACGTCTCGCAGACCGAGCTCGCCGACCAGCTCGGCGTCTCCTCGTCGGTCGTCTCGGACTACGAGAGCGGTCGCCGGGAGAGCCCGGGTATCGGCGTCGTCCGCCGCACCGTCGAAGGACTCCTCGACATCGACGAGCGCCGCGGCGGCGGCCGACTCCGCCAGCACGCCCGGGTGCTCTCGGCCGGGTTCGAGAGCGACATCGTCCACGACCTCCGCGAGTACTCGACGGCGGTCCCCCTCGAAGAGTTCTACGAGGCGATGGGCGCGACGGAGATCGTCCGCGGCGACCACGACCACGTGAACGGCCACACGGTTATCGACTCGATACAGGCGATCACGCGCCTCTCCAGCGAGGAGTTCTACCGGCTGTACGGCCAGTCGACGAACCGCGCGCTCGTGTTCACGCGGGTGACGCGCGGCGAGTCGCCGCTCGTGGCGCTCCGGGTCGTGAGCCCGACGCCGAACGCGGTCGTGCTCCACGGGATCGAGGACGGCGACCTGTGGGACCACGCCGCCGACCTCGCCCGCGTCGACGGCGTCTCGCTGGCGACGTCGAACCGCGACCTCGACGACTGCCTCGCGGACCTCCAGGCCCTGTGAGCTGACGCCCGGGACGGGGAGGGCGGCCGAACCGCGGGCCTGAAACCGCCGGCGCCCGTCGGTCCGGCCATGACCGAGGATTACGCCGAGCGGCTCCGCGCGAACCGCCGGGAGAAGGACGAGTTCTTCGACGACCACCCGCAGTCGCCGATCCCGCCGGAACACCGGGACGAGTTCGACGGGCTCGACTACTTCCCGCCGGATCCGGAGTACCGCGTCGAGGCGACCGTCACGGTCCACGACGATCCCGAGCCGGTCGAGATGGAGACGACCGCGAGCAACCCGGTCCGGTACCTCCGGGTCGTCACGTTCGCGTTCGAGGTCGACGGGGAGGAACACACCTTGGCGGGCTACCGACAGGAGGGCGACGACGGCGCGATCTTCGTCCCCTTCCGCGACAAGACGACCGGCCAGCAGACGTACCATCAGGGACGCTACATGGAGCTGGAGCCCGAGGGCGACCTCGACGACGGCGACGGCGTCACGATCGACTTCAACCTCGCGTACAGCCCCTTCTGCGCGTACAGCGAGACGTTCTCCTGTCCGCTCCCGCCCGAGGAGAACTGGCTGGAGATCGTGATTCCGGCCGGCGAGCGGGCGCCGGACCTCGACTGAGCGATCCGGCGGTCACCGACGGCATCGGCGCTGCTCGGGGGTGTCGAAAAATCAGAAATCGGAGAATCGGACGCCGGAACGGCCCGAAAGCAGTCGGCCGCGGTCGGCTTACTCGAGCGTCTCGCTCGTGACGAGCGTGTCGTCCTCGAGGTAGTGCTCGATGTGGTGGCCGTGTTCCTCGACGTCTTCGAGGATCTCGCGGAGCTGCTCTTCGGTGTTGTAGTCGCCGAGGTTGTTGGCGAGCTGGATGTGCTCGCGGAGCTGCTCGGTGATGTCGCCGAAGATCTCGAGGTCGTGCTCCAGCGACGTCCGGATGTCGTAGGCGTCGGCGTCCTCGGGGGTCACCGGCGCGTGCTCCTCGTAGTTCGCGCCCCCGGAGAGGGGCACGCCGCCGAGCGCCTGCGCGCGTTCGGCGAGCACGTCGGCGCCCTCTTCGAGGTCGGCCGCGACCTCGCCGAGGTACTCGTGGATGTCGAGGAACTCGGCGCCCTCGACGAGCCAGTGGTGCTTCTTGATCTGATGGTAGAGGACGTACGTCGCCGCGAGGTCGCTGTTGAGCGCGTCGACGAGCTGTTCGGCCTTCTCCTCTGGGACGCGGAGCGCTTCGCTCTCGTGAACGTCGCCGTATCGCTGACGGGCCTGCTTCTGGGTGCTCATCTCAACTATACATACGCGCGCGACCTACTTAATAGTTCCTACTGAGAAAACTACTTTTTCGAAAATAGAAAGAATAGTTTCAGATGTCGTCGACAGCCCCCACCAGATCGCGCTGCGCGGAGAGCGTGTCTCGGTCGAGGGTCGCGGTCAGCGTCGCCGGTTCCCGGCCGAGCTCGGCGGCGACCGCGCCGTCGGGGCGGACGACGAGGGAGTTGCCCGCGTAGGTCGCCGCCTCCGCCGGGCGCGCGCCCCCCGCGGTTCCCGTGCGCCCCGCGCCGACGGTCCACCTGACCCCGTCGAGCGCGCGCGCTCGGACGAGGAGCCGCCAGTTCGCGACGTGGTCGGCGGGCCACGCGCCGACGACGACGAGGGCGTCGACCGCGCGCTCAGCGAACCACGCGCTCTCCGCGACGAAGTTGAGGTCGTAGCAGGTCAGCAGTCCGGTCGACCCGGCGGGCGTCTCGACGATCACGCGGTCGCCGCCGGGCTCGACCCACTCCGCCTCGTCGTCCCACAGGTGTCGCTTGCGGTAGGCGGAGAACGCTCCGCCGCCGTCCTCGGAGGACCCTCCCGGCGGGACGTACGCGGTCGCGTTGTATACGGCGTCGCCGTCCCGTTCGGCGTACCCCGCGACCACGGCCGAGCCGGCGGTCTCGGCGACGGATTCGAGCCGTGCGCGCGCCACGTCCCGGGACAGCGCGGCCTCCCGGAGCCGTTCGTCGGCCACGAACCCCGTGAGCGCGTACTCGGGGAACACGGCGAGGTCGACGCCGCTCGGCAGGTCGGCGGCCCGATCTCGAAGTCGGTCCGCGTTCGCGTCGACAGCGAGGTCCTCGACCGGGACCTGCGGGACGGCGACGGTCGGATCGTCGGAGGAGCGATCGGTCACGCGGCGGGCTTCGACGCGGCGGCCAATAACGTTCGGCCTCTCCGTCCGGCCGCAAGGACGATACGCCCGCGGCGACGACCGGCGGGCATGACCTTCGGCGACCTGTTCGAGCGCGCGGCCGCGCTCGGCGGCGACCTTGACGAGGCGGACGTGCGACGAGCGCTCGACGACGTGCGCTCGACGGCGGACGGGAACGGTGGCGATTCCGGGAGCGACGGCGACTCCGGCGGTGAGGGGAACGGAGTGACCGACCCCCTCGACCCCAGCCCGGCCCGCGTCGTCGCCGACGCGGACGCGCTCGCCGCGGACCTACTCGTCGGCGGCGACGCCCGCGAGGCGCTCGACGCGCTGCGGTCGCACGCGTGGACGACGCTGGTCGCCAGCGACCCGCTCCTCGACGACGCCGAGGCCGTGATCGCGTCGCTCTCGGACGCCGACCTCGCGGCCGACTGGCGGGCCGCGGTGGAGGCGTGGCGCGAGCCGGTCGCGCAGCCGCCGGGCGATCACCCCGCGCTGGCCTCCGCCTACCGCGGCGGCGCGATGCAGGTCGTGAGCCTCGACCCCTCGCTGACCGGGCCGCGGGCCGCCGCCGGGCTGCGCGACCGTATGCCCGTGAGCGTCCGGGAACCGCGCGCGTTCGCGGCGGTGTTCGACCCCGCGAAGCTGTACCCCGACGCGGTCGGCGGGGAATACCCCGGTCCCGACCGCGACCCGCGGACGATGGACCCCGTCCGCGCCGACGGGGACCAGCACCGATAAACCGCCGCCGGCCGGAGCGATCCGCATGACCGACGCGGAGGGTGCGCCCGAGCTCCCGGCCGACATCGACGCGGTCCGCGACGCGCTCGTCGACTGGTACGAGGCGGACCACCGGGACTTCCCGTGGCGCCGCACGGAGGACCCCTACGAGATCCTCGTCAGCGAGGTGATGAGCCAGCAGACCCAGCTCGACCGCGTCGTGCCCGCCTGGGAGGACTTCCTCGACGAGTGGCCGACGACCGCAGCCCTCGCCGCGGCCGACCGCGCCGACGTGGTCGCCTTCTGGTCGGACCACTCGCTCGGATACAACAACCGGGCGAAGTACCTCCACGAGGCGGCCGGACAGGTCGAGGACGACCACGACGGAGCGTTTCCGGAGGACCCCGACGGCCTGAGCGAACTGATGGGCGTCGGCCCGTACACCGCCAACGCGGTGGCGTCGTTCGCGTTCAACAACGGCGACGCCGTCGTCGACACCAACGTGAAGCGGGTCCTGTACCGCGCGTTCGACGTCCCGGACGACGACGACGCGTTCGAGCGTGTCGCCTCCCGGCTCATGCCGGCGGGCGAGTCCCGGGTGTGGAACAACGCGATCATGGAGCTCGGCGGCGTCGCCTGCGGGAAGAGCCCCAGCTGCGACGAGGCGGGGTGCCCGTGGCGCGAGTGGTGTCACGCCTACCAGACCGGCGATTTCACNCTCGGCGGCGTCGCCTGCGGGAAGAGCCCCAGCTGCGACGAGGCGGGGTGCCCGTGGCGCGAGTGGTGTCACGCCTACCAGACCGGGGATTTCACCGCGCCCGACGTGCCCGAGCAGCCGAGCTTCGAGGGGAGCCGCCGGCAGTTCCGCGGGCGGATCGTCCGGCTCCTCGGCGAGCGCGACGTCATAGGCCTCGATACCCTCGGACACCGTATTCGCGTCGATTACTCGCCAGGTGGCGAACATGGACGCGAGTGGCTTCGAGGGCTCCTTTCGGATTTGGCAGATGATGGATTAGTCGAGGTCGAAGACTCCGGAGATGAGACGACCGTCCGGCTCCGAGGGTAACACCCGTTCGTACTCTACTCACAGATCTACCCGGCAGTGATAGTGCTCTTGATACGGAGAATCGAGGAGAAAGCCTCGCGCTTTAGTGCGGGGATGAATCCGACACTACCCGTCACAGTTCACCGGTCGATGGCACGGCTGGATATTCCACGCTACTCCAATCTACACCTTCAAGTAATTTTATCGACATAGGTTACGTATGGCAAAACAGGTCGTTACCCGTACCTATACTGCTTCCATACGGAACCAGTCGCGGGTACGAGACGACCTTGATTCGCTCGGGTTCGCAGCCAGTAAGCTCTGGAACGTCGGACGGTGGACGTGTAACCGGATTTGGGACGAAATCGGTCACATCCCGAACCACACCGAACTCACCGCGTACCTCAAAACCCACGAATGCTATGATGACCTTCATTCTCAGTCAAGTCAGCGAGTCCTTCAACAACTCGCTGAAGCGTTCAACGGTTGGTACGGTAAACGACAGAACGGAGATACACGAGCGAACCCGCCCGGCTACCGCAAACACGGCGACGAACACCCCCGGTCCACGGTCACATTCAAGCAGAAAGGCTTCAAACTCGACACTCAGTACGACCGTGTTCGACTCTCAAAAGGATCGAACCTGAAGGAGTACTGGTCGGACTTCGTCCTGTGTACGTACCAGACTCGCCCCGATATTGACCTCTCCGCCGTGGAGAACGTCCAACAAGTCAAGATTGTGTGGACCGGCGACGAGTGGGAACTACACTTCGTTTGTAAGGTCGAGATCGACGTGAATGAAGCCCCCGGTGAGAAGACGGTCGGTGTTGACCTCGGTATCAACAACTTCGCTGCGCTCGCGTATGAAGACGGTCACAGCGAGTTGTACCCGCTGAACTGCTTGAAACAGGACGACTACTACCTCAGCAAGCGAATCGCCCGGTGTGACGATTCGCATTCTGCGCAAGCCACGCGGCTGAACCAGAAGAAGTCGGCCCGTCGCACCCACTACTTCCACACCCTCTCGAAGCATATCGTCCAGCGGTGTGTTGACGAGGAAATTGGAACAATCGTGGTGGGCGATCTCTCCGGTGTCCGTGAGGATGAGGAGAACGGCGAGTCAAAGGAGTGGGGGAAACACGGCAATCTTGACCGACACTCATGGGCGTTCGACCGGTTCACCGATCTCCTCGAATACAAAGCCGAGATGGAAGGCATCACGGTTGAGCAAGTGTCTGAGCGGGATACCTCGAAGTCGTGCTCGTGCTGTGGCCGGAAGTGTGACGCGAACCGTGTTGAACGCGGACTGTACGTCTGCGATGAGTGCGGTACAGTGGCCAATGCGGATGTGAACGGTGCTGAGAACATTCGGCAGAAAGTATCTCCGAGTTCACCGAATCTCTCGGTGGATAGGAGTAACGGCTGGTTGGCACAGCCATCGACGTTCTTGTTTGACAAGGAAACTGGCGCGTTCGCGCCTCAAGAACAGGTAACGTCGTAAACCACAATATCCCAACCCAGCGGTGCGATACCGTGGGAATCCTCGCGCTTCAGCGCGGGGAGGATGTCAAGAAGGGAGAACCCGCGGAGCGTACCCGCGCTCTCAATTGAGGGAAAATAGGTACTAATAATTACAGCTACGCACGACGCTGACGGGTGGGAGGAAATGACGGCTGACTGTGTGATTCACGATGCGTTCGTTCTCACGGTGGACGAGCGAAATCGACTCTACGAGCGAGGAACGGTGCTCATCGAGGATGGCCGGATCACCGACGTGCGGTCCTCTCGGGACGATGACGCGGAGTTAGCGGCCGACTTGGTCATCGACGGCGAAGGCAAACTCGTGATGCCAGGTCTCGTCAACGCGCACACCCATCTCGAACTGACGCCGCTGCTTGGCGCGTTCAGCGACCTCGACCTCATGGAAATGATGAGTGGGATGACCGCCATATTCGGCCACATCGCCGAGGGCGAGTACGACTACTTCGCCCGGGCGGGGTACGAACTCGCCGCACTGAACTTCCTCACCGGTGGGGTCACGACCGTCAACTCGATGGACGTCCGGCCCAGCGGGGGCGCAGAAACGTTCGGCGAAGCGGGCCTCCGCGGATTCTTCGGGATGGCGCTCTCAGACCTCTTCTGGGACGTTTCCGTCGAAGAGCAGTTCGACCGCGCCCGCGAGTTCATCGATGAGTACCACGGCGCGTACGACGGCCGCATCCGGGCGACGATCGACCCCCACGACGACTGGTCATGTACCCGCGAACTGTGGGAACACACCGCCGAACTCGCTGACGAGTATCCCGACCTGCTCGTCCACACGCACCTGCTCGAACTGGAGGCGAGCAACACGATGGCGCGGTCGAATGGCGCTGAGGATTCGCTCGCCCTTCTCGATGACGTTGGCCTCTTGGACGACCGACTTGTAGCCGCGCACTTCCGGCTCGCCGACGACGAAGACATCCAACGGACTGCCGAAGCAGACGCGTCGGTCGCACACTGCCCGTCGATTTTCTGTTACTGGAACACGGGCGGCGACGTACAGTGGACGCCGGTGCCGGAACTCCGCGCCGCGGGCGTCGATGTCGGCCTGGGTATCGACGACCATTACTGGCACGACTCCTACAGTCTGTTCGGCGAGGCGAGGCAAGCCCGGCTCGCAGCGAACCTCAAGCGCTCGACCGGCCAGTACGACTCGATGGAGCTCGTACGAATGCTCACCATCGAAGGGGCAGAGGCACTCGGGATCGGCGACGAGATCGGGAGCCTCGAACCCGGCAAGCGCGCCGACGTCATTCTGCTGGACGTCGAGAAGCCGAAATTCACCCCGCTGACCAACATCCCGGCGCAGGTGGCTAACAACGCAGCGCCGGCTGATGTGGAGACGGTAATCGTGGACGGCGACGTACTAATGAAAGCCGGTGACGTGAAGACCATGGAAACGGATGCGGTGCGCGACCGCGTCGAGGCCGCGGTGGACCGTTTCGAGTCGGAGACGGACTGGGAGCTCGGCATCGGTGAGAGTGAGCCACCGAGTACGATGAACGTCGCCCGCGACCTGCCAAAGCGCGGCCCCAGTCAGTTGCTCGGACGACTCGCGTTCCAGTCGCTCAGAGATAGGTTGCCACTCTGATACGGATATACGGGGATCGTTCGGCAACAGCCTCCCCCAGTTGCTGCCGATATTTGAGACATTTATCATGTGTAATAAATATCCACAATCACCGCGCGTTCGACGTCTCGGACGACGACGACGACGCGTTCGAGCGGGTCGCGTCCAGGCTCATGCCCGCGGTCGAGTCCCGGGTGTGGAACAACGCGGTCATGGAACTGGGTGGCGTCGCCTGCGGGAAGAGCCCCAGCTGCGACGAGGCGGGGTGCCCGTGGCGCGAGTGGTGTCACGCCTACCAGACCGGCGATTTCACCGCGCCNGGCGTCGCCTGCGGGAAGAGCCCCAGCTGCGACGAGGCGGGGTGCCCGTGGCGCGAGTGGTGTCACGCCTACCAGACCGGCGATTTCACCGCGCCCGACGTGCCCGAGCAGCCCGGCTTGGAGGGGAGCGGCCGGCAGTTCCGCAGGCGGATCGTCCGGCTCCTCGGCGAGCGGGGACGAGGTCGTCGTGTCGCTCCGTCGCTGAGGCGAGTCGTCGACGGGGGGCCGTCCGCCCGGTGAACCGTCACCCGTTTATTACGGGAGCCGGAAGGGAGACGCATGAGCGAGACCGTCGACTCGGACCTGTACACCCGTACGAAGGCCTTACTGGAGCCGGGCGACATCGAGCTGCTCGGCTGTATCGTCCACACGAACCTCGACGGGCAGCAGGACCTGGAGATGCACGAGCTGACGGTCGCCGCCAACGAGGCCATCGCCGATCACGCGGGGAAAGGCGAGACGTACATCGAAGCGGGCAACGACGACACGGACTTCTCGTCGAACCAGTTCCAGGGACTGACGCTCGACGGCGAGGCGTTCGTCTGGGAGTGCCAGCAGCTCCTCCGCGACGGCAGCTTCGACATCGTGTTCTACTACGAGGCCAACGTCGACCAGGAGGCGCTCGCGGCCGACCTCGCCGACCTCGACGGCGTCGACCGCGTGACGCAGGTGCCCTGAGCCGGAGCGACGGCGAGGACCGAGTTCGAATCCGGACTGACTCCGAATTCCGTGAGCGACACCATTCTGATCCCCGGCGGCCGCGACGTGCGCGCCACCCTCGACACCGCCGCGAGCGACGGCGGTGGCGACGCCACCGGGAACGGCGGCCGGGCCGACGCGGTGGTCGTCGCCTGTCCGCCGCACCCGCAACAGCGCGGCCACCGCGGCGACGAGCGCCTGACGGCCGCCAGCGACGCTCTGACCGACCGCGGGATCGACTGCCTCCGGTTCGACTACGGCGACTGGGACGAGGGGTACGGCGAGACCACCGACGCGGACGAGGCGGTCGGCTGGGCGGCCGAGCGCTACGAGCGCGTCGGGCTGTTCGGCTTCTCGTTCGGCGGCACGGTCGCGCTCGTCGCGGCCGCGTCCCGGCCCGAGCTGGCGGGCGTCTGCGCGCTCGCGCCGACCGCGCGGCTGAACCCCGACGTCGACGCGGTCGCCGCGCTCGGCGAGGTCGTCGACCGCGGCGTGCCGGTCCGAGTGGTGTACGCGACCCGGGACTCGACCGCCGACTGGGAGCCCGTGATCGAGCGGGCGGAGGCGTTGGGCGTCGAGACGGTCGCGTTCGAGTCGGACCACTTCTTCGTCGGCCGGGCGGCGCGCGTCGGAGAGGCGGTCGCCGAGTTCCTCGCGCCGCGGCTGCGCGAGTGAGCACGGGTCGAGTCCGAAAAGGAGACCGAGCGGCCTCGCGGCGGGATCAGTCGCTGCCGACCTTCGTCGTCACGCGGAACGTCTCCGGCGGGTTGAGGATCCCCGCGACGGTCCCCATCGAGTGAACGACGGTGATAAGCGGCGCGAGCGGGACAGCGAGCGCCCAGTGGTGGTGGTCGTCCCCGTAGTAGGCGACGCCGAGGAGGAACCAGCCGAGCGTACACAGCGCCAGGCCCATCGACGCCGCGAAGAACAGCCCGCTGTAGGCGATGGTGACGCTGAGCAGCGACAGCGGGACGACGAGCAGAGTGACGATCGGCGAGAGCGCCCACGCGTAGTTACGGACCCGCGTCAACAGCTCGTACCGCAGCGGCAGCATCGCCGACGCCTGAACGTTCCCCGCCGCCCAGCGACGGCGCTGCTGGAGGATCTCGTACAGCGACGGCGGCGCCTCGTTGCGACAGACCGCGTCCGACAGCGCGAACGTCACGTCGAGCTCGCGGAAGGCCGCCCAGACGAAGGCGGTGTCCTCGACCAGCGTCTCGCGGTCCCACGTCGTCCGCTCCTCGACCTCGGTGCGGACGGCGATGCCGCCGCCCCAGGCGAAAAGCGGGATCGAGAGCCGCGCGAACGCGCGCTGTTCGAGCTGGACGCCCATCCGGTAGACGTCGGCCAGGTAGCTGAGGCTCGAGTCCGTGCGACGCGGCTTCTCGCGGAGCTGGACGATGTCCGCGTCCGGGAGCCCGTCGAACGACTCGACGACGCTGTCCTCGTCCAAGTAGAGCACGAACTCCGTCTGACAGTCGAGCGTCCGCCGAGCCCACTCCTGCGCGCGGCCCTTCCGGACAGCGCGACACGAGAACTCGTCCGGGACCGCGTGGACGGTCGCCCCGCGCACGTCGATGGGCGACTCCGCGATCACGTGGACGTCGTCGAGCCCGTCCGGGAGCGAGTCGACCGTCTGCTGAACGACCTCGGCGGCGTCGACGGTCATGATGCGAACCTGTACCTCGTCGGGCCCGTACTCGTTCGGGGGCGTCTCGTGGCCGGCGCCCACGACCCCGGTGAGCGCGAACCAGACGACCGCGGTCGCGCCGAAGAGGAGCGTCACGCCCCAGAGCGCGACCCCGAACAGCGACCCGAGCCCGCCGTCGCCGACGGCGGTGGTGGCCGCCGCCTGCGCGGGAGCGGTGCCCGGGCCGGAGACGACCGCCGGTGCGAGAAGCGTCGCGAGGCCGCCGACGACCAAGGCCAGCGTCACCCCGATCAGTGCGAGACGTTCGGTGTTCATCGTGTCTCCCCCTCCCGCGCCGAACCCTATGAACCGTCCAAACGCTACAGGGGGATTCAGCCGTATTTCGACCGGATTTACGCGCTTAATCCGATCTGATCCGAAACAATCGACTGACTGCGGCGCTGTGGTGCGTGTTACCGTGTTTCATGATGCCGAATCTGTACTTCGCGGACGAAGCCGTCGATCGGCCCGGGTGCTCGCGGCGCGCGCGCCAGCGGTCGTCGATCGACTCCGCCGCCGGCCGCTCGCCGCGGGCCGGTCTCCGCCGGGGTCATCGGGAGTGGCTCGGGAGGGGACCGGCCGACGAACGCGTCGACCGCGCATTGGCCGGGAATTGACCGCACATTGGCCGCGCATTGACCGCGCGTCGACCGTGCGCCGCCGTGGAGCCTTCCGCGCTCTCGCGGTCAGTTGTACCCGCGCCAGCGGTGGCCGCACTCCTTACATTTAAAAAAGCGGGTCGGCGGCTCGTCCGCGGCGCCGGTCTGTTTGATCGTGTACCACGCCTCGCCGTGGTCGCACTCGTCGCAGACGACGTCGGTCGCGGTCGGCTTCCCCTCGAAGTTCGCGCCCTCCTCGGTCTCGATCACCTCCTCGCCGGTCTGCTCGGTCGTCGACTCGAACTCGGCGGCGAGCCCCTCGTCGCGTTCGGCGGTGCCGCCGCAGTCGTCGTTCTGACACACCATCTCCCCGTCGCGAGAGACCATCATCGAGCCGCAGTCGTCACAGAACTGCATATACTCGTTCAGTACGTGATTGAGCGGTTTAGGTTCGGCGGGTACGGTCGAATACGCGGTGTACGGTGTCGGATATTTATAAATAGACGATGCCGTTGGGGGAGGTGACGGTGTCTCGTGACCCGTCGCCGCGATGACGTATTTCGAAGCTTCAGCCGCTTGCTTATAAATGAGTGTCAGTAGATCGGCGGTGAACACCTCCAAAGCCCCAGCTGCTCGGTTATAAACCGTTGCTCGCAGATCGGCGGGAACCGCCTCCAAAGCCCCAGCCGCTCGCATATAAACAATCGACTGTGGATCGACGCGAAACGCCTCCAAAGCCCCAGCCGCGAGGCCGCCGTAGGCTCGTTGCGCTCCTCGCTCGCGTTGCTCGCTGCGGTGCTAACGTCGCCTACGGCGGCCTCGCGGCTGCCCCTTTGAGTCCCACCCGACCGCGACCGCACCGCAGCCTCACACCTCCCCAGCCTCGTCGCTGGCGCCGGCGGCGCCAGCGACTCCCTCGCGCGTGTTCCTCGCGCCCTCCGGGCGCTCGGAGGCACGCGCCACCGTACCTTATTTATAAATGGCCACCTCTCAGTTCCCCGTTATCCGCGGATCTGCTCCCACGCGAGGTGGACCGCGATCCCGGCGAGGAACGCGACGCCGAGGTTGGTGGCGAGCGCGAGGAGGCCGATCCCGACCGACAGCGCGCGGTTCCCCGAGTCGGTGACGTTGCGCGCGAGCGAGACGGCGACGATGGCGAGCAGCGCGCCGAGCATCGCCAGCGGGAACGCCGCGATCAGCGCGGGCGTGGCGAAGAGCGCGGCGACGAGGTAGCCGGCGCCGAGGACGACGTTCGCGCCGCCGGTGCGCGCGCCGAACGCGTACTTGCCGGCCACGCCGTCGCAGCCGTGACACATCGGGATCCCGCCGAGTGGGACCGCAATCAGGTTGGTGACGCCCATGCTCGTCGACAGCTCGTCGGGGGTGACGTCGGCGTCGAGCAGGTCCGAGAAGAGGAGCGAGGTCGCCAGCGCGGCGTTGCCGATGGTCATGGCCAACTGCGCGGCCACGCCGTCGAAGGTGGCCCGCGTGAGCGCCGCGCCGAACGCCGGCGTCGGCGGTGCGCCGGGCAGTCGAGGGGTCGGCACGCCGGCGACGACGAGCGCGGTCGCGACGCCGAGGAGCGCGACGGCCAGCGCGCTCGCCTTCCCGTGGCCCGCGAGCGCGAACGCGGCGGCGACCGCGACCCCGACGAGCGCGACGAGCGGGTCGCCGACCGCGAGCTCGATCCCCGTTTCGAGGAGGACGAGCCCGACCGCGAACTGGACCCCGCGGATCACCGGCTCGCCGATCCAGCGTTCGACGTACGCGAGCGTCCCGGAGAGTCCGATCGCGAGGAGGAGAACGCCGAGGACGAGGCCCGCGAGCGCGAGCTCGGCGTAGGTGAGCGCGCCCGCGATCGCGAGCGCGGCCAGCGCCTTCATCGGCTCGACGGACACCGGGAGGCCGTACCGGACCCCCCAGACGACCTGGAACGCGCCGAACGCGACGAGGGCGTGCGGCAGCGAGACGTCCGTCAGCAGCGCCAGCGCGACCACGAGCGGGATGACCGTAATCGAATCCCCTATCGCGCCGGTGACCGCCCCCGACCCGAACTCGACGGACCGCCGCCCTTCAGATTCGGACGTTATCACGCGATGCGCGCAGTATCGGCCGGTCGGGCTTGAACGTGTTCAGAAATCGCTGGCGGATACTCGACCGACAGAACGAAACTCCGTGCGGTTACTCGCCGTCGAAGGCGGGGTCCTCCGCGTCCACCATCGGGCAGTTCCGGACTCGGAACCGCGAGAAGTCGACCGACTCGACGATCTCGGTCCCCTCGTGGGTACAGGCCGTCTCCGGCGGTGCCGTGAAGTGCGGACAGCGCTGGCAGTAGCTCCGCTTGTCGACCACCCGCTCGTCGCCGGTCGTCCCCGGCCCCGGCGTCTGCCCCAGATCGCCGACCGCACCGCCCTCGGCGGCGTCGTCGAACTCGGTCGCGTCGGCGCCGACCGAGGTCCCCTCGTCGAGCGCCTCCCACACGTCCTCCTCGCCGACGTCGCCGCTCCCCATCGACTCGAAGGGGTCCTCGTCTGTCGGCGAGCCGGCGGCGTCGGCGTCCAGTTCGGCGAACGGATCGTCCGCCGGGGCGCCCGGTTCCGGATCCTCGGACGCGCCCGTCTCGGGCCCTACGGACGCGCCCGGCTCCGGGTCCGAGCGGGGCGACGCCTCGCCGCCGTCGTCGATCCCGTCGCCGAGCGCCGCGAACGGGTCGTCGACCTCGTGGGCGTCGGGGTCGTCGAGGCCGTCGTCGGCCCCGTCGCTCGCTCCGTCACCGCTCGGTTCGTCGTCAAACTGCTCCTCACCGAACGGCTCGTCGTCGAAGGGGTCCGCTTCCGGTGCGTCGTCGCCGTCAGACCGGTCGCCGTCGCTCATCGGCGGTCCCTGTCCGGCCCGCCGTCGCTCGCGGCGGTGCTCGTCCGGTCCGTCGTCCGGCTCATCTCGTCGCGGTCGTCGTCCGCGACGTCGCCGTCGATGGCGGGCCGGTCCCCGACGAGGAGTTTCGACGTGCCGAGGAAGCCGGTGTTCGGCTCCAGGTCCTCGAACCGGCGCCCGCAGTGGGGACACTCAGGCGCCGACAGCAGTCCCAGCTCGACGCCGCCGCCGCAGTGGTTGCAGTCGGCGGACCGCACGCCGTGCCGGTTCGCCGTCCGCGTCAGCGCGTCGACGCGCTCGCGGTCCGCGCGGTCGCGCTCGGCCGCGTCGAGCCGGCGCTTGACCTTGACGACCGCGTTCGCGACCCGCGAGAGCTTGTCGTCGATCTCGGTCAGGTCGTCCGCGGAGATCCCGGCGAGGTCCGACTCCACGTCGTCGAGGCGGTCGTCCACGGCGTCGACGCGTTCGTCGACCTCCTCCACGCGTTCGTCGACCCCATCGAGGCGGTCGCCGAACGCGTCCAGTCGGTCGCGAACCGCGTCCAGGTCGTCGAGGCGGGCGTCGAGCGCATCCAGCCGCTCGCGGAGGTCGTCGACTCGGTCCGAGGAGGGCGCGTCGGCGACGGCCGCGTCGAGCCGGTCCAGCCGGGCGGCGATCTCCTCCAGTTCGTCCGCAAGGTCGTCGACCCGCGCCGCCGGGCCATCCGCGTCGCCAGCCTCTCCGTCGTCCTCCGCGCCCCCCTCGGCGGCGTCGAGCGACTCCACCTCGCGGTAGAGGTCGACGAACCGATCGCGGAGGTCGGCCACCTTCTCGTCCAACTCCGCGTCGAGGTCGTCGAGGCGGGCCTCGATCGCCGCCACCTCCTCGGAATCGGGGACGTCGATCCCCTCGGACTCCGCGAGCGCGACGAGCGCACGCTTGAGGAGCTCCTCGCGGCTCACGCCGGCGTCCTCGGCCGCGGCGTCGAGGGCGGCCGCCGCCGGGTCGAGGTCACTCATCGCGGATCCTCCGTCATCTACCTGTCGTTGAGCGGCGAGGCTTAAGTAACCTGTCGCGCCGTTCTCCGGATCGATACTCGGCGACCGCCCGGTCCCGAGCCGGGGCGTCGGCTACCGGATTCGGCGTCGGAGGACCGGCTACCGAATCTTGCGCACGTCGCTGATGTCGAAGCCTCCCTCGTGGATCTCGGTCTCGAAGCGGACGATGTTCTCTGCCTCCAGCCGCGAGAGCACGCCGCGGAACTCGCGGACGAACATCGTTCGGGCGCGCTGCGAGCCGCCGCTCTCCCAGGAGAACTGGAGCGTCCCGCCCGCGGCGTCCATCAGGGTGCCGAACTCGCGGTCGCGGAGCGCGTCGGTGTTCACCAGCACGAGGACCAGGGCGTCCCACTCGTATGCCGCCTTCTTCAGTCCCTTCATCACCATGGCGACGTCGCTCCAGTCGGTGTCGTCGGAGACCATCGAGACGAGGTCTGTGACGGAGTCGATACAGACGAGGCTCCGCTCGCCGTGTTCCGAGAGGTAGTCGCCGAACGCGGTGAGCACGTCCTCGTACTCGCCGCGGTCGCCGAGCTCGGTGATCGAGGCGGTCGCCGTCTCGTACCAGTCGCGCGGCACGGGCGACAGCTGGAAGTACTCCGGCGAGAGGTCCCGGAAGGAGATTTGATCGACCGCCGCGTCGACGATCTCCGAATCCATCGTGTACCCCATCTCGCGGGTGATCGCCTCGGTGTCGGCGGTGAAAGAGATGTAATGAACCGACTCGGGCAGCGTCGCGTCGGCGTCGACGTCGCCGTAGTAGAGGTCGAACAGCTCCTCGTCGGCGCCCGCCAGCGCGTTCATCGCCGCGCTGGTGTACGCGAACTCCCGAGCGCCCGCGCCCGCCTCGCCCGCGAGCAACACGACGCTTCCCGGCGGCGCGCCGCCCCCGAGGATCGAGTCGAGGCGCGCGACCCCGAACGGAACACTGGACATGGCTTACGCCCCGTCGCCGCGGGATTTAGTGTTACCCCTCTCCGGGTCGGCCGAGGGCGGTTCCGCCCCGCGCTCCGCGTCGATCCGCGCGCCCTCGTTCGAAGCGCGGACGACCGACACCTCGCCGCCGACGCCGGCGGCGTCGAGCGCGCGCTCGCCCGCGTCGCGCGCCGCCGCGGCGCGCTCCGCGTCGGTGACGCCGTAGACGGTCGGCCCCCACGAGGACTGCCCGGCGCCGAACACCGACGCGGCGCCCGACAGCGAGTCGACGACTTCGCCGACCGGCGGCCGGTACACGCCGCCCTGCTCGTCGGTGTACCACGCGCCGTTGAGGCGACCGATCTCGCCGACTGCCGCCCCGAACGCCTCCGCGTCCTCCGTCGCGACCGCGGGGAGGACGCGCCGGGTGACGATCCCGCCGATCCGGTCGGCGAGGCTCGGGTCCGCGCGCTCGACCGCGGTCCGCATCGCGTCGTCCTCGGCCGCGCCGCTCCGCCCGGCGTCCGCGTCGGGCTCGACCAGCAGGAACCGCCAGTCGTCGGGAACGGCGTGGCGCGCGGCCACCGGCGGGACGGTCCACTCGCCGTCCGCGGGCCGGTCGGTGGTGAAGCGCGCGGTCGGGTGGCCGGCGTCGAGGACGAACCCGCCCCCTTCGAACGTCGCGACCCCGACGCCGGAGCGCCCGCCGCGGCCGAGCGCCGGAGCGCGCTCTCGAACACGCGCCGGCTCGCCGTGGGCGGCCGCGACCGCCGCGAGCGTCGCCGCCGCCAGTTGCGTCCCGCTGCCGAGCCCGGCGTGTCTGGGAAGCGACTCGCGGACCGCGACCCGGGCGCCGTCGACGCCGAGCAGGTCGACGGCCGCGGTCGCGTACCCGCGGGCGTCGCCGCGCACGCCCGGGACGGAGTCGGCGGACTTCGCGGGGACCGCTTCGGCCCCGTCGACCGTCACGCTCACCGCCGAGGCCGGCTCCGCGTCGACGACGACGCGGGGTGCGGCGAGCCCCACGCCGAGCGCGCCGTACAGCCGCTCGTGCGAGAGGCTGAGGTTACAGAAGCCGAAGTGGAGCCGGGCCCCGGCGCTCGCGCGTGCCATCTCGTTATCGCTTCGGGGCGGACTGATAAAGGGGCCGTGACCGTGGCGGGAGTTGCCTCGGACCCGGCGAGCGGACGCGCGACCCCCGCGAGCGCGGCGTCCGACCTCGCGGTCGCGGAGGCGGCCGAACTGGTGCGCTTTTGAACGCGGGGGACCTCGGTCCGGGTATGACCGAAACGCTCAGGCTCGCGACCCGCGGGTCGGACCTGGCCCTCCGACAGGCCGAGACCGTCCGCGAGGCGCTGTCGAGCCGGCGCCGCGACGTCGAACTCCGGCAGGTGGAGACGCGCGGCGACCAGATCCCCGACGAACTGATCCACCGCCTCGGGAAGACGGGCGCGTTCGTGCGCGCCCTCGACGAGGAGGTGCTCGCCGGCGACGCCGACCTCGCGGTCCACTCGCTGAAGGACCTCCCGACCGAGGAGATGGACGACCTCGTCGTCGCGGGCGCCCCCGAGCGCGCACCCTCCGGCGACGTGGTCGTCCAGCCGGACGGGCTCGGCATCGAGGAGCTCCCGTCGGGCGCCGTCGTCGGGACGGGGTCGCTCCGCCGGGGCGCACAGATCCGGGCTGCGCGGCCCGACCTCACCGTCGAGCCGATCCGCGGCAACGTCGACACGCGGCTGGAGAAGCTGCTCGCGCCCGGCCTCCAGGCGGAACACGAGCGGCGCCTGATCGCCTCCGGAGAGGAAAGCGCGCTGACCGCCGAGGAGGGCGGCGACGCGGACGGCGCGGAGGGAGAGGAGAGCGACGGCGACGCGAGCGACGAGGTCGACGAGGAGTTCGACCGCACCGTCGAGGAGTGGTTCGACTCGCTGTCGGACCTCGAACGCGCGGCGATGGAACGGAAGGTCGAGACCGAGTACGACGCGGTTGTCCTCGCCGAGGCGGGCCTGCGCCGCTCGAACCTCTTCCACGAGGTGGAGACGACGCGGCTCCCGCGCGAGGAGTTCGTCCCCGCGGCCGGACAGGGCGCCATCGCGGTCACCGCGAGCGACCCCGACGTGATCGAGGCGGTCCGCGACGCGGTCGACCACCCGCGGACCCGCGTGGCGGTCACCGTCGAGCGGACGGTCCTCGGCGAGCTCAACGGGGGCTGCGTGGCGCCGATCGGCGTCTCCGCGATGGTTCAAGGCGAGCACGTCCACGTCCGGGCGCGGGTGCTCTCGACGGACGGCACCGAGGAGGTGGCCGACACCCGCGACCTGCCGATCCGGTCGCACGCGACGGCCGCCGCGGAGTTCGCCGCGGACCTCGCGGACCGCGGCGCCGACGACCTGATCGCCGAGGCGCGCGAGGCGGCGGAGACCGGGGAGAGCAGTGAAGCGGAGGCCGGGGAGGACGATGAGTGAGGACGCGCCCGGTACCGGCGGGGGTCCCGGATCGAACGCGGACGAGCCGCCGACCCGCGGCCGCGACGACCGAGTCGGAACCGTGTTCCTCGTCGGCTCCGGGCCGGGCGACCCGGACCTGCTCACGGTGAAGGCGAAGCGGCTGATCGAGTCGGCCGACGTGGTCCTCCACGACAAGCTCCCGGGCCCGGAGATCCTCGGCGAGATCCCGGAACCGAAACGGGAGGACGTTGGGAAACGCGCCGGCGGCGAGTGGACCCCGCAGGAGTACACCAACCGGCGCATGGTCGAACTGGCCCGCGAGGGGAACCGCGTCGTCCGGCTGAAGGGCGGCGACCCGTTCGTCTTCGGCCGCGGCGGCGAGGAGGCGGAACACCTCGCCGACGAGGGGATTCCCTTCGAGGTCGTCCCCGGGGTCACCTCGGCCATCGCCGGCCCCGCGGTCGCCGGCATCCCGGTGACCCACCGCGACCACGCCTCCTCCGTCTCGTTCGTCACGGGCCACGAGGACCCGACGAAAGAGGAGTCCGCGGTCGACTGGGACGCGCTCGCGGCGACCGGCGGGACCATCGTCGTGCTGATGGGGGTCGGGAAGCTGCCGGCGTACACCGCCGCGCTCCGCGACGCCGGCCTCGACGGGGACACGCCCGTCGCGCTCGTCGAGCGCGCCACCTGGCCCGACACCAGCGTCGCGACCGGCACCCTCGACACCATCGTCGACGCCCGCGACGAGGCGGGGATCGAGCCGCCCGCGGTGACGGTGATCGGCGACGTGGCCGCGACCCGCGACCGCGTCGTGACCTTCCTCGAAAACGCCGGTTCGGCCCCGGTACAGTCGGCGAGCGAGGAGCAGGAAGAAGACGAGTCGGCCGGGGGTGACGGGGCGTGAGCGGCGACGGGGGCCGCGGGCCGCGCGTGGCCGTCTTCCGCCCCGACGACGAGCGGATCGAGTCGGCCGTCGAACTGCTCCGATCGCTCGGCGCGGAGCCGGTCGCCGACCCGATGCTCGAAGTCGAGCCGACGGGCGCGGTTCCGGCCGACGCGCCCCTCGTCGTCCTCACGAGCAAGACCGGCGTCGAACTGGCCGCCGAGGCGGGCTGGGATCCGGGCGACGCCGACGTGGCCGCCATCGGTCCCGCCACCGCCGCGGCCGCCCGCGAGGCCGGCTGGACGGTCGACGCCGTCCCCGAGGAGTACACCTCCGCCGGCCTCGTCGCCGCGCTCGGACCTCGCGTCGCGGGCGAGCGCGTCGTCGTCGCGCGCTCGGACCACGGCAGCGACGTCCTCCTCGACGGCCTGCGCGAGGCCGGCGCCGACGTGACCGAGACCGTGCTCTACCGGCTCACGCGGCCGGCCGGCGCGGGCGACTCAGCGGAGCTGGTCGCCGCCGGCGACCTCGACGCGGTCGCGTTCACCTCCTCGCTGACCGTCGACAACTTCCTCGCGGCGGCCGCGGACCGCGGCGTCGACGATGCGGCCCGCGCCGGACTCGCGGACGCGGTGGTCGGCGTCATCGGCCCGCCGACCGCGGAGACGGCCGCGGAGCGCGGCGTCGACGTCGACGTCGTCCCCGACGAGGCGTCGTTCGACGCGCTCGCGACAGCGGTCGTCGACGCGCTCGACGAGACTGCGGCTCGGCACGACTGACGCGCCGAGTCCGGCGACGACTGCGACACGATCCGTCGCGTGCCAGCAAAATCTCCGTTGCTGATAATCGACGGCGACCGACCCGTCGACGTCCGACCGCACTTACCGGCGCGGATCGCGCGTCAACCGAATCGCGCCGGCGACCGGAGCAGTCGAATATCAGATGAGATATTTGGGGGGTGTAATTTATACCCCAGTACGTGATACCTGATGCCATGGAACCGACCGAGCGCTGGCTGCTGCGGGTCGAGGACGACGTCCTCGTCGTCGAGTTCCCACACGGGACTGGACTGAGCCCCGCGGACGGCGAGTCGCTGCTCGATCGGTGGCGGGTCGCGACGGACCCCAACGCCGTCAACGCCGTCGTGATCGTCGTGCGGACGAGCCGTCCGTGTTCGGACGCCGGTCGCCGGGCGCTCCGCGAGTCGGCGCAGATCGCGGTCGCCCGCGGCGTCGACCGCTTCGCCGTCGTCGGCGAGCGCTCGAAGCGGCGGTTCCTCAAGCGGACCATCGACGTCGAGGGAGTCGACACCGAGGCGTTCAACGACGATGACGCCGCGCTGCGGTGGGCGAAGTGCCCGTCCGCGGCCCCCTCGTCGGTCGAGACCTCCTCGTAGTTAGCTCCCGCTCGCGGTCTCGTTCTCCGCGTCGTCCGTCTCGTTGCCGCCGGTAGCGTCGCTCTCCTCGTCCGTTTCCGAGTCGCCGTCTTCGGGCTCCGCCTCTTCGTCGTCTTCGTCGTCCTCGCTATCCTCGTCGTCGTCATCGTCGTCGTCCTCGCTATCCTCGTCGTCGTCATCGTCGTCGTCCTCGCTACCTTCGTCGTCGTCATCGTCGTCGATCTCGTTGACGTCGACGTCGCGGCCCGCGACCCCGCTGCCCGAGATCACGGGTTTGAGGATGTAGCCGTTGTTCTTCCCGCGCTTGACGACGTTGATGTCGAAGACGAAGCTCACCTCCTCGTCGGGCGTGACCTCGAACCCGTTCGTGATCTGGAGCTTCTCGCTCGGGAGCTTCACGTCGACCTCGCTGCCGTCGACGATCCCCTCGACGGCCGAAACCTCGAGTTCGATCTTCTCGTAGCTCCCCGCCGGAATCTCGCCGTCGAAGACCGCGATGGCGTCGTCCTCGACCACTTGCGTGAGATCGACCGTCGCGCCGTCGAGTTCGACGACGGTGAAGCCGCGGTCCTCCTCGTCGTCATCCTCGTCGTCCTCATCCTCGCCGTCCTCGTCCTCACCTTCCGCTTCGACGTCTTCCTCGTCGTCCCCGCCGTCATCGACGTCCGTCTCGTTCGCGTCGTCGTCCTCGTCCGCCGTCTCGTTCGCGTCGTCGTCATCGGTTTCCGTGGCGTTCTGCTCGGTGTCGTCGTCCGATCCGTCGTCCTCGTCGGCGTTTTCGTCGTCTTCCTCATCCTCCGCGTCTTCGTCGTCCTCGTCGTCGCCGTCTCCGGCCTCGAAGATCCGAGCCCGGTCGAGGGTGACGTCCAGCCGGTCGAAGTCGTCGATGTCGGCCGGGGCGTCGCTGATGAGGAGCCGGAAGTTGCCGGTGAGCGTCTGGGAGCCGTCCGAGCCGTCCGAATCGCCGGAGCTGTCCGAGCCGCCCGAGGTCGGAAGAGACCCGTCGCCGGCGCAGCCGGCGAGCAGCGTCGCGCTCGCGCCGGCGCCGAGGGCCACGAACTTCCGTCGGCCGAGGCCGTCGGTCGACGCGCCCGTCGAGCGGTCGTCGCCCGTCGTTCGCGATCCGTCGTCGCCTGTCGTCTGCGATCGGTCAGTCATCGTGAGCGAACGAACGGGCCGCGGACGGGTATAAACGGGCGATACTCCGTCCGAATTTGTGCGGATAAAGCCGGCTTTAGCGGCGCGCGCGGTGGTTCGAGACGATCGGGGGGCGATACGGACGGTAGCGGGCTACGGTTCGGCCGTCTCGATGCCGGCCGCCTCGACCACGCGCTCGGCGTGCCGCGTCGCGCGCTCGCGGACCGCCGCCGCGTCGATCCCGACGTGCTCGCCGTCCGCGTAGCGGACGTCGCCGTCGACCATCGTGAAGGTCACGTCGTCGCCGTGGGCGGCGTACACCAGATGGGAGAGCGGGTCGTGGATCGGGGTCGCCCGGGTGATGTCGGTCGTGAGTCCGATCACGTCGGCGCGGTGGCCCTCGCGGAGCGCGCCGAGGCGGTCGAAGCCGGCCGCGCGGGCGCCGCCCTCGGTCGCCATCTCCAGCACGGTCGCGGCCGGGAGGCGGGTCGGGTCCCGGGCGTCGACCTTGCCGAGGAGGCTCGCCTGTCGCATCTCCGTGAAGGGGTCGAGCGTGTTGTTGCACGGCGGGCCGTCGTTGCCGAGCGCGACCGTGACCCCGCGGTCGAGGTAGTCCTGGACCGGGGCGATCCCCGAGGCGAGCTTCATGTTCGAGGAGGGGCAGTGGGTGACGACCGTGTCGGTCTCGGCGAGCACCTCGCGCTCGCGCTCGTCGGTGTGGACGCAGTGCGCGAGCGTCACGTCCGGGCCCGTCAGCCCGACCTCGTCGAGCCAGAGGACGTTGCGCTTCCCCGTGTCGGCCTCCACCGTCTCGATCTCGTCCTCGTTCTCGCTCGCGTGGGTGTGGATCGTGACGCCGTCGTAGCGGTCGGCCAGCTCGCGGCAGCCGCGCAGGCAGGCCTCCGTGCAGGTGACGGCGAACCGCGGCGTGACGGCGTAGCGGACGCGGCCGTCGGCGGCGCCGTGGTACTCCCGGATGAGTGCCTCGCTCTCGGCGAGCGCGGCGTCGGTCTCCTCGATGAGTCCGTCGGGGGACTCCTTGTCCATCAGGACCTTCCCCAGTCGCCCCCGGATCCCCGTCTCGATCGCGGCCTCGAACGCCTCGTCGGCGTGGTTCACCGAGAGGTGGTCGACGACGGTCGTCGTCCCCGATTCGAGACACTCCAGGTACCCCAGTTCGGCCGCGGCCCGGGTCGCCGCGGCGTCCATCGCGGCCTCCATCGGGAGCACGGCGTCGAACAGCCAGTCGAGGAGGGCGTCGTCGTCGGCGATCCCCCGGCCCAGCGACTGGACGGAGTGAACGTGGCCGCCGACGAGGCCGGGCGCGACGAGGTCGAACGCGCGCCGCTCGTGGTCGGGGTAGCGGTCGCGGAGGGCGCTCTCCTCGCCGACCGCGGCGATCGTGTTCCCCTCGACGACGACGGCGCCGTCGGGGATGACGGTCTCGGAGTCGGCGACGACGGTTCCGGCGATCAGCATGTCCGTCCGTTCCTGACGGTCGACCGGTAAGAGGCTGTCCTTCGACGCCACCGCGCATCCGGCTCAGTTCCAGAGACGAACGACCCGCAGGAGAGACGGCACGACAGCTGGCCGCATCGACGCGATATTTAAATGCGAGTGGGCGGCCGCGCGACACCTTATAAACGAACTGCGGTGGCGCGTGCCTGCGAGCGGCCGCCATCGGCGGCCGC
>NZ_AOJF01000050.1:0-6004 GCF_000337395.1 Halorubrum distributum JCM 13561
GTGGTTCGAGAGAGCAAAGCTCTCTCGTCATCACGAAAGGCGCGAAGCGCCTTTCGAACGACAGCGAGCGTGCGTTGCCCTCGCGGCTGGGGCTTTGGAGGCTTTTGTCGTCGATCGACAGTCACCCATTTATAAGTGAGCGGCTGGGGCTTTGGAGGTGTTCACCGCCGGGCTATGGACGGCGATTTATAAATAGATCTTAGAACGACCCGATCCGATCTATTCCAGTCGGCGGTCGCGGAACGCCCGGATCACGTCCTGCCGGGCGATGATTCCGACGAGGCGCCCGTCCTCGTCGACTACAGGTACGCGATTAATATCCGGGTCGTCGCCGACGAGCAGGTCCAGCACGTCGTCGACGCTCGCGTCCGGCGTCACCGTCGCCACGTCGGTGCTCATCACCTCGGAGATCGGCTTGTCGGCGTTCCGGATCAGGTCGACGCCCAGGTCGATGTCGGCCCACGGGCGCTTCACCTGGTAGGAGAGCGTGTCCACGAACGGCGGGAGGCCGATCGGGATCCACAGCGTCTCGTCCTCGGGCTCGAACAGGTCGACGAGGTCGGACTCGGTGATCACGCCGACCACCCGCTCGTCGTCGTCAACGACCGGGAAGCCGCTGAACTCGTAGCGGGCGAACCGCTTGAACACGTCGGCGACGTCGTCGTCGGGCGAGACCGTCTTCACGTCCGGTTCCATCAGGTCGCGGGCGGTCAGTGTCATACCGGACGGTCACGGCGGGAGGCCGTAGGCGTTTCGCCCGGCGGCGCGGCGGGACGCGCGACGCGCTGCTCGCCGACGCAACGGACTTAGGGACCGCGGACGCAGTCGAAGACATGCACCGCAAGGGCCACGTCGGGGCGTCGCTCGTCGTCTACGCCCCGCTCGGGTTCCTCGTCACGGCCCTCGCCTCGATCGAGGTCGGACTCGTCGGCGCGGCCGGCGTCGCCTCGCTGGCGATGGTCCCCGACCTCGACATGCGGATCCCCTTCGTCAAACACCGGGGGATCACTCACACCGTCTGGTTCGCGCTGCTCGTCGGCGTCGCCTTCGGAGTCGTCGGACTGGCGGTCGGCCTCCAGCGCGGAGTCGTCAAGGCGCTGCTGTTCGGCGGCGCAGCCTTCCTGTTCGGCGCCGTCACGATTCTCTCGCACCTCCTCGCCGACGCGCTCACCCCGATGGGGATCCGGCCGTACGCGCCCGTGAGAGACGACGAGTACACGCTCGACCTGTTCACGGCGGCGAACCCGCTCGCGAACTACGGACTCCTGGGACTGGGCGGCGTCGTCGTCGCGGTCGCGCTCGTCGCCGGCGAGGCGGTTCCGGTGTAGAGGCTAACCGTCATCGATTTTGTCTTTATATAGGACCCTGCGGACGTACTCAAAGAGAGATTGTACAAAAGGACGGATAGATAGACGGTAGAAGAGTCATCCTTTCAAGATGGTAGCGACCAATATGTCGAGCGCTGAATACATCTGAAATTGTACGATCGCGAGATGTAGACCAGTTAAGTTTACAGAAGATTCATTTGCGCCCGAAGCGGATGTCGTATTAATGCCCCTCTACGTCGATCGAGATACGCAGGATATGCGTGACGATCCAGAGAGGGACACCTCCGTCGAACTCCTAGTTGGATTTAACGAAGGGTCTGCGGATCAGTTGAAACAGGTAGTTCGGGATCAGGGGGGCCAAATCGTTGAGGTGCTCCCATTCCAGACAATCAAGGTCGCGGTACCACAGACTGCGATCGAGGCGGTCTGTACAGTCGATGGCGTTGAGTCTGTTGAGACTGACGCCAAACTGGATGACCTCTCTCAGGGAGATTTTTAATTCCATCTTGGGCCGAGACGCTCAGTGATTTTCGCAGAAGTGTGTTACACGCAAACATTCGACAGGCAAATGTTCCCGACGATCTGCTGCCGAGCGGTGACGGGGTTTCAGTGCTGCTCGTCGATTCGATTTACCAATCACCATCCGAATTGGATGTCACTGTAGAAGGGCATGAAAATCCAATTGCGAGTGATTTAGACGATACGACCGGACACGGGTCTAATGTATTGTATACTCTCGCTGGGTTGTGTCGGAACGCGGCATTTCATTTTTATCGGATACTCGCAGATGATCGCGAGGCATTCCGCGTGAGCAACTTCCTCAAAGCATTTCAATACGCGATCGAACAGGACATCGACGTTGTCAACGCATCCGCTGGGAAATGGCGACCATCCTGTACCACAGAAACCGAGTGTCGCCTGTGTACTGCGGCTTCAGAACTAGAGGAACAGGGAGTTTGCCTCGTAGCAGGTGCCGGAAATCGACGGACACGAGACGATACTCGATCCGTTTTTTGTCCAGCCCGTTCAGAAGCCGCGATTAGTGTTGGGACATCTATCGCGAAGTGTACAGCCCAACAGCGGACGAGAGCATGGGGGGCTGGGCCAATCCACCCACCTGGTGCGTACTGGGTACGGCATCCGGATGGATATTTCAACCACCTAGACGAGATCGACCCAGAAATCGCGTTTGGAAGAGACGCATACTGTACTCACATGGGCTGTGCCCCAAATCAGTCATGTGAGGTAAATCAAAAGGAAACGCCGTGGGAAGGAAACGTGACACACTCTAAAACAAAGCCAGATATCCTCTCTCCTGGACTGTTGTTCAAACAGTTCTGGGTCGGAGAAGGTGAGAGTACCTTTGTTTTGGATCCAGGAACGAGCTTCTCAACCCCAATCGTCGCAGGATCTGTTGCGCTCGTGTGGTCGGAACTGAAACAATCTGGGTACAACCCGACCCCGAAGGATCTAAAACGAGCAATGCTTGCGTCCGCAGTTGACATCGATGAAGGCAAGGTACAGCGACTCAATGTGGATGGGATGCTGTCTGCGTTCTTGTAATACCACAGACACCCACCTTGGGGCGTCAGTACAGCAGAGGGAGTACAGACCGGTATCTCATCGGGCACATTCGTCGAAGTGTGAGAGTAGAGTGGCCGGGGTGGGCTCCGAACCCACGATCTCCGCATGTCCCAGGTCCGAGGCTCGGCGGAGCCACGGGAAGGACGCGGACGCTTCCAAGGCGTCACCGCACCGAATCTCCGAACCCTATGAGTGCGGCGCTATGTCCAGCTAAGCCACCCGGCCTCACCAGTTCGTACCGCGATGAGACTCTTTAACCTTCCCATCCGTCGGGAGGTTGTGAACCGATCGCAGATCGCCGCGGGCGGCCGCTTCCGAGTGCGATACGGACCCGGAAACACGGGCGGTTCGGGCCGCGAAGGGCGCGCTCGACCCGCGCTCGCGCCCGACCCAGCGGATTTATGCCGGGCGCGGCGTATCCCCGGCGTATGAGCCTCCCCGAACTGCTCGCGGCGACCGTCGGCGACGAGGACGTCGTCGCCGAGGTGCCGCTGGGCGGCGACGATCGACTCGCGGTCACGCCCACCCGGACCCTCGTCTTCCGCGGCGACGGCCTCCTCTCCGACGAGTCCGTCGACGAGTACGGCCACGACGTCGAGCGGATCGAGGTCTCGACGGGCCGCCGCAAGGCGAAGATCACCCTCGGGTACGGCCTCGACGGCGACGAGACGCTCTCGGTCCCCGCCAAGCGCGTCGACGACGTCCTCCACCCGGTCCTCGCCGGCGTCCTCTCGGCGAGCGGCGTCACCGGCCCCGGCGAGACGGTCGTGCGCACCTTCCGCTTCTCGGAGCTCACCCTCATCGTCACCAGCGAGCGGCTGGTCAAACACGTGGGCTCGGCCGTCTGGGACGCCGACTTCGAGGAGTTCCACTACGAGGACCTCACCGGCCTCGACTTCGAGGAGGGGACCGTCGCCACCGCGGTCGTCCTCGTCCACGACGGCCGCTCGGAGCGGTTCAAGGCCCCGAACGAGTCCGCCCGCGCGGTCCGGGAGACGCTCGCCGACGCGGTGTGCTCGTTCCACGGCGTCGAGAGCCTCGAGGAGTTCCGCGTCGCCGCCGCCGAGGCCGAGGAGTCGGCCCCGGACGCGGAGGCGAGCGGCACGACCGACTTCGGCGAGGGGCCCGACCCGCTCTCGGCGTCCCCCGCAGCGGACGCGGAGGCCGACGCCGACGGGACCGAAACGGAACCGGACGGCGCGACCGCCGCCGCCGATCAGCCCGCCGAGTCCGGTCCCGGTTTCGAGGCCGACGACGCCGCCGACCCGGGCGCCGCGGCGTCGCAGTCGGCCGAGTCGGCCGTCGAGTCGGCAGACGGGGCGTCGGAAGGCGCCGCCGACGACCCGCTGGGCGCGGACCCCCTCGCGGCGGACGCGAGCGTCGACGCCGCCGCGACGGACCCGCTCGACGCAGACGGGACGGAGTCCGCGCCGACCGCCGAGGGGATCGAACGGGAGGCAGACGACGGGCCCGCGTCGACGGCCGACCCCGAGGCGCTCGCCACGGACGCGGCGGTCGACGACGTGTCGACCAATGAGCCCGTCGCCGACACCGAGACCGACGCCGACGGCCCCGTTCCCGGGGACGACGCGTTCGACGGATCGCCGTTCGAGAGCGCCGGCGTCGAGGACGCCGACCTCGCGACAGAGGTCGCCGCGCTGCGGCGCACCGTCGAGGCGCAGTCCGAGCGCCTCGACCGGCAGTCGGCGCTCATCGAACAGCTGATCGAGGAGCTTCGCCGGGGTCGGTGACGGACCGCTTCACCTCCGCGGCTCGGTTCCCGGGAGCGGCCGCCCCGATTCTCTCGGCTGAGACTCGCGTCGGATCCGTTATCCGGTCGGCGGCGAACCACCGACCGTGATCAGCGGACTTGGCGCCCGGGCCGGCGCGGTGTTGAGCGGCATCTCGAGCACGGAGGGGCGACTGGCGGTCACCGCCGCCATCGCTCTCGGGACGCTCGCGGTCGGGTGGCTGCTGTTACCGAAGGCGGTCCGCGCCGGCGAGCGGACCGCCTCGGGCTGGATCGAGCGGCTCGTGGACGAGCGCCTGGCGAAGTCGACCGAGGGCGCCATCGAGACGCTCCGAGACGGCGTCCCGTCGTCGTTCCTCCTGCGGCTCGCGGTCGGCGTCCTCCAGTTGGGGCTGTTCGCGCTCGCCGGCGTCGCCGTGCTGACGCTGTGGGGGCGGTTCGACGTCGTGGTCGCGGTGTCGCCGGTCGCGGAGAACGCCCTCACGGTCGGTGCGCAGATCGTCGTCTCGGCGGTGTTGCTCGGCGGTGCCTACGTCGTCAGCGACGTGATCGAGGCGTACGTCGCCGACCTGTCGGCCGACAGCGATCGGATCACCGCCCACCAGGAACAGCTCCTCACCCGGCTCGCGCAGGTCGGCCTGCTCGTGCTCGCCGGCATCACCGTCCTCGGGGTCTGGGGCGTGAACCTCGGCGGCCTCCTCGTCGGCGCGGGCTTCCTCGGGATCGTCCTCGGGATGGCGGCCCGGCAGACGCTGGGGTCGCTCCTCGCCGGCTTCGTGCTGATGTTCTCGCGGCCGTTCGAGATCGGCGACTGGGTCGAGATCGGCAGCGAGGAGGGGTTCGTCACCGATATCACGATCATGAACACCCACATGCGAAACTTCGACGGGGAGTACGTCGTGGTGCCGAACGACCTCGTCGCCAACCAGGCGATCACGAACCGGAGCCGCGAGGGGCGCCTCCGGATCCACATGGAGGTGGGGATCGGCTACGACGACGACCCCGACGAGGCGGCCGGGATCGCAGAGGACGTCCTCTCCGGGATCGACACGATCGCGAACAACCCGCAGCCGTACGCGATCCCCTCCGGGTTCGGCGACTCCGCGATCCTCCTCGACCTCCGGTTCTGGATCGATCCCCCGACCCCGCAGGCCCGGTGGCGCTCGAAGGCGACCGCGGTCGAGGAGATACAGGACCGCTTCGCCGACGCCGGCATCTCGATCCCCTACCCGCAGCGGACCGTCTCGTACCCGCCCGAGACGGCCGAAGCGGACGAGACCGTCGAGCGCGTCGAGCGGGCCGACGAGTCGGCCGACGGCCTGTCTCTTATACACATCTCTGA
>NZ_AOJF01000051.1:0-26774 GCF_000337395.1 Halorubrum distributum JCM 13561
AGATGTGTATAAGAGACAGGTCTAAGACGTAGCGCAGCGCCGCGGTGAGCGAGTCCGCGCCGATCGACAGCAGGTGGCGCGCGCCCTTCGTGCGGTCGGCGTGATAGAAGCTGATCTCGCCTTCCGGCTTGGTGTTCCGCTCCGGCATCACCACCAGGTCCTGTCTGCTGGGGTCGTGCCGGAAGACGAGGACGTCGGTGAGCGAGTCGGCCCCGTAGGTGACCACGTCGTGGAGCACGCTCCACTTCTGTGGCGTCTCCTCCGCGAGCGCGTCCGTATCGACGACGTTCCGCATGGTCGTCGCCGTCGAGACGCCCTCCAAGCCGGACCCGCGTCGCTCCCGAAGCCACGCGAGGATCCGCTCGACGACGTCGCGGAGGCCGTCGGGGCCCGAGAAGCGGCCCGCAGACCGCTCTCGCGGCAGCGACCCCCGCGTCACGTCGGTCCGCTCTCCCATGCGAGTACCCCCGGTCCCATCGTGTTAATAGGTATCGGTCAGAGACCCCCGTTCGGACGCGGAGCGCTCGGACCGCGCCTCACCGGTCCCGACCGAATCCGGCCGCGAACGTCGCCGCGTCGACGGCGAGGACGGTCGGACGGCCGTGCGGGCAGGCGTACGGGCGGTCGCACTCGCCGAGGCGGTCGAGGAGGTCCCGGAGGTCGCCGTCGGCGAGGTCGTCGAAGTCGCCGCGCTTGAGCGACGGGTGACACGCGAGGTCCGCGAGCAGGTCGTCGCGGGCGTCCCGCGCCGCCCCCGAGTCGCTCCCCGAGACCGCCGCGAGCGCGTCGCGGAAGGCGTCCGCGTCGGCGGTCCGGCCGAACGGCGCGGGGACGGTCCGCAGGCGGCGCGTGCCGCCGCCGAACGCCTCGGTCTCGAAGCCGAGCGCGGCGAGGTCGTCGGCGTGCGCCCTCGCGGCCGCCGCCTCGTCGGTCGACAGCGAGACGGTCGCCGGCGGGTCGAGCGCCGCGGTCGGCACCGGGTCGCCGTCGAACGCGCGGGCCAGCCGCTCGTAGTTCACCCGCTCGTGGGCGGCGTGGCCGTCGATCACGAGGAGTTCGTCGCCGGCCTCGACGAGGACGTAGAGGTCCCGGAAGACGCCGAGCGGATCGGCGTCCGCGAACGCGCCGACGCGCGAGCCGTCCTCCTCTCCGACCGGGTCGAGCGCGGAGTCGAGGTCGGTGGCGACGTCCGCGGAGCGCCGGAGGTCCGCGCCCGTAAGCGCGTCCTCGACGACGGACGCGACCGCCTCGGCGACCGCGTCGGCGTCGCGGAGCCCCACCTCGCGCTTCGCCGGGTGGACGTTCGGGTCGACGCGGGAGGCCGGGAGGGAGACGTCGACCGCGGCGACCGGCTCGCGGCCGTCCGGGAGGAGCCGGCCGTAGCCGTCGCGGAGCGCGGCCGCCAGCCGGTCGTTCCGGACCGGGCGGCCGTTCACGGAGACGCGGACGTGGTCGCGGGTCGAGCGGGTGACAGAGGGGTACGCCAGGACGCCCGCGACGCCGACGGAGACGGGGGCGTCGCCCGTGGCGTCCGGGCGGGCGACCCCGAGGTCGACGCTCGCGTCGACCGTCGTCGACCGGCTCGCCGTGTCGCGGTCGTACACGGCGAGCAGCGCGTCCGTGCGGTCGGTCCCGGGCGTCGACAGCGTCGCCGACCCGTCGTGGTCGAGCGAGAACGCGACCGACGGGTTCGCCAGCGCGTAGTCGGCGACGAGCGAGGAGATCCGCGCGAACTCCGCGTCCGCGCCCGCGAGCGACTCTCGGCGTGCCGGCCGGGTCGCGAAGAGGTCCTCGACGACGACCGTCGTTCCACGGGCGCGGCCCGCGGGCTCGACCTCGACGTTCGAATCCGAGGCCGGCGTTCCGGCGGCTCCCGCGCTCTCGCCGTCGACGACGACCCGCGTGCCGACCCCGTCGCCGGGGCTCGTGACGAGTTCGAGCCGGGCGGCCTCCGCGATCGCCGCGAGCGCCTCGCCGCGGAAGCCGAGCGACTCGATCCCGACCGGGTCCCCGTCGGGCGCGAGCTTGCTCGTCGCGTGGCGCTCGACGGCGCGGGTCGCGTCCGCGCGGCCCATCCCTCGGCCGTCGTCCGCGACGCGGATCCGGTCGGTTCCGTCGCCGTCGACGGCGATCTCCACCCGAGAGGCGTCCGCGTCGAGCGCGTTGTCGACGAGCTCGCCGACGACCCGCGCGGGCCGCGTGACGACTTCGCCGGCCGCGATCCGGTCGACGGTCGTCCGGTCGAGCCGGCGGACGCGACCCGCGTCCTCAGCCGCGTCTCCGCGGGCGTCGGCGGCGCCTCTCCTTCCGGACGCGCCGCGGTCGCCGTCCCGCTCACCCGTCATCGTCGACCCTCGACTGGAGGTCGTGGAGGGCGTTCAGCGCCTCGATCGGCGTCATCCGCGCGAGGTCGAGGTCGCGGAGCTCCGCGGCGAGGCCCGGGGGGGCGCCGGCCGCGACACCATCGTCGGGGTCGGTCGGCGTGCGCGCGGGGTCGCCCTCGGTCGACGCTTCTGTCCGCGGCTCCGTCTCGGTCGGAGAGTCGCCCGCCTCCGGACCTGTCTCGTCTCGCTCCGCCGACGCCTCCTCAGCGAGGAACTCCCGCAGCGACGCGTCGCCGTCGCGGTCCGCGTCGTCCGACATCTCCTCGTCCGTCGCCCAGTCCGCACCGGTCTCCGTCCGGCCCGCCTTCCGGTCCCTGTCCGCCTCCTCCGCGGCGACGAGGTCGCGGGCGCGGTCGACGACCGGACCCGGAACGCCGGCGAGCTCCGCGACCTCGACGCCGTACGACGACGAGGAGGCGCCGGGGACGACCCGGTGGAGGAACGTCACGTCGCCGTCCTCGCGGGTGGCGGTGAAGTGGAGGTTGAAGACGCGCTCGCGCTCGTCGGCGAGGTCCGTGAGCCCGTGGTAGTGGGTCGCAAAGAGGGTGGTCGCCCCGAGTTCGTCGTGGAGGAACTCGGCGGCCGCACGGGCGATGGCGCGGCCGTCGGTGGTGGCGGTGCCGCGGCCGACCTCGTCGAGGAGGACGAGCGAGTCGGCGTCCGCGTCGTGGAGGATCTCCGTCAGCTCGCTCATCTCGCGCATGAACGTCGACTGCCCGCCCGCGATGTCGTCGGAGGCGCCGACGCGGGTGAACAGCCGGTCGAAGACGGGGAGCGTGGCGGCCTGCGCGGGGACGAACGACCCCGTCTGCGCCAGCACGACCGCGAGCGCCACCGACCGCATGTACGTCGACTTCCCGCTCATGTTCGGCCCCGTGATCACGGCGACCGACCCGCGCGGGAGGTCGGCGTCGTTCGGCACGAACGACTCCTCGGTCCGCTCGACGACCGGGTGCCTGCCGCCCTCGATCTCGACGCCTGCGGCGGGGTCGCTGGCGCCGCTTCCACCCGCGCCGCCCGCGTCGGCGCCGCTCGCGCCGGCGTCGGCGTCCCTCTCGCGCAGTTCGGGCCTGACGTAGTCGCGCTCGACGGCGACCGCCGCGAGCGAGGTCAGCGCGTCGAGCTCGGCGAGCGCGTCGGCGAGGTCCTGTATCCGCTCGGTCTCGGCAGCGACCCGCTCGCGCACGTCGACGAACAGCTCGTACTCCAGGGCGTCCGCGCGCTCGGCGGCGCCGACGATCTCCTCCTCGCGCTCCTTCAGCTCCGGGGTGACGTAGCGCTCGCGGTCCTTCAGCGTCTGCCGGCGCCGGTAGTCGTCGGGGACCCGGTCGCGGTTGGCGTCGGTCACCTCGATGTAGTAGCCGTGAACCTGGTTGTGACCGACCGACAGCGAGTCGATCCCGGTGCGCTCGCGCTCGCTCGCCTCCAGGTCCGCGACCCACTCGCGGCCCTCGCGCTCGGTGGCGCGCAGGTCGTCGAGGTCGTCGTCGAACCCCTCGCGGATCACGCCGCCCTCGGTGATCTCCTGTGGCGGGTCGGTCGCGATCGCTCGGTCGATCAGCTCGCGGACCTCGGTCAGCTCGTCGAGCCGGTCGCCGAGGTCGCGGAGGTGCTCGGTTCGGGGGAGGGCGGGGTCGTCGGTGGTGGCGCGTTCCTCTCCCTCCGCGCCCGCGAGCGTCGCCTTCAGATCGGGCACGACCGCGAGCGTGCGGTGTAGCGAGCGCAGGTCGCGGGCGTCGGCCCGCCCCCGCGAGACGCGGCTCACCAGCCGTTCGAGGTCGTAGGCGGTCGCCAGCGCGTCGGCGACCCCCTCGCGGGCGAGGCTCCGGTCGGCGAGCTCCCCGACCGCGTCGTGCCGGCTCCGGATCGCGTCGGCGTCGACGAGCGGGCGCCGGAGCCAGCGCTCCAGGCAGCGGCGGCCGAGCGCGCAGTTCGTCTCGTCGAGCGCGTCGAACAGCGTGTCGCTCGCGCCGAGCCCGCGGTTCTCGAACAGCTCCAGGCTGCGCTGGGCGGCCGCGTCGAGCCGGAGCCGGTCGCGGGGGTCGTACCGCCGGATTCTGGTGACGTACGCGAGCGGTCCGTCGTCGCCCTGCGTGTACTCGGCGTACGCGAGTACCGCGCCCGCCGCGCGGAGCTCCGCGTCGGAGTCGAACCGCCGGTCGGGCGCCGGGAGGTACGGCTCCAGCCGCTCGGTCGCCGTCCGGCGGTCGAAGGCGCCCGCGTCGTAGTCGTGGGCCGTCCAGCCGCGCTCGGCGTCGCTCGGTTCGAAGTCGGGGGCGTCCGGCCCGGCGATGAGCTCCGCCGGCGCGATCCGGTCGAGCTCGCCCGCGACGGCGTCCGCGTCGCCCGACGTGACGAGGCACTCGCCCGTCGAGACGTCGACGGCGGCGAGGCCGACGGTCCCGGGTGCGGCGTCGGCCTCCCCGTCGTCCCCGCCGGCCGCCACCGCCGCCACGTAGTTCGTCGTCCCCGATTCGAGGAGGTCGTCCTCGACGACGGTGCCGGGCGTGATCACCTCGGTGACCGCGCGGTCGACGAGCCCGGAGGCCTGCTCGGCGTCCTCGACCTGGTCGCCGACGGCGACGCGGTAGCCCGCGTCGAGCAGCGATTCGAGGTAGGGGGCCGCGTTGTCGATGGGGATCCCGGCCATCGGGTAGTCGCCGGTCGAGTCGGACCGCTCCGTCAGCGTCACCTCGCAGACGCGGGCCACGGTCTCGGCCGCCTCGCAGAACGCCTCGTAGAAGTCGCCCACCTGAAACAGCACCAGGGCGTCCTCGTGGGCGGCACAGAGGTCGGCGTACTGCGAGAGCATCGGCGTGAGCTGCTCGCGGGCGGTCGCGATCCCGGGCGGCAGTCCGGTCGCCGTCTCTCGGTCCGCCGGTTCCATACCCCGTACCCGGGCGGCCGCGGGCATAAACGGTACGGAGCGGCGCGCCCGGGCGTCCCGAGTGGTCCGCGCCCCACGGCTGCGGCGAGAGCCTTACGGTCCTCCGCCCCCGAATACGACCGTGACGAACCGAACGATCGTCGTGGGGCTCGCCGGAGCGTTCGTCGGCATGACGGCGCTGCTCCTGATCGGCGGGGTCGTCCTCCACCCGATCGCGCTGGCGCTCGCGGTGCCGTTCGGCGCCGTGTCGTACTTCCTCTGGTACCACGCCAGCGGGCGCCTCCACGACCAGGCCCGGCGGTCGGCCGAGCAGGCGGGTCCGACGGAGCGCGAGCGCGCCAGACAGCGCGCCCGCGCCGAGGCCAACCGGGAGCGCGCGTACCGCGCCGCCGGCACCGACGGCGGTCGCGGTCCGAGTGCGGGTCCGGGGACGGGGCAGCGCGGCGCTCGCGGTCCCGGCGGAACCGGAGCCAGAGACCCCCGAGACCGCGCGCCAGCGACCGACAGGATGACCGAGCGGGAGGCGTACGAGACGCTCGGGCTCGATCGGACGGCCGACAGCGAGGCGGTTCGCCGGCGGTACCGCGAGCGCGCGAAGCGGCTTCACCCGGACGGCGAGGACGGCGACGAGGAGGGGTTCAAGCGGCTCAACGAGGCGTACGAAGTGCTGAAGAACTGATCGACGGGTCGCTATCTCCCGCCGACTCTCACTCCGCGCCGAGCGCCGCGGCGACCGCTCGTTCGGCCGCGTCGAGTTCGGACTGCGTGTTAACGTTCGTGAAGGTGCGCTCGGTCGTCAGCGACCGGATCGCCTCGTCGTCGACGACGACCGCCTCCAGTTGGTCCGCCATCGCGAGTATCTTCCTGTCACCCCGGTCGAGCGCGCGGTCGCAGGCGTCCGCGGCCGGCCCGGTCGCGTAGACGGCCTGCGTCGTCTGATACCAGCGGTCGTCGAGCCGCGGGATTACGGCGTCGACCCCCGGGTCCGCGGCCGTCTCGCGCAGCGCGGCGAGGAACGACGGGTCGACGAACGGCATGTCGCAGGCGACGACGACGGCGTACGCGTCGGTCGCCGCTCGACAGGCGTTCCGGATCCCTCCCAGCGGGCCCAGGTCCGGTTCCTCGTCGAGCGCCCAGCGGACGGGGAGCGAGACCCCCGACAGCGCCTCCTCGATCGCCTCGCGCTGGTCCGGGCGGCAGTTGACGACGAGCTCGTCGACGACCGAGTCGCCGCCGCCCGCGCGGTCGGCGCCGGGCGGGACCGGGTCGTCGATCCCCGCGAGCCGGTTCGCGACGCGGCGGATCATCGGGACGCCGGCGATCGGCGCGACCGATTTGTCGGCGTCGCCGAAGCGCGTCGAGCGGCCGCCCGCGAGGATGGCTCCGGAGGTCACGCCGGCGGCTTGGGCGGCGGGGGACTTCGCGGTTGCGGTGGTGACGACCGGGTGGGAATCCCGTCTCGGCTCGATCCGCGAACGACGCGCTCGCCCGCCCATCCGCCCGAAAGCGACCCGTTAAGTGGCCGGCGACCCAATCCATATTCATGCCAGAGGCCACGGATCTCGAGGAGCTGAAGCGGGGGACTGAGCTGGTCAAGCGCGGCTTCGCGCAGATGCAGAAGGGCGGCGTGATCATGGACGTCGTCAACCGCGAGCAGGCCCGCATCGCGGAGGACGCCGGTGCGGTCGCCGTGATGGTCCTCGAACACGTCCCGGCGGACATCCGGAAGCGCGGCGGCGTCGCGCGGATGCCCGACCCCGAGCGCGTCCCCGAGATCATCGACGAGGTGTCGATCCCGGTGATGGGCAAATCGCGGATCGGCCACCGCAAGGAGGCCGAGATCCTGGAGTCGCTCGGCGTCGACATGATCGACGAGTCGGAGGTGCTGACGCCCGCGGACGACGAGTACCACACCGACAAGCGCGACTTCACCTCGCCGTTCGTCTGCGGCGCGCGTAACCTCCCCGAGGCGCTCCGCCGCATCCGCGAGGGCGCCGCGATGATCAGGACGAAGGGCGAGGCCGGCACGGGCGACGTGAACCAGGCCGTCAAACACCAGCGCACCATCAAGAACCAGATCCGGACGCTCACCGGCCTCAACTACGAGGAGCGCGAGAAGTGGGCCCGCGAACACGGCGCCCCGCGCGACCTCGTCCACGAGACCGCCGAGGCGGAGCGGCTCCCGGTCGTCAACTTCGCGGCCGGCGGCATCGCGACGCCCGCCGACGCCGCGCTGATGATGTACCACGGCTGCGACGGCATCTTCGTCGGCTCCGGTATCTTCGGCGCGGAGGACCCAGAGGCGATGGGCACCGCCATCGTCGAGGCAGTCAACAACTGGGACGACCCCGACGAGCTCGCCCGAATCGCGAGCGGCACCGGCAAGGGAATGAAAGGCCAGTCCAACGAGGACATGGAAGAAGAAGAGAAGCTCCAGGGCCGCGGCGTTTAGAGAGGTGTTTTCGGTAGCGGGGCGATTTCTTTTATAAATAGAACTGCGGTGGCGCGTGCCGACGAGCAGCCGTCAGGCTGCGAGTCGCACGCGCGAGGGACGCCGCGAGCGACCGCAGGGAGCGAGCGGCGAGGTTGGGGAGGCGTGCGGTGCTGTGCGGTGGTGGGTGGGACTCAAAGGGGCAGCCGGGAGGCCGGCGCAGGCGATGTAAGCACCGCAGGGAGCGAACGGAGTGAGCGACCGAGGAGCGCAGCGAGCGTGCGCCGGCCTCCCGGCTGGGGCTTTGGAGGCGGTCACCGCAGAGCGAGAGATCACGTACAGCCTCCCGGCTGGGGCTTTGGCAGTGTTCGCCGCCGATCCGCAGTCAGCTATTTATAAACGAACGGAGGACTCATGACGACTCGCTCGTTCCCGTCGAGAGTCGAGTAATCCCCGCCCCGACACCGTACCCGACGAGCCCGATCACGACCGCGAACAGCAGCCCATATTTAAATCCGTACTCGATCCCGCCGAGCAACTCCGCGCGCGCAGATTCGTATCCGTACCCAAGCATTCGCGGGTGGTTGTACCGCGTCGACCCCGCCCAGCGACCGGTGAGGGAGCCGACGAGCGGGGGGAAGGCGAACCACCAGAAGCCGACGAGCCACAGCGAGCCGACGGTCGGGAGGAGGCCCGCACCCGCGAATCCCGCCGCGATAGCGATCCCGACCGCCAACGCGATCCAGCCGAGGGAGAGCCCGACGTCCAGCCCGAGCGCGAATCCGACGGAGGCGAGCGGGAGGATCCCGCCCACCGCCAGCGCCAGCAACTCCCTCGCCGGGGAGGCACCGACGATGTGCGGGGAGGAGCGCACGCTTTCGAGGACCATGCCCGGCGGGTGGGTCGCCGCGCGCAAAAGCGGTTCGGGGCTCAGGAGTCAGCCGGGCCACAGCGAGGGCGGTCGACGAAGTCGACCCGAGAAACGCTCACCGCTCGTCGTCGTCGTACACCCACGCCCCGACGACCTCCTCGTCGCCGTCGCGACGCCAGCGGACCGTCACGACGTCCGGGAACCGGATCGAAATCCGTACCGCTTCCCCGTCGATCGCGTCGTCCGGCCCGAGGTCGTCGTCCAACTCGGCCCACGCGAGGGTGTCGGACTCGCCCGCCTCGTAGTCGGTGCTGACGTTCGTGACGAACACGTCTCCCGCGCGGAGCCGCTCCGTCCCGCCGGTGTGTTCGATCGTCAGCCGGTTCGGCGCGTCGTCCGCGCCTTGATACTCGAACGCGAAGCAGGCGAACTCCTCGCAGTCCGTCAGCTCGCGGTACCCGAGCGCGCCGAACCCGACCGCGCCCGCGCCGAGGAGGACGACGGCCCGCCGCTTGGGGGACATAACCAGCCGCACGGAACAGCGACAAATAGGCGTTTGGCTAACCAATCGTGTTTATAAATGTCTGATTGTGGATCGCCGGTGAACGCCTCCAAAGCCCCAGCCGCTCACTTATAAACGCTCGACTACTGACCAGCGGAGAACACCGCCAAAGCCCCAGTCGCGAGGCGGGCGCACGCTCGCTGTCGCCCGAAAATCGTAGATTTTCGGGATGACGAGACGCCTCCGGCGTCTCGAACCACGCCCCTCAGTCGTTCGCTCCGCTCACTCCTTGCGGTGCTTACGTCGCCTGCGGCCTCCTCGCGACTGCCCCTTTGAGTCCCGCCCTACACCGCTCCGCACAGCACCTCACACCTCCCCAGCCTCGGCGGACGGCCCGGCGCGGGTGGTGCCGCGCCGGACCGCCGCCTCCCTCGCGGTCGGCTCGCGCCCTCCGGGCGCTCGCCGGCGCGCCGTTCGACTTTTAAATAGCACAGCGCGGTGCGGCTAGTCGACGACCGCGCGGAGTCAGTTCCGCAGCGCCTCGACCGGCCGCTCGTTGGCGGCCTTCCAGGCGGGGTACGCGCCGCTGACGATCCCGACGCCGACGCCGAAGACGAGCGCGAGCAGGAGGTAGTAACCGTTCGTCGGGTCGAGCACGAGCGCGGCGTCGACCGCGGGCGTCGCGAGGACGAGCCCGGCGACGAGCAGGACGGTGAGCAGCGTGCCGGCCGCGGCGCCCGCGGCGCCGATGAGCCCGGCCTCCGCGAGCAGGACGCGGAGCACGTCGCGGCGGGCGACGCCCACCGCGCGCATCACGCCGATCTCCTGTCTGCGCTCGACGGTGCTCATCAGCATCACGTTGAGGATCGAGACGCCGGCGACGACCAGCGAGATGGCGCCGAGCCCGAGCAGGAACGTCGAGAGCAGGTCGAAGAACTCGTTGATCTCGTCGACGAGGGCGGCCAGCTCGAACAGCTCCACCCGGTCCTGGCGGGCGTTCACTGACTCGCGGATGGCGTCGGACGCCGCGCGCGCCTCGGCGCCCGAGTCGGAGACGACGAGCGCCTGCGCGTAGCCGTCGGCCGAGAACGCCGACTCCGGCAGGAAGACGGCGTCGTCGGGCGCCACCGGGCTGAACGTCTGGCTCTCGACCAGCACCGCGATCACCCGCACCTGCGAGCCCGCGATCTCGACGGTGTCGCCCGCGCCCGCCTCGAGGTCCTCGGCGATCCCCGCGCCGAGGATCGCGCCCTGCCGGTGGCGCTCGGGGAGTCTCCCCTCGGCGGCCTCGTACGCCAGCGCGGGCTCCTCGACCCNCTCAGAGATGTGTATAAGAGACAGCCTCGACCCCGTACACCGTCGCGAACGTCTGGTCGCCCTGCCGCGCGACCGTGGCGCTGTCGGAGTACAGCGGGACCACGGCCGGTTCGCCGACCGCGCGCCGGATCGACGCCACGTCCGCGTCCGACAGCGACTCCACGCCCGCGTCGTTGTTCGGCGAGACGACGACCTGCGTCCCGATGTCGCCGATGGCGTCGTCGGCGCCCAGCGCCAGCACGTTCCCGAAGATTCCGAGCGCCGCGACCGCGAGCACGCCGATACAGACGCCCAGCACCGCCAGCACCGTCCGCACCCGGTTCCGTCGCAGGTTCCGCGAGGCCATCGACACCGCCGGGCGCCAGCCGCGCAGCCAGCCGGAGAGTCCGTCGGTGAGCCCGCTCGCCGCTCGTCCGTCGCCGTCGCTCATCGGTCGTCCCCCGTCTCCCCCTCCGGCGGCCCGTCGGCCGGGAGCCCGTCGGCCGGGAGCCCGCCGGTCATCTCCCCGTCGGTGAGGTCGACGACGCGGTCGGCGTACTCCTCGACGAGCGGGTCGTGCGTCACCGCGACGACGGCGACGCCCTCGGCCTTGACGCGCTCGAACTCCGCGAGGATCGCCTCCCCCGTCTCGGTGTCGAGGTTCCCCGTCGGCTCGTCCGCGAGCAGCACGGCGGGCTCGTTGATCAGCGCGCGGGCGATGGCGACGCGCTGCTTCTGCCCGCCCGAGAGCTCGCTCGGCTCGTGGTCGAGCCGGTCGCCGAGCCCGAACCGCGCGAGCAGGTCCGCCGCCCGGTCGCTCGCGTCGCCGGGGTCGAACGCGGTCGGCATCGCGACGTTCTCGACCGCGGTCAGCGTCGGCAGGAGGTGGAAGTCCTGGAAGACGAACCCGATCGACTCCTTGCGCGCCCGCGTCCGCTCCGCGACCGAGAGGTTCGTCACGTCGGTTCCGTCGAGGAGGCGCCGGCCCGCGGTCGGGTCGTCGAGCAGCCCGAGCACGTTCAGCAGCGTCGACTTCCCGGAGCCGCTGGGGCCGACGACCGCGACGAACTCCCCGGGCCGCACCGCGAAGTCGACGTCGTCGAGCGCGACGACCGGCTCGCCGCCCCCGCTCGCGTAGCGCTTGTCCACCCCTCGAAGCGCGACGCCGTAGTCATCGCTCGGGGCGGTGTTCCCGCCGCTCGCGTCGGCGCCCGCCTCGTCAGCGACGGCCGCCGCGGCCGCGTCGTCCGCGGGCTCCGCGCCGAGTCCGGCGTCCCCGCTCACGGCGCCGATCCGTCGCGTCGCCGCGCCGTCGAGCCCCCGACCCGTCCGGTCCTGACCGCGACGCCGACCGCGCCGGCGAGACCGAGCAGCGCGAACCCGCTCGCCACCGCGCCCGCTGCCCCAACGCCGCCGACGCCGATCCGACCGAGCGCGCCGCCGCCCGCGTCGTCGTCGTCCGGTTCGGGCGCCGCTACCGTCAGCGTCTCCGTGTACCGGACCCCCCGCTCGGTGTAGGTGACGCGGATCGGGATCTCGTCGGCGACGGAGGCGTTCACCGCGGTCGACAGGTCGAACCCGACGAAGTCGCTCGCGCCGAGCGTCCCGACGAAGTACTCGCCGCCCGTCGGCGTCGGCTCGACGCCGGGCGCGTCGCCGACCGAGACGACCGCGCCCGTCAGTTCACCGTTCCCGGCGTTGCCGAGGTTCGCGTCGACGACGACCGCGCCGTCCTCGCCCTCGCGGACCGTCGCGTCGGTCACGGTCGGCGTCGCCTCGCGCACCGGGTACGTCACCGTCGACTCCGCGGTGCGGTCGGCGCCGCGCTCGTTCCGCTGGTCCGTGTCGGCGCGGAACGCGGCGGTCACCGTGACCGCCGACCGCCGGTCGAGCGGCCCGAGGTCGACGATCACCCGCCGCTCCTCGCCGGGCGCGACGTCCTCGACGACGAACGGGCCGACCGAGACGGTCTCTGTGCCGTCGCCGGAGCCGTTCGCGCCGTCGCCGCCGACCGCGGTCCCGACGGCCCGGAGGCTGACGCGGTCGGCGGTCGTCGTGCCGGTGTTGACCACCGTCACCTCGACGGGCGAGTCGGCGATCGGCGGCGCGTCGCCCTGGCCGCCGGCGTCGCCCGTGTCGAGCCCGCCGCCGCCGCCGAAGATCCCCTGAATGCCGCCGACGCCGAGGTCGCCGGCCGAGGCTTCGCCATCGTCGTCGCTCCGGAGGTCTTCGGGGTCGAGCGCGCGGGTCCGCAGGTCGAGCGCGACCTGGGTCGGCCGAACCTCGATGACGGTGTCGCGACTGACGGTCACGAGCTCGCCGCTCGTCGACTGGTTCGCGACCGCCTCGACGGTGAGCCGCCTTTCGCCCGGCTCCTCGAACGCCGTCCACAGCGTCGCGTCGAGCGAGTCGCCCGCGGAGAGGGCGCCGACGCCCGAGACGCTGTCGAGCACGTCGCCGTCGGCGTTCCGGACGCGGACCTCGGTGACGTTCGCCGCCGCGTCGCTCCCGCCGGAGTTCGAGACGGTGACGTTCAGCGCCGTTCGCTCGCCGACGGTCGGGTCGCTCGGCGACGTCCCGACCTCGCCGACGGTGATCCGCGCGTCCGGTACCGCCGCCGCGCCGCCGATCGCGAACGCCCCGCCGACCGCCGCGAGCATCGTCAGCGCGGCCAGCAGCGCGGCTGTGGTTCGTGTGAGCGTCAATGTCATATCTCCTAAGCGACCGTCGAGGATATATCCGTCGGCGACGGAAGCGTCCCCGTAGCGCCGCGTCGCGACGGACGCGACGAGAGCTCTTTCTGATCCCGTTCGGCGACCGGTGGGCCGCCGGACTCGCGGTTTCGGCGGCCTCCGAGACGTACCGGTTACGGATGCTTTTTCAACGGGCCGACGTAAATGGCAGTAATGAGCGAACGCGACACCGCGCGAGCGGGGGATCGGCGATGATGGGGAACAACGACCAGCAGGCGTACGACCGCGGCACGTCGCTGTTCTCGCCGGACGGGCGCATCTACCAGGTCGAGTACGCCCGCGAGGCCGTCTCGCGCGGCGCGCCGAGCGTCGGCGTCCGGACGACCGACGGCGTCGTCTTCGTCGCGATGTCTCGCCCCTCCTCGTCGCTGATGGAGGCCGAGAGCATCGAGAAGCTCCACAAGCTCGACGACCACGTCGGCACCGCGAGCGCGGGCCACGTCGCCGACGCCCGCCAGCTGATCGACCTCGCGCGCCGCCAGTCGCAGGGGAACCGCCTGCGCTACGGCGAGCCGGTCGGCGTCGAGACGCTGACGAAGTTCGTCACCGACCACATCCAGGAGAACACGCAGCGCGGCGGCACGCGCCCCTACGGGGCCGCGCTCCTCATCGGCGGCATCGACGACGGCGAGCCGCGCCTGTTCGCCGCCGACCCCTCCGGCACGCCCAACGAGTGGAAGGCGACCGTCATCGGCGGCGGCCGGCAGGAGATCCAGGGCCACCTCGAAGACGAGTGGACCGACGACCTCTCGCTTTCGGACGGCATCGAGCTCGCCGTCGCGGCGCTGGCTGCCCACGACGACGAGTTCGAGCCCTCGGACCTCGCGGTCGCGGCGGTGACCGAGGCCGACGGCTACCGGACGGTCCCGGTCGAGGAGGTCGAAGACGCGTTCGAGGCGGCGGGCCTCGACGCCGACGACGCGGAAGCTGCGGACGGCGACGAGTCCGAGGCCGACGACGCGGACGGCGACGACGCCGAGTAACGATCAGTCCCGGAGGCGCCGGGACCCCGACCGGTGGCAGTCCGCTCCGCGCCGTGTGCGTGATTGTACGTCGTACACACAACACTTATCACGGCGGAAACCCTCTTTTACGGCGTAAAATGCCCGATTCGATGTCTGAACAGCTCCAACGAGACATGGAGTGCGAGGGGTTACTCGAGTGTTTCCACGGCCTGAAGCAGTTGGACAAGGACTGCTACCAGGCGCTCGTGTCGTCCGACGAGGCGCTCACGATCGACGAGGTCGCGGAGCGCGTCGACCGCGAGCGCTCGACCGCCTACCGCGCGGTCCAGCGGCTCCTCAAGGCCGGCTTCATTCAGAAGGAGCAGATAAACTACGAACAGGGCGGGTACTACCACGTGTACCGGCCGACGGACCCGTCGCAGATCGCCGACGACATGCAGCGGATGCTCAACGACTGGTACGCGAAGATGGGCCAGCTCATCGGCGAGTTCGAGGAGAAGTACGAGCAGCCCGAGCGCGCCGCCGTCAAGAACTGACCGGGAACCGCCCCAACGGTCGGGACTGGCCGTTCGTTCGGGAGCCGCCTCAACGAGCAACGCTCGGCGCGAGCGGCCGGTGTCGGCCTCGCGTCGGTCCTTCCGGGGGGAACGCGGCTACCGGCCGGATTCCCGTTCCGGCGTTCGGTGCGGTTCGTGCGGCGTTCCGCGCGCTGTTTCCCGTCGCTATTCCGCGTAGAGGAGGGTCCGTCGGCAGTCGGGACAGACGTACGGGACCGGCGCGAGGATCTCGTCCGCTCGGAGGCCGCCGAGAAACCCCTCGTTCGACCCCTGAGAGACTATCGAGAGCGACCCCACGGCGTCGGTTCCCTGTAGCTCCATCTCTTCGAGCGGTTCTTCACAGTCCGGACAGCGCTTTTCAGCGGGCACGTGTGCGGTTTATACACTACTTTCGGAAAACGGTGTGGTCCGGCCTCGCACGGCTCGGGCACGCGCTGCGCTCGCGCCCGCAGAGGCCCCCTCGGCGAGCGGCCGTTTCGGACGGCGACGCGTCTGGAGAACGGACGGAAAGGGGGAAAACCGGGAGCGGTGACGCGGCGCCGACGCTCAGAACGTGAACACGTGGTCGGCCTCGTCGGCGGCTTCGAGGAACGTGACCGCGCCGGCGAACTGCGTCGTCAGGTCGTCGTCGATGGCGTCCTGCTCCCACTGGAGCATGTCCAGCGTCGTCGTACACGCGACCGAGGTGACCGCCTCGCCGCCGTCGGCGATCAGCTGGTCGAGCATGTCGTAGGGGTTCGGCATCCCCTCGTCGAGGAGCGGCTGGACCGAAGAGAGGTCCTTCTCGCCCTCCAGCAGGTGCGTCAGCCCGTCGAAGGTGAAGTAGAGGAACACGTCCGTGTCCATCGTCAGCGCGACGTGGCCGAGGTTAGTCGCCATCGCGAGGTTCTTCGGGTCGTCGTCGGAGATGATGATGCCGATTTCGTCCATGCTCACTCCTCCTTGCGGACGTAGTGGGTGTACACGTCGTCGCCCTCCTCCTGTTCGAGGAGCGTGACGCCGTCGGTACCGGTCGCCCACCCGTCGATGTCGCTCACGCTGCCCGGATCGGTCGCGACGACTTCGAGCACCTCGCCGGGGGCGAGGTCGTCGATCGCGCCCTTCGTCTTCACGATGGGCATCGGGCAGCTCAGTCCTTTCACGTCCAGCGTCTCCGCGATGTCGAGTTCAGTGCTCATGGGTCAGTTGATTGTACGCAAGGGGCAATACTACCCGAGACGATTTTAATCTTGTGTGTTTATTCCAATATTGGGGTGCGCCGGAGTGACGCCGGACGGCGAATCGGTCGGACCGACCGCCGATGGCGGTACTTACGGTCGTCGGGGCCGAAGCCGGGGCCATGTCGACGACCGTTCGCGTTCGCTGTACCGACTGCGCGTACGAGGAGGCGTTCGACTCGCTCCGGCGGGCGCGGACCGCGCTCGACGACCACGAGCGCGAGACGGGTCACGCCGTCGACTGGGAGATCGGCGGGCTGGCCCCCGGGGTCGAGCGCGCGGGCGACGACGCCGGCGTCTGCGGCCGAGAGGGGTGTGCCAACCCGGACTCGCCCCTCCTCGATCACGACCCATCGACGGCGTCGGACCCGAGCGCCTGAACCCGGTCGCCCGGCGGGAGCGACCGGTCTCCGATCGCGCCTCCGCGACCGCGACCCGTGGATCGTGAGTGGGACTATAAATTGGATATTGTACAACAAAAGCAATATTACTGGCGAGAGCGAACGGGGACGTATGCGTATCGTATTCGCGACGGACCTATCGGACGCGAACGAGGCGGCGATCGAGTCTCGGACCTGTCTCGAGTGCCTCGACAACATCGGCGTCCGGGAGGTACACCTGTTGACGGTCGTGCCGGACAACGTCTCCAGCGGGCTGCCGGGAATGGAGGCTGCCACCGACGCAAAAGAGGCGCTCGCCCCGCAGCGGCGCGTGTTCGAGCGCGCGGGGTTCGACGTGGAGACCCACGTCGCTCGCGGGACTCCGCACCGGCGCATCAACGGCTTGGCCGAGCGGGTCGACGCGGACATAATCGTCGTCGGGTCGCGCGGCGAGGCCCCGCTTCGGAACCGGCTCATCGGCGGAACCGTCCGCAACGTCGCGCGGACGGCAGTCAGACCGCTGCTCGTCGAGCGGATCGAGGAGACGCCCGACGGCCACGCGGTCAGGAAGGAACACCTGTTCCAGAACGTGCTGTACGCGACCGACTTCTCCGAGAACGCGGCACGCGCCTACGACTTCTTCCCGGCGCTGACGGGCGCGACCGAGCGAGCGTCCCTGCTCCACGTCGGCGGTCGGGGGGATTCGGCGTCGAGGGGAGACGCCGAGGAGCGGCTGGACGAACTGGCGAGCGACCTCCGCGATCGGATGGGGATCGACGTCGAAACCAGCGTTCGGTCGGGGAACCCCGTCGAGGAGATCACGGCCGAAGAGGAGCGCGTGGGCGCGACGACGACGCTCATCGGCGCGCGCGGGACGAGTCGACTCCGGCGCCTCCTCCTCGGCAGCACCGCTGAGTCGATCGTTGCGCGCGGGACGAACAACGTCCTGCTCGTCCCGCCCGAGGCGACGCCGTCGCGGTGACTCGGTGCGGTGACGTTGCCGCGATGACTCGGTGCGGTGACGTTGCCGCGGTGACTCGGTGCGATGCCGGCGGCCGAGGTTTTTGTCGACGGCGCGTCCAAGACGACGTGATGACACGCGAGACGATCACGCAACGCGACGGCCACGTCTACGAGTTCGGCCCGAAGATGGACCCGGTTTACGAGGCAGCCGACGGCGAGTCGCTGACGATCGAAACGATAGACAGCCTGAACGGCGAGATTCAGACGGACGACGACCTGCTGGACGCGATCCCCGAGGAGGTCAACGCCGCGACGGGACCGATCGCCGTGTCGGGCGCGAGCCCCGGCGACGTCCTCGCCGTCGAAATCGAGGCGGTCAGGGTCGCCGAGGACCGCGGTCGCGTACTCACCGCGCCCGGGTTCGGACTCCTCCAGGACGACCCCGAGATCGACCATCCGGCGACGCGGATCACCGAGGTCGACGGCGACGGAGAATCGATCGACTTCGAAGGGATAGACGTGCCCGTCGAGCCCGTAATCGGGACGATCGGCGTCGCCACGGGCGGCGAGACGGTCTCGACGCTCACGCCCGACGACCACGGCGGCAACCTCGACACGACCGACGTGACCGGCGGGACGACGGTCTACTTCCCGGTCTTTCAGGAGGGCGCGATGCTGGCGCTGGGCGACGCGAAGGCCGCGATGGCCGACGGCGAGATGTGCGGGACCGGCGCCGAGATCGCGGTCGAGGTCGACGCGACGCTCTCGGTGATCGAGAACCCGGCCGTCTCGCCGGACCGACCGCTCCTCGACACCGGCGACGCGGTGAAGACGGTCGCGAGCGCCGAGACGATGGAGGAGGCGGTCGAACTGGCGAACGGCGACATGCTGGACCTCCTGGCGCACGACCACGAGTTCTCGCGCACCGACGCGTACCTCTTTTCGAGCCTCGTCGGCGGGCTGGAGGTCAGTCAGGTGGTCGACCCCCAGGTGACGGCGCGGAACGCGGTGCCGAGCGAGTACCTCTCGCTGCCGTTCTGACCGCGATCAGCGCTCCGACCGCTCGGCGAACCGCCGCGCGGCGTCGCTCAGGCCGGGATCGGTCGGCGGCTCGGCCTCACCGGTCTCACCGGCCTCGGCGCTCTCTTCGGCCTCGGCGCTCGCGGAGTTCCCCTCGCGCTCGGCGGCTGCCTCGTCGCCTTCGGTGGTCGCGCCGTCAGCGCCCTCCAAGGCGGTTCTGTCGTCGGCTTCGGTGCCCGCCTCGCCCTCCACGTCGGCCGGGTCGGCGTCCGGCGGGTAGTGTAGCTCCGCGGGCGGGACGAAGACGCGCTCGACGGCGCGGACGATCTCGTCGACCTGGTCCTCGTCGAGGCGGTCGGCGTACGCCTCGCGGACGAGGTCCGGGACCGCGTAGGCGTAGCTGCCGCGGCCGGCGTGGCGGATGAGCCCCGCGCGACGGATCGGTCGGTGGCGGCTGTAGGCGTGCCCGGAGTCGCCGTCGCCGCCGGCGTCGATGTGCGCCGCGACGGGGTCGCTCGCGCCCTCGCGGCGGTAGTGGCGGAGCATCCCGCGCGAGAGCTCCGGGAGCGCCTCGATCCGCGATCGGAGCTCCTCGATGACGGCCTCTCGGGTGCCGAGTTCGATCGCGTCGTCGAACCGGAGCGCGCTCTCGGCGACGTCGTCGCGGGTGACCGGGTCGACGTCGTCCGGTGTGCCCGACTCGGATTCCGGGGCGGGTCCCGCGGCGTCGGCGTCCGCGGCGTCGGCGTCGCTCTCGTCGATCTCGGCGCCGCCGTCGGCGGCCGAGGCGCCCGATTCGGCCGCGGGATCGGTCCCCGATTCGTCCGCCTCCTGCGCGCGCTCTTCGGTCGCGGCGACCGCCTCGTCGTACGACTTGAGCACGGACTGGTCGCCGCTCTCCGCGTCGTCGCCGTCGCGGGCGCCGTCGGGCCGTCCGGGGTCGGGTCGCTCAGGCATTCTCGCGGCTCGGCCGCCGCCGCCGCGGTACGGCGCCTCCGCCTTCCCCAGCAGCGCCTGCGCGAACTGGTCGGCCATGTCGCTCAGGTCGCGGGCCTCCTCCAGCTCGCGTTCGAGGTCGGCGATCCGCCGGTCCTTCTTCTCGAGCTCCTGTTTGAGGTCCGCGATCTCGGACTCGCGGCGCTCCTTCTCGTCGGAGATGGACTCGAGCTCGCCGACGAGGTCGCTGGAGACCGACTTCAGCTCCGGGCGCTCGAAGTCGTCGAGCCCGGGGGTCGCGCCCGCGTCGAACGTCTCCTTGCGGTGGAACTGGATCCGGCGGATCGACTCGTCCCAGTCGGTCATTAAAAAGGCCTCGCCGTCGCCGAGGTCCTCGACCGCGCTCGCGTACTTCGAGCCGAGGATGCGCCCGACCACCTTCGTGTCGTTGTCCCAGGTGAGCCGGTGCCAGCAGAGCCAGTCGCACTGCGTGATGAAGTCCTTCTTGACGTCGGCGGGGCGCTGGCTGATCCCGACGATGCCGAGGCCGTGTTTCCGGCCGCGCTTGCCGACCTTGATCAGCATCTTGCCCGTCTCGTCCATCCCGCCGCCTTCGGGGATGTACTCGTGGCACTCCTCGATGACGAGCAGGAAGGGCTTCTTCATCCGCTTCTCCTTCGCGAACAGCTGTTTGACGACTTCGAGGAGGAGCTCGTTGGCGGTCTCCTCTTCGAGGTAGCCGGAGACGTCCAAGATGATCGGGACGTTCTGCTCTAAGGCGAGGGTCGCGAGCTTCTCGGCGTGCTCGGGGGAGACGACGATGTCGCACTCGTCGTCCGCGCCGGCGTGAAGAATTTCATACTCTTCTTTTAAACCGTAATATTCACCGTCTGTGTCCACGATCATGACAGGAAATCCGTTAGATAGCAGATTTTCTATCACGACACTTGCGGTGTTGCTCTTCCCGGACCCGCTCTTCCCCGTGATGAAGGACCGACCGGTGAGCACGTCGACGACCGGGAGTTCGACCGGAGAGCCGGGTTCCGCCGTCGCGTCGCCGCCGATCCCCTCGCTGACGTCCGCGACGTGGATCGCCTCCTCCTCGCTCATACCCGTGAGAGGTGGCGCCCGCCTCATAAACTATCGCCTCGGTCGGCGGGCGGTGGCATCGGTTGTGGGCGGAGCGCGACCGGGCCGCGTTCCGCGGTCCGCAAAACGTATGTCGCCGCCGCGAGTCCGACCGCGCATGGACACCGAGAACACCCTCCTCAACGCGGTCGTCGGCGCTATCGCGTCGGCCGTCCTCTCCTTTACAGGCATCTCACCGCTCCTCGGCGGCGCGGTCGCCGGGTATTTAAATGGTGACGACGGGCTGCGCGTCGGCGCGCTCTCCGGCGCGATCGCGTCGATCCCGATCGTCGGGCTGCTGCTGCTCGCGCTGGTGATCCTTCCGTTCCTGGGTGTCTTCGGGTTCCCGCTCGAAGCCGGCCTCGCGGCCGGGGGGATCGTCCTCGTCGCGGCGCTCATCGTGTTGGGCGGCGTCGCCTACTCCGTGGTTCTGAGCGCGCTCGGCGGACTGCTGGGCGTGTACGTAAAAAACGAGCTGTAAGCCGGTCGCTGTTAGTTATAAAAATCGATTGCGGATCAGCGGCGAACGCCCCCAAAGCCCCAGCCGCTCGGTTATAAACAGCTACCCGTGAATTGGCGGCGAACGCCCCCAAAGCCCCAGCCGCTCGGTTATAAACAGCTACCCGTGAATTGGCGGCGAACGCCTCCAAAGCCCCAGTCGCGAGGACTCGCGCGGCTCGCTGTGCTCCTCACTCGGTCGCTCACTCCGTTCGCTCCCTCATTGCGGTGCTTACGTCGCCGTGCTTCGTCCTCGCGACTGCCCCTTTGAGTCCCGCCCCGCCCAGCACAGCACCTCACGCCTCCCCAGCCTCGTCGCTGGCACCCTCCGCTTCGCTCCGGGAGCCAGCGACTCCCTCGCGCGTGCTGCTCGGCCGCAAGGCGGCCTCGCAGGCACGCGCCACCGCAGCGTTCGTTTATAAAAAGAGCTCGTGAGAGTTGCCCTGCGACCTCAATAGAGCCGCCTCAGTGCTCGCCGCCGGTACCGCGCCGGTCGGAGTCGAGGTCGATGTCGAGGTCGTCGAGCAGTTCCTCGGCCTCCGCGCGCTTCTCCTGATGGTCTTCGAGGAACTCGCGCATGAGCTCTGCGGCCTGCTCCTTACAGCCGCCACAGAGGCGCTCGCCGTTGACGCACTCGGAGTAGACGGTCTTGGTGAGCTCGTCGTCGTCGCCCGCAAGCAGGTAGGCGTACAGCTCGTAGACGGGGCACTCGTCGGCCTCGCCGCCGAGCTCGCGCTGCTTTTCGGCGGTGTCGCGGCCGCCCGTGGTCGCCGCCTTCACCTTGTCGTAGCCGTCCTCGGGGTCGTCGAGCAGCGAGATGTGGCTCGCGGGGACAGAGGAGGACATCTTCCCGCCGGTGAGCCCGGTCATGAACCGGTGGTAGATCGAGGAGGGCTGCCGGAAGCCGAACCCGTCGTGGTCGATCTCGACCTCGCGCGCGAGCGACTCGGCCTCGCCGCGGGTGAGGTCGAACGCGTCGACGTGGCCCTCGAACACGCGCTTCTCGCCGTCGACCGCGTCGATCAGCGCCTCGAACGCCTCGTCGGTCGCGTTGCGGTCGAAGAAGCGCACGCGGGGGCGGAGCGGCTCCTTCCCGCCGGCTTCGAGCTTGTCGAGGGCGCTGGATTTCGCTGCCGCGAGGTCGACGCTCTCGCGGTCGCTCTCCGGCGGCTCGTAGTCGGCGAGCCACTCGGCGGCGTCCTCGCAGCGCACGTCCGAATCCGCGTCCGCGCTCCCCCCCGCGAGGGCGTCGTAGGCGGCCCGGACCAGCTGCCGCTCGTCGTCGCCGAGCTCGAAGGAGGCGAACGCCTCTGTCACCTTGAAGTAGCGCACGCGGGTCGCCAGGTCGCGGGTGAGCCGGACGTGCGGGTCCTGGTCCGGCCCGACCGGGATGACGGTGGGCTTCGGCTCGTCGACGAGCTGCGGGTAGAGGATGTCCGCGGTCTGGGTGATGACGCTCTGCATGTGCGAGATGTTCGTCTCGCCGTCGAAGCCGTAGATCGCCTCGAACTCCGAGAAGTTCGCCTTCGAGCCGAGCTCGAACCCGAGGTCCTGGACCTCGCGGTTGTCGGACTGGCGGTACAGCTCGCCGTCCTCGGCGTCGAAGCCGAGCGCGAGGAGGCTCAGGAGGTAGTTCCGCGCGTGCTCGTCGATCTCGTCCCACGACATCCCGCGCGCGGAGTGGGCCTCGAGGTCGGCGATGAGCCCGAACGCGTCGCCGCCCATCTCCTGGTGCCAGATGATCTCGTCGAACACGAGCTTGTGGCCGATGTGCGGGTCGCCGGTGGGCATGAACCCGGAGAGCGCGGCGAACGGCTCGTCGTTCGCCATCGCCTCCGCGACCGCGTCGTACTCGCGGTGGCCGAAGATGACGCCCCGGCGCATCAGGTAGTGCGGGTCCGGCACCTCGTCGTCGACCTCGTCGAACGCCTCGATGCCGAACTCGGCGAACAGGTCGGCGTAGTCTCCGACCGACGCCGACCCCCACGGGTCGAGCGCGACGTCCTCGGTCGGCTCGTCCGCGCGCTCGGTCCCGCCGTCGGTCCGGGGGGGCGTCGACGGCCCGCCGGCGGCGGCGGACTCGCGCCCGTCGCCGCCCGGCGTCGCCCCCTCGGGGGTGTCCTCGTCCATACCACCTCTCCCGTCGGTCGACGCAAAAACCGTTCGCTTGCGCGGGAGCGGTTGGCACGGCGTGGCGGCCCGAGACGCCCCGCGCCCCCGCAGCGCGGCGACGCCGCGGCACCGCGTCACTCCGCGTGCGCCACCAGCCGCGTCGCGGTCGCCTTCCACCGGATCGAGACCGGATCGCCCGGCGCGAGGCCGAGCCGCTCGATACTCTCGGCCGTGATCAGCGCGGCGACTTCGGTATCGGGGTCGTCGGCGTCGCTCGAGGCCTCCGCCGCCCCGATCGCGATCCGGACCGTCGACACCGTCTCGCCGGGGTCGACTGCCGAGACCCGCCCGTCGAGGCGGTTCCGTGCGCTCGTCGCGTCCGGGTCGACCGCGCTGGCCGCGTCGTTGACGGTGACGGCGTCGGCGCCGATCCGGACCTGAACCGCGTCGCCGGTGGCTATCTCGCTATGTCTGTCGGGTCCGTCGTTCCCGACCGCGTCGCTCCCGCCGTGGAGCCCCGATATTTCCCCGACTTCGGTATCGACGACCGCGAGCTCGCCGTCGACGGCGGTCACGGTACCGTCGAGTACCGTCTCAGGCACCGCCGCGGTCGCCGCGAGAACGGCCTGGAGCCGGTCGTAGCGGTCGAGGAGGTCCCGGCCCGAGGCGGCGAGCCGGCTCCCGCCGCCGCCCTCGCCGCCCCGCCGGCGCTCGACGAGCGTCCCGTAGGCGTCCTCTAAGGCCTCGATCCGCGAGAGGGCGCGGGCGCGCGAGCGACCGAGGGCCGAGGCCGCGCCCGCGACCGACCCCGCCGCGTCGACCGCGCGCAGCAGGGCCGCGTCGCGGCCGTCGAACTCGACGTCGTCCTCGATGAGCGCGGCGCGGCCGCGACCCGCGGCCGCGTCCGGACCCGGTTCGGTCGGCTCTCCCATGTCCCGCGGTTGCGCCCGGGCCGTGATGGCGTTTTCGACCGGCCGCGGTCCGTCGCTTGCCGCGGCACGCAACTTATATGTGGTATCGACCCACCGTTGTATCTATGCCGATACAACGACGCAGGTTCGTCGCGGCGCTGGGCGCCGGAGCGGTCGCGAGTACGGCCGGCTGTTCGTCGACGAACGACGGCAACGGGGACGGAGGCGACGGGGGGAGCGGCGGCAACGGAACCGACGGCGGCGAAAGCGCCGAGGAGTCGATCGGCGTCGCCGGCGAGACCCTGACGCTCACGACGACGACGAGCACGTACGACACCGGACTGCTCGACGAGATCCACACGGACTTCGAGGAGATGTACGGCGTCACCGTCGACGCCGTCGCGCAGGGCACCGGCGCCGCGCTGGAGACCGCCCGCAACGGCGACTCGGACATCGTGATGGTCCACGCTCGCGGGCTCGAAGACGAGTTCATGCGCAACGGGTACGGGATCAACCGCCGCGACCTGATGTTCAACGACTTCGTGATCGTCGGTCCCGAAGACGACCCGGCCGGGATCGAGGGGATGGGGTCGGCGACGGAGGCGCTGACGACCGTCGCCGAGGCACAGGCGACGTTCGTCTCCCGCGGCGACAACTCCGGCACGCACACGAAGGAGCTGAACCTCTGGGAGGCGGCCGGCACCGAGCCGGGCGGCGACTGGTACCAGGAGACCGGCACCGGGATGGGCGAGGCGCTGAACATCGCCAACCAGCAGGGGGCGTACACGCTCTCGGACCGCGGGACCTACATCTCGCAGCGGTCCGAGATCGACCTCACGATCCTCGTTCAGGGGCCGATCGAGGGCGGGCCGGAGATCCTCGCGAACCCGTACGGGGTCATGGCGGTGAACCCCGGCGTCCACGACAACGCCAACTACGACCTCGCGATGGCGTACATCGGCTGGATCACCAGCCCGGAGGTCCAGGAGGCCATCTCGGAGTACCAGGTGAACGGCGAGCAGCTGTTCTTCCCGCGGGCCGTCTCCGAGAATCCGGACTTCCAGCAGTACGTTCCGGAGGGTTGGAGTAGCGACGACTCGGACGAGTAGGCGTGCCGTTCGAATCGACCGCACAGCTCGCGCCGGCCCTGCTCGACGTCTCGTTCAGGGACGGCTACGTCGGGAGCGTCATCGCCGTCTCGCTGTACGTGAGCCTCACCGCGGTGGCGCTGAGCACGCTCGTCAGTGTCCCGGCCGCCGTCGCGATCGGACTCGCCGACTTTCCCGGCAAGGGGTTCGTGAAGTCGGTGGTCAACACCGGAATGGGGTTCCCCAGCGTGGTCGTGGGGCTGGTCGTGCTGTTCGCGGTCTCCAATCAGGGGCCGCTCGGGTCCCTCGAACTGATCTTCACCCGCGAGGCGATGATCATGTCCCAGTTCGTCCTCGCGACGCCGCCGATCACGGCGATCACTCTCGCAGCCGTGAGCGGCGTCGACGACGGGGTCCGGGACGCGGCCCGCGTTCTCGGCGGGACGCGCGTCGACGTCGCGCTGGTCGTGATCAAGGAGGCCCGCTACGGGATCGCGACCGCGGTGCTGGCCGGGTTCGGCCGCGCGGTGAGCGAGGTCGGCTCCGTCCTCATCGTCGGCGGGAACATCACGAGCGCGGACGGCATCTCGAAAACGCGCACGCTGACCACGGCGATCCAGCTCGAAGCGCGGCAGGGCCAGTACGAGACCGCGATGGTGCTCGGCGCGGTGCTCGTCGCGCTCGTGTTGACGGTCAACGCGATCGTCGTCCGCTTCGGCGACCGAGGGGTGGCGGGATGACGCGCCGGGAAAGCGGAGCGATACGCCGCGGGGTGACGGGCTGATGCTCCGCGCGAGACACGTATCGCGCTCGTACGGCGACGAGGCCGTGTTCCGCGACCTCTCGATCGAGGTCGGCGAGGGGGAGGTCGTCGCCGTCATCGGCCCCTCCGGCGTCGGCAAGACGACGCTGCTCCGGACGCTCGCGCTCGCGCTCGAACCCGACGAGGGCGCCGTGACGCTCGACGGGACCGACGTCTGGGCGGTCGACGAGGCCGAGCGCCTCGCGCTGCGCCGCCGCGTCGGGATGGTGTTCCAGGAGGCGAGCCTCTTCGACGGGACGGTCGCGCGCAACGTCGAGTACGGGCTTCGGGTCCGGCGCTCGTGGAGCGACCGGCTCGCCTCGGTCTTCCGGCTGAACGGCGCCCCCGACGCGGTCGAGGAGTCCCTGGAGGTCGTGGGGCTGTCCGACAAGACGGCTCAGCCGGCCGACTCGCTGTCGGGCGGCGAGGCCCAGCGCGTGTCGTTCGCCCGCGCGCTGGCGTACGAGCCGGACGTCCTCCTGCTGGACGAGCCGACCTCCGACCTCGACCCGCGGAACACGGCCGTCATCGAGGAGGCGATCGGCGAGGCGCGGGCCCGCGGGATCGGCGTCGTCGTCGCGACCCACGACATGCACCAAGCCGAGCGGGTCGCCGACCGCGTCGCGGTGCTGCTGGACGACGGGATCACGGAGATGGGGCCGACGGAGAAGATCTTCGAGGATCCCGACAGCGAGCGCACTCGGAAGTTCATCTCGGGCGAACTGGTGTACTAATAAACACCGAGGGGTGACGGGAACCGAGTCGGGCCCGGCGGTCTTGTTTAAATATCCGACGGCTCCGCGGTGAACACCGCCGAAGCGCCAGTCGCTTATTTATAAACAGTCGAATCTGGATCGGAGACGAACACTGCCGAAGCCCCAGCCGCGAGGACAGCGCACGCTCGCTGTGCTCCTCACTCGCTCGCTCACTGCGTTCGCTCCCTCGTTGCGGTGCTTGCGTCGCCTGCGCTGTCCTCGCGGCTGCCCCTTCGAGTCCCGCCCCACCGGAAGACGTTCCTGCTCGCTCCCTTCGGTCGCTGTGCGGGCTGCGGCTTCCGTGCTCCCGCTCGCTTC
>NZ_AOJF01000052.1:0-12301 GCF_000337395.1 Halorubrum distributum JCM 13561
GCTTCGCTCCGGCGACTGACTCCCTCGCGCGTGCTCCTCGCGGCCGCCTTCGGCGGCCACTCGCAGGCACGCGCCAGCGCACCGTTATTTATAAGCAATCGACACCGCCGCTTCAGACACCGAAGTCGAGTTCGACCGCGTCGCCCGCGTCGACGTCGCCCGCGTCGACGACCGCGTCGTCGGCCGCGAACCCCGCGTGGAGGTGGTCGTAGGTGCGCTCGATCGCCTCCACGATCACCTTCGTGTCGCCGGTGACGGGCATGAAGTTGGTGTCGCCGCTCCACCGCGGGACGACGTGCGTGTGGAGGTGGTCGACCGAGCCGCCGGCGGCGTCGCCGCCGAGGTTCTGGCCGGTGTTGACGCCGTCGGGGTTCATGTCGCGTCGCAGCGCCGCGAGCGTCGCCGCTTTCAGCTTCGCGTGGTCGAGGAGGGCCGCGTCGTCGAGGTCGGTCGGGTCCTCGACGTGTGCGTCCGGGATCACCATCGCGTGGCCGGGGTTGTACGGCGCGTTGTTGAGGATGACGTAGTTGCGCTCGCTGCGAGCGACCACGCGCGCCTCGCGGGCGTCCTCGCGCTCCGGCAGGACGCAGAACGGGCAGCCGTCGATGGGGTCGGCGTCGCGCTCGACCCACTCGATCCGCCACGGCGCGAAGATCCGGTCCATCAGTCGTCGAAGCCGTGGATGCCCGCGGTCGTCACCTCGACGCCGTCCTCGGTGACCAAGAGGGTGTGCTCCGCCTGACTCACGAGGGCGTCGTCGTCCTCCTTCAGGACGGGGTACCCCTTGATCGCGTTCGCCTGCTTCAGGCGGCGGAGCGCCATCTCGGCGCGGTCCGTCTCCAACCACCGCGCCGCGAACGGGAGGTCGTCGAACGCCTCGATCTCCTCGAGCGCCTGCCGCGCCCGTCGGTCGCGCACGCTCGCGGAGCCCTGCTGTTCGAAGATCTCCTCGACGGTCCCCTCGCCCACTTTCCCGCGCCCGTCGGTGGCGAACGGCTCGATGGCGACCGCCTGCCCCGGCTCCAGCTCGACCGAGCGGTCGACGCCGCGGTTCGGCACCGTCGGGCCGGTGTGGGCGTCGTAGCGCTCGACGCCGTGGCCGGAGAGGTTGAGGACGGGCGTGTAGCCGTAGCCGCGGATCACGTCCTCGATCGCCTGCCCGACCACGCCGACCTCGACGCCCGGGCCGGCCTCGTCGAGCGCGGCCTCGAGCGCCATCTCGGCGGCCTCGACGAGTTCGGGAGTGCCGGTGTGGTCGACCGTCACGGCGGCGTCAGCGATGTAGCCGTCGACGTGGACGCCGACGTCGAGACACACCATCTCCTCGCCGAACTCGGCGTCGTCGTCGCGGCCGGGCGTCGCGTGCGACGCCTCCGGGTCGACGCTGATGTTCACCGGGAAGGCGAGGCCGGCCCCCTGCTCGCGGACGAAGTCCTCCGTCCACTCGGCGACCTCGAGGTGGGTCCGGCCCGGTTCGACCATCTCGCGGGCCTCGTTCATCGCCTCGACCAACACCGCGCCGGCCTCGCGGTAGCTCTCGACCGCGTCCTCGTCCAGAGGTCCGTGACTCATGGGTTCGGGTTCGGCGACCGCGCGCAAAGAGGTTGCGGAGGGCGGTCGATCCCGGTCCGTTCAGGCGCGCGTGATCTCGACGAACCACTCGTCGTCGGTCGGGTTCGCCGTCTCGTGGGCGAACCCGCGCTCCGCCAGCACGTCGTACAGCGGCACCGGCTCGAAGCTGTTCACCAGACAGAGCGACTCGTCATCGTCGAGGCCGTCGAGCGCGGCCACGATGTCGCCGAACGGTTCGCCGTCTATCTCGCGGGCGTCCAGCCGCTCGTCCGCGTCGTCGAACGGGTCGGGGCTCATAGGTCGGTTGTGGCGCCCCGCGGTGGTATAGCTCTCCCCGAAGGTGTTCGGGAGCGCGTTCTCCCGGAGTCACGCTCGAACATGTTCGCTCGAAGACGTACGGGGCCGGAGCGCGTCCGATCGAGTATGTCGAGTACGCCCTCGGAGCACGACCACGAGCACGGCGCGGACCCGGTGACCGACCACGTCCACGAGAACTCGTGGTCCGCGAACCTCGAAGGCCCCGAACACGCGGACGACCGCGACCTGCTCGTCCGGCAGGCGATCGAGGCGGTCGAACACACGGCCGCGGGCAACCACGTCAACCTCGTCACTCACGGCGACCACGGCCACCCCGAGGAGTACCTCGTCGACGCGCTCGAGGCGGAACTCGGCGGCGACGTCGACTGGGAGTACGTCGAGCAGTGCGGCTGTGGCGGGCACGTCGTTCGCGTCCACGCCTGACGGGTCGGCCGGACGGACAGCGGCGCTACTCGCTTTCTTCCGCCGCTCGCGGGAGCCACATCCGGACCACCGTCCCGGTCGGCTCGCGGGTGTCGATCTCGAGGTCGCCGCCGGACTCCGTGACGATCCAGTGGACGAGCCAGAGGCCGAGCCCGCTCGCGTGTTCGAGCGCCGTCTCCCGCGCCTCCGAGAACACGGTCCGCTCGACCGGCGGGATCCCCGGCCCGTCGTCCGCCACGTCGAGCCGGAACCGGTCGCCGTCGCCGTCGGCGACGACGGTCGCCTCCACGTGCGGGTCGTCGCCGTCGTTGTGGACGACGGCGTTCTCCAACACGTTCCGGACCGCCGACTCGAGCAGCTCGTCGGCGGAGACGACCGCCGACTCGGGGACGGTCGCCGTCACCGTCGCGTGGGGGAACGACGACTCCAGCGACTCGCAGAGCCGCTCGACGAGCGCGGCCAGATCGATCTCGGTCCGGCCCGCGTCGCTGTGGAGCGCGACGTCGATCTCGCGCGCCTGGTCGCTGAGGTGGGTCAGGGTCCGCACCTTCCGGTCGATGATGTCGAGGTACGGATCGCCCTCCTCGTCGACGTGGTCGCGGAGCAGGTCGGCGTACCCCCCGATGACGTTGGTGTCGTTCTTCAGGTCGTGTCGCAGCACCCGGTTCAACACCTGAAGCCGCTGTTCGTACCGTCGGGCGTCCGTGACGTCGGTCGCCGTGATGACGACCTCGCGCGTGTCGGCGAACAGCCGCTCGATCACGGTCTCGAACCGGCGCCAACTGCCGTCGGCGCACGCGATCCGGTGCGTGAGCGACTGCGGTTCGGCGCTGTCGAAGGCGCGCTCGAAGGCCCGCTGCGCCTCGCGTCGGTCCTCGGGGTGGACCAGGTCGATGACCGGGCGCCCCTCGACCTCGTTCGCCTTGTGACCGATCAGTCGCTCTATCGACGGGCTCACGTACCGGAGCAGTCCGTCCTCGCCGCAGACCGCGATCACGTTCGGCGACTTCTCGATGAGCGCGCGGTAGCGCCGCTGGAGCGTCTCCCGCTCGGTCACGTCGCGGAACAGCAGGACCGTCCCGCCGCGGGTCGTCCCCGGCCCCGTGATGTCGTGGACGTCGACCGTCAGGAACCGCGGCGCGCCGCCCCCGTCGACCGTCACGCGGAACTCGTCGTCGGCCGGCTCCTCCGTCACCGCGTCGGCGACCGTCGGGACGTCCGCGAACGCCTCGTCGGCGTGGACGCCGACGTTCGCGTCCGGGAACAGCGCCTCGGCCGGGTCGTTGTTGTCGACCACCCGGCCGTCGGCGTCGCAGACGACGACGCCGTCGGAGAGGTTCGCGAACACCGCTTCGCGGGCGATCGGCGAGACGTCGAGCAGCCGGTACCGGAACACGACCCACGCCAAAAGCGCCGAGGTCCCGCTGAAGGCGATCGGCGTGAAGTCGACCAACCCGTCCTCCGGCCCGACGAGTCCGGCGATGCCGGCCGCACCGAGCGCCAGCGGTGCGACGCCGGCGACGAAGAGGACGGCGGCCTGCCGGCGAAACACGCCGTCGCGGGTGACGGCGGCGTAGCCGAGGACGGCGAAGGTGAACAGGTTGACCGCGTAGGTGTAGCCGACGAACCCGAGCAGCGCGGGCGTCGGCGCGTACTCCAGGATCCGGAAGCCGCCGGCGTCGACGAGGACCGGATCGAGGTAGAACAGCGGGTCGACGCCGACCGTCCAGACGGGGACGACGACCGCCGCGGGGACGACCCAGAAGAGCGCGAAGCGGCGCCGGTCGAGCCACGCGGTCCGGTCCACGTACGAGAGGACGAAGGCGGGCCACGCCACCGCTAAGCCGGCGGAGCCGAGCCAGACGAACCGGTTGAAAAACAGCGTGGCGCCGAGCGAACTCGCCGACAGCTGGGCCGCGTACGCCAGCGACCAGACGCCGGCGGTGCCCGCGACGCCGACGAAGCTCCACAGGAGAACGCGACCGCCGCGCGAGCGGTTCCCGACCGCGTACGCGGCGAACGCGAAGGACGCGGCGGCCGCGACGAGCAACGGGACCGTGTACGGCGTCGCTTGCCACGCCATCGATACCGGTAGGATGCGAGAGCACCGTAAAAAGGGACCGAATCCCCTAACCCGTTTGAGGAGAGTGAGTCCGTATGCTCGAACCGGGCGACTCCGCACCCGAGATCACGCTCACCGACCACCGCGGCGAGGCGGTCACCGTCGACCCGGCGGCGGCCAGTCACACGGTCGTGTACTTCTATCCCCGCGCCGACACGCCCGGCTGTACCGCCGAGGCGTGTAGCTTCCGCGACGAGTGGAGCGCGTTCGAGGCGGCCGATGTCGCCGTCGTCGGGATCAGCGACGACCCCGTCGCGGACCTCGAACCGTTCGCCGCCGAGTACGACCTCCCCTTCTCCCTCCTCTCGGACCCCGACGGCGAGGTCGCGAGCGCGTACGACTCCTACGGCGAGAAGTCGATGTTCGGGAACACCTTCGACGGCGTGTTCCGGAACACGTACGTCCTCGACGACGAGGGGACCGTCGTCTTGGCCTACGAGGGCGTCTCTCCCGAGGACCACGCGGTCGAGATACTCGACGACGTCCGCGCGCTCGACGACTGAACGCCGACCGGTCGTCGGCGAGCGGAATCCGCCGACTGCCGCCACCCGGTAGTATTATTACTTGTCATGAGACAAGTGAAACGATGCCCTCCAAGCGAACGTTCGCGAAGCGCTTAGCGGCGCTCGCGGCGACCGGGCTGGGAGTCGGCGGACCGATCGAAGCCCTGACCTCGGAACCGCCGCCCGACGCGACCCTCGCGGTCGAACCGGCCGCGACGGGCGCCGGAGCGAGCGACGGCGAACCGACGGACGCCGACCCGACGAGCGGCCGCGACGGCGCCGGAGCCGACGGGCCGCGATCGGCGGTCGCCGCCGGGACGTACGACCCGGCCGCGGCCGCGTCGAACGCCGTCGACACCGTCGTGACCGGACGGGTCGACCCCGCGGTCCTGACGGCGACCGGCCTGCCGAGCGGGGTCGGGAGCCGGCTCCGGCGACTGCTCGACCGATACGAGAGCGTGTCGCTCGCCGCCGCGCGACAGGCGACCGGCGGCGCCGCGCTCACCGCGGACGGGCTCGAGGGGTGCGCCGTCGCGGTCGGCGACGTCGACGCGGCCGCGCTGGCCGCCGAGCTCGACGCCGACCCCGCGGTGACTCGCGAGGCGGACGACGGCTCCGGATTCGCCCGGTTCCGGGCGCGGGGCCTCGGGTCGGCGGTCGGCGTGGCCCCGGGCGAACTCGTGGCCGCGTACGGGCCGACCGCCGCCGTCGCCGCGGCGCACCGCGACGCCGGAATCGGCGGGGGCGTCGACGGCGGAGCGCGGCGACGAGCGGGCACGAGCGCGAGCTACGGCCCCCTCCCCTCGCTGCTCGAGGGCGACGCGACGGTGTGTGTCGACCTCGGACCGGACGCCCGCGACCACCTCCGAAGCGTGCTCGCCGACGCGCCCGACGAGCTCCGCACCGCGGTCGACGCGTCGGGCGCGGTCGGGGCGTCGCTCCGCGTGACCGGCGGGGAATCCGCTACCGGAGGCGCGGACCCCGGAGATCCGAGCGTCGCGCTGCGGTACGGCGCGGTCGCGGACCCCCGACGCCTCGACAGGGAGACGGCCGAGGCGATCGCGCGGGCCGCCCGGGAGGGAGAGACCTCGCTCGCGGACGCGAGCGTCACCCGACACGGGCGGACCGTGATCGTCGACGGCGCGGCCGAGAGCGACCTCTTCGCCGCCCACGCCTCGCTGTTCGACGGGACCGTCGGCGACCCGATCGAGGTGGCCGACGCGTGAGCGACGCAGTCGATCGCAGAAACACCGGCCGCGTGAGCGGCGCCACCGACCGCGGGAGTACCGGCCGCCAGAGCGGCGCAGCCGTATCGACCAGTGACCGACGCGCGAGCGAACCCACGATGACGACGAGAGACCATACGCCACGACAGCAGTATCGAACGAGGACGAGTCGATGAGCTCCGAGGACTCGCCTCCGAGGACGCCCAACGAACCGACGGACGACGCGGAGGCGGCGAGCCCGGATCGATCGCCGACGGCGACCGACCGTCCGCGGAGGACGGCCGACCGACCGACCCCGGACCACGCGTCCGGATCGCCGCTCGACCGGATCGAGACCCGACACGCGGTCGGGGTCGCGGCGATCCTCGCGGTGGCCGCGGGGCTGCTCGTCGCGCCCGGCGTGTACGGCGCCGTGACGGGGCCCGACGGGACGGTGGCCGTGATCGAGATCGACGGGACGATCGACTCGGGGACGGCGCAACACGTCGAGGACAACCTCCGGGACGCCCGCACGAACGACTCGATCGAGGCGGTCGTCCTGGAGGTCGACAGCGGGGGCGGCCTGCCCGCGCAGAGCGAGCGGATGTACGCCGCTGTCGACCGCACCGCGTCGGTGATGCCGGTGTACGCCGCCGTCGACACGCTGGGCGCGTCCGGCGCCTACCTCGCGATCGCGCCCGCCGACCGGATCTACGTCGCGCCCTCCGCGCAGGCGGTCGGCAGCGTCGGGGTCGCCGGCACCGCGCCGGCCCCGAGCGGTCCGAACGCGGGGACGACCGGCCCGGACAAGGCCGGCAGCGACCCGGACACCCAGCGCGAGCGCCGACAGACGCTCGCGAACCTCTTCATCGCGAACGTGATCGAACAGCGCGGCGACGAGATCGAGCTCGACCGCGAGGCGATCGCGCACGCCGACGCCTACCTCGGCACCGAGGCGGTCGAGAACGGCTTCGCCGACAGATTCGGCTTCGTCGACGGCGCGGTCGCCGACGCCGCGGCCGAGGCGGGACTCGACGACTACGCGGTCGACACGCGGCGCACGGAGAGCCCCGTTCCGGGCGGCATCCCGCTGTTGGAGCGCGACGACGGGACGGTCGTCGTCGCCGAGGGGGCGGACGACGAGATCGGCGACGGGCTCATCCTCGCGGTCGCGCCGGAAGCGTGGGACGAGACCGTCGGCGACGACGTCGTCATGACGAGCTACACCGCGCGGCTACCCGCGGACGGCGGCGACGCCGACGCGGCGACGAGCGGCGCGGACGCGACGAACGACGACGAGTCGGCCGCGACGGGCGACGACTCCGCTGCGGCGCTCGACGCCGCGGTCGCGGCGAACGGAGGTGACGGCGCGTGAGCGTCGACCTGCGAACGACGGTCGGCGCGTTCGCGCTGATCTTCCTCGCGGTCGTCGGCGTCGCCGCCGTCGGCGGCGTCGTCCTCGACGACGCGCCGCCCGAGACCGACGCCGTCGCGGACGACCACTGGCAGCTGGACGCGGTCGAGCCGGAGACCGTCAGCGAGGGCGGCGAGGTCGAAATGGAGAGCAGCGAGCCGTCGAACACGGTCGTCGTCCACCTCGGCAGCGGCGGTGCCGGGCTCGGCGGCGGGACCTCCATCCTGCCGATCGAAGACGGCGACTCGCCCGCGGACGCGGACATCGGATCGGTCGGCGGCGTTCGGCGCGGCGTCGCGCCGCTGACCGCGGCGCTCGTCGAGAACGGCCACGAGGTCCGCTTCTACGGCGGGATCGCGAGCCGCGAGCCGCTGCCGTCGATGCTCTCGGACGCGGACGCGTTCGTCACCACGAGCCCCGGCGCGCTGTCGGCGACCGACGCCGACGCCGTCGAGACGTTCGTCGAGGCCGGCGGCCGGACGCTCGTCGCGAGCGACCCGGGCGGCGCCGGCGCGCTCACCGACTTCGGCTCGCCGTTCGGCGTCTACGGCGAGGCGGGCTACGTGTACGACATGGAGAACAACGACGCGAACTACCTCAGCGTGCTCGTCGAGCCGACCGGGCCGGGGGCGCTGACGGAGGGCGTCGAGCAGGTCGTCTTCCGCGGCGCCGCGCCCGTGGGCACGGCCGACGGACCGGCGACGCTCGCGACCGCGGAGACGTCGCGGCTGTCGACGACCCGCGAGGCCGGCGCCTACGGCGTCGCGGTCCGAAGCGACTCGCTCGCGGTGGTGGGCGACTCCAGCTTCCTCGAACCGGAGAACGCCGGGCGCGCCGACAACGGCGTCCTGATCGGCAACGTCGCGGACTTCCTCGTGACGGGCGAGACCCCCGACGTGTCGTTCGGCCCGGCGACCGGTCCGGGCGGCGCGGTTCCGCCGGGCGGCGCGACCCCGCCGCCGGAACCGACCGAGCCGTCCGGGAACGCGACCGCATAGTCGGGCGCCGTCCAGCGGTACGCGGTGCGGCGCCACGCGCTGCGGCCGCGACGGCTCTCTTTTATCCCGGGAACCGGATCCCGGCGGCCGCGTCGGCGATCTCGCGGCGTTTCAACAGTCCGAATCCGAGGACGATGACGACGAAGCCGGCGACGGTGAACGCCGTGACCGGCTCGGCGAGCAGCAGGGCGCCCGCGACGGTCGCCACGATCGGGACGACGTACGAGACCAGGTTGATCTCGAAGGGGCCGAGCCGGTCGAGCAGCGTGAAGTAGATGGTGTACGCGACCGCCGACGAGAGCAGGCCGAGGAACGCCAGCGCGACGAGCGCCCGCGGCGCGGTCGCCGGGAGCCGCTGGCTCTCGCCGACGCCGAGGCTGAGCGCGTGGATGGCGAGCGCGCCGAACCCCATCGCCCACCCGGTGAGCGCGACGCTGGAGAACGAGGTCTCCACGGTTCGGAGGCCGACGCTGCCGACCGCGACGGCGATCACGCCGATCGCGATCAGCCCGACCCCGACCGCGACGCCCCCGCCGAGGTTCGCCGGATCCGGCTGCGCGACGAGCCCCACGCCGAGGAACGCGAGGACGACGCCGACCGCGCCGCGACGATCGAGGTCCGCGCCGCCGATCCAGACGGCCGCGACCGCCGCGGTCGCGATGGGGACGAGGCTGTAGGTGATCGAGGCGATGCCGCTCGTCGTGTACTGCTGGCCGACGAACAGCAGCGAGTTGTTCGCGGCCACGGAGAGCCCGCCGCTGAACCCGATCGCGGCGAGGTCGCCGCGGGTCCGCGGGAACGGGCCGTCCTGCGTGAGCAGCACGTACGAGATCAGCGCCAGCGCGGCCACGTCGAACCGGTAGGCGGCGTACAACACCGGCGGGTAGTAGTCGAGGCCGACCTCGATGGCGACGAAGGATCCGCCCCACAGCAGGGCGAGCGCGAAAAACAGCGCGACGTCTCGGTACCGTGACACGGTCGACCGAACGCGCGCCGGGGGTAAAGCGGTGTCCGTCGCGGCCCGGACCGCCGGTGCCCGCTTGGCGGTCGTGTCGATCGGCGGTCGTGTCGCTCAGTAGCCGCGGACGATGAGGTAGTCCGCGAGGTCCTCGAGCAGGCTCCGGGAGCCGCTCTCGGGGAGGAGTTCGAGGTGTTCCTTCGAGCGCTCGGTGAGGTCCGCGGCGGTGTCGCGGGCGTACTCGATGGAGCCGACCTCCTCCAAGGCCGCGACCGCGTCGTCGATGGCCGCCTCGGTCACCTCGGCCGGCGTGTCGGCGTCGACGAGGTCGTCGACGTCAACCCCCTGTTGACGGGCGTGGAGGGTGATGAGCGTCTCCTTGCCCTCGACGAGGTCGGAGCCGCGCTGCTTGCCGAGCTCCTCGGAGGGGACGGTGAGATCGAGCACGTCGTCCTGGATCTGGAACGCGCGCCCGGAGTCGATCCCGTACTGGTATAAGGCGTCGACGACCGCCTCGTCGGCGCCGAGCAGGAGCGCTGGCGTCGCCGCGGACGCGCCGTAGAGGACGGCGGTCTTCAGCTCGACCATCTCCAGGTACTCCTCGGGGAGGATGTCGTCGCGGCTCTCGAAGGCGACGTCGAGCGCCTGTCCCTCGCAGATCTCGGTACAGGTCGACGCGAGCATCCGCATCGCTTCGAGCCCGTGCTGCGGGTCCGCGCCCGTCTCGGTCATGAACTCGAACGCCTTCGAGTAGAGCGTGTCGCCCGCGAGAATCGCCGTCGAGACGTCGTACGCCTCGTGGACCGCGGGGACGCCCCGCCGCAGGTCGTCCTCGTCCATGATGTCGTCGTGGATCAGCGTGAACGACTGGATCACCTCGATGGCGACCGCGGCCCGCATCACGTCGACCTCGTCGCCGTCGAGCGAGGGGAACGCGCGGAAGTCGGCGCCCATCGGCTCGGTCCCGGTGACCGCCTCCGCGGCCAGCGTCGTCACCGTCGGGCGGAGCCGCTTCCCGCCCGCTTCGAGGATGTACCGCGTCGCCTCGTACAGCCGCTCGGGCTCCTGGACCGGCAGCTCCTCGTCGATAGCGGCGTTGACGAGCTCACGCCGCTCGCGGATGGCCTCCAGCACCCGCGCCTCCTTCGTCTCGCTCGTCATTCGACGAGCTGGATGGTGGACCCGTTCTGCGTGACGTGGACGTCGCGTCCGAGCTTGTACCCCTGCGACTTCGCGAGGTCGACGTACGGCGAGCGGCCCTTCAGCGTCTGGTGGCCGGGGATGAGGTGCTGGGGCTGGAGCGCCTGTAGCATCTCGTAGTGGCCCTCCTCGCGGAGGTGGCCGGAGACGTGGATGTCGTCGTAGAGGCGCGCGCCCTGCATCCGAAGCAGCTGTTCGCTCTGGTAGCGCTGCCCCTCGTTGGTGGGCTCCGGAATGACGCTCGCGCTGAAGACGACCTTGTCGCCGTCGTCGATCTCGTACGGGGTCTCGCCGCGGCCCATGCGGGTGAGCATCGCGCGCGGCTCGCCCTGGTGGCCCGTCACGATGGGGAGGAAGTTCCCCTTCCCCTCCTTCATGATCCGCTTGAACGCGCGGTCGACGGACTTGCGGTGGCCGTACATGCCGACGTCGCCCTGGAAGTCGACGAAGTCGAGGCGCTCGGCCGTGCCGGAGTACTTCTCCATCGAGCGCCCGAGCAGGACCGGCTGGCGGCCGATCTCGCGGGCGTACTCGACGAGCGTCTTCACGCGGGCGATGTGCGAGGAGAACGTGGTGGCGATGATGCCGCCGGTGTAGTCCTCCATCGATTTGAGCGTGTCTTCGACGTGCTTCTTCGCGTACGACTCGGAGGGCGTCCGGCCCTTACTGCCGGCGTTCGTACAGTCCTCGATGTACGCGAGGACGCCCTCGTCCTGGCGGCCGATCTCGCGGAACCGCTCCATGTCGATCGGATCGCCGATGACGGGGTCGTGGTCCAGCCGCTTGTCGAGCCCGTAGACGATCGCCCCCTCGGGTGTGTGGAGGACCGGGTTGATCGCGTCGATGATCGAGTGCGTGACGTTGACGAACTCCATCTCGACCTGCTCGGAGTCGCCGATCGCCATCGTGGCGCCCGGCTTCATCTTCACGAGGTCGTTGTCGACCTGGAACTTGCCCTCGTCTTCGATCTGCTGGCGCACCAGCTCGATCGTGTACGGCGCGGAGACGATCGGCGCGTCGTACCGGTGGGCGAGCTTCGGGATCCCCGCGATGTGGTCGAGGTGACCGTGGGTGGGGACGATCGCCTTGACGTCGCCCTCGAGTTCGCTCATGACCCGATCGTCCGGGATGGCGCCCATGTCGATCAGGTCGAGGCTGTGCATGCTCTCGGTCTCCACGTTGTCGTGGATGAGGACCTTACTGAGGTTCAGGCCCATGTCGAAGATGACGATGTCCTCGCCCGCTCGGACCGCCGTCATCTGTCGACCGACCTCTTCGTAACCGCCGAGTGTCGCAATTTCGATTTCCATGGTGTGTGCGTGTTCGACGCCGTGATCGGCGTCGGTCACTAATACCCCGCAAGGAGCCGTCGGCGCACCGTCGTACCGCGCGTCGTTGAAGGCCCCGCTACGGCCGAGTCGTCGCGACTCACCGTGTCCCGCGGGAGTGTGGTACCTCGGCGTACTCTCGCCCACGTTAAAAACTCCCGGGTTCGGTCGCGGGTCGCGTTAAGTTAGAGGATGAGGCGGACGAGTTCTGAGTGTCTATGGCAGAATTCGACCGCCTCAGCGAACGTATCGCGTGGATC